>JASHSV010000190.1 GCA_030038535.1 Candidatus Acidiferrales bacterium
GCCGATGCGGTCCTCCGCAGCATCGCCGGCGCCTTGAAACCGCACGGCATTTCCCCCGAGCAATACAACGTCCTGCGCATCCTGCGCGGGGCCGGCCCCGGCGGACTGCCCTGCGGCGAGATTGCTGCGCGCATGATCACACGCGACCCCGACATGACGCGCCTGCTCGACCGCCTGGAAGCCCGTGGCCTGATTGCCCGTGCACGCGACACGGCCGACCGCCGCGTCGTGAACACGTGCATTTCTACCGCCGGCCTGCGCCTTCTCGCCGGCCTGGACCGGCCGCTCGAAGCCGAAAATGCGCGCCTCGTAGGCGGCCTCGGGCACGCGCGGTTGCGCCAATTGGTGGCTCTGCTCGAAGCCATCCGGCAGACCCCGCGGCGAGAAAAGAACTCCCCTCGGCAGTTCGCTCGGATTCGTATCGAAAAGCATGCAACCGGGAAGACGCACGCTCGCTCTAAACGTCATCCCGGCATCAGCAAACAAAGGAGAGAGACATGAAGAAGTGGTTTACCGTTGCAGCCCTGCTCGCGTTCGCTTCGCTGCCCGCGCTTGCCCAGTCCAATACCTGGCAAGTGGACCCCAATCACACGGCGGCGCAGTTCGCCGTCAAGCATATGGGAATTTCCACCGTACGCGGTCAATTCACCAAGACCACGGGAACTGTCCAGATCGATGACACCGACATGACCAAGTCGCAGGTCGACGTAACCATCGATACGACCTCGCTCGACACCCGCGTGGACGGCCGCGACAAAGACGTGAAGAGCCCCAATTTCCTCGACGTAGAGAAGTTTCCGGCCATGACCTTCAAGTCCAAGCGCGTCACCTCCGCCGGCGACGGAAAGTGGAAGCTCACCGGCGATCTCACCATACACGGCGTCACGAAGGAAGTGACCTTCGATGTCGAGGGTCCGACGGCGCCGATCACCCTGCCGAACGGCGTCCAGCGCCGCGGCGCCTCCGCCACCACGCGGATCAACCGCAAGGATTTTGGCGTCAACGGCGGCGGGGCCTTCGTCGGCGACGAGGTGGAGCTCACCATCGACATGGAGATCACGCGCAAGCCGTAACGCTCGAGCGCTTGCGCATCGCTCGGCAGCCTCCCGCGCCCGCGTGGGCTCTGGAGGCTGCTTGAGACGACTCGTCCTATGCACGAAACCTTTCAATTCCTCGCCCGCCACGGCTACCTGGTGATCCTCGCCTGGGTAGCCGCGGAACAGGGTGGTGTGCCCGTGCCCGCGCTGCCCATGCTGCTCGCCGCCGGCGCTCTTTCCGCGCTCGGCAAGATGAATCTCGAGGCCGCAGCCGCCCTCGCCGTTCTCGGTTCGCTCACCAGCGACGTGACCTGGTACTCGATGGGACGGCTTCGGGGCATCCGCGTCTTGAAACTCCTCTGCCGCATTTCGCTCGAACCCGACTCCTGCGTCCGCAACACGCAGGGCGTGTTTGCGCGCTATGGCGCGCGTTCGCTTCTCGTCGCCAAATTCGTTCCCGGCCTCGGCGCCGCCGCCGCGCCCCTGGCCGGGGTTGTCCGAATGCCCGTGGTCCGCTTTCTGTTCTGCGATGCGGTCGGCGCCGCCGTCTGGGCTTGCACTTATCTCAGCATCGGCTATCTGTTCAGCGACCAGCTCGAGATTATTGCCGCGCAGGGCGGCCGCCTGGGCGCCACGTTTCTTGGATTGATCGCCGCGGCCTGCGCCGCCTTTGTCGCCTGGAAATATCTCCGCCGGCACCGCTTTCTCGTCGAGCTCCGCCAGGCGCGGATTACGCCGGAAGAGCTGCACGCCAAAATCGAGCAGGGCGATGACGTGCTCGTCGTGGACCTGCGTCATGTGCTCAGCGTCGAAGCCGATCCCGAGCTCATTCCCGGCGCAAAGTGGATCGATCCCGACTCCCTTGATGACCAGGTAAAAAATCTCCCGCGTGACCGCGAGTTGGTCCTTTACTGTGCTTGACCCGGCGAAGCCACCAGCGCCCGTGCGGCGCTGCAGCTCAGGAACAGAGGAATCTCGAACGTCCGCCCGCTCTCCGGAGGTCTCGATGCGTGGCGCGAACGGGGCTATCCGGTCGTCACCGCCGAGGAATTGGGCGCCACACCGCAGCCCAGCCCAGCCGCGAAATAAACTTCGCATCCGGTTCCCCGGCACGCTCCCGCGGTGAGACCCGGCAACCGAATTTCAGGAGGCATGGCCATGAAAAAATCCGCACCTGCGCATTTCTCGATCCATTCCTTGCTCGCCGAGCGCTGGAGCCCGCGGTCGTTCGCCGATCGCCCCGTCGAGCCCGCCAAGCTCGCCCAGTTATTTGAAGCCGCGCGCTGGGCCCCATCGAGCTACAACGACCAGCCCTGGTTCTACGTCGTCGCTACCCGCGAGAATCCCGCCGAGTTTCAGAAAATGCTCGCCTGCCTCGTCGAGTTCAACCAGGCCTGGGCCAAAGCCGCACCCGTTCTCGCCATCTCCGTCGCGCGCACCAAGTTCAAACACGACGGCTCGGCAAACCGCCATGCTCAGCACGACGTCGGCGCCGCGTCCGCTTCCCTCGCCCTCCAGGCCCACTCTCTCGGTCTTGCCGTTCACCAGATGGCTGGCTTCGACGCCGACCGCGCGCGCGCCGCCTATCACATTCCCGCTGACTGCGAGCCCATGGCCGCTATGGCGATTGGCTACCCCGGCGATCCCGCGGCTCTGCCCGACAAGCTTCGCGAGCGGGAACTGGCTCCGCGTTCCCGCCGCCCCATCTCCGAATTCGTCTTTGCGGGCGATTGGGGTTCCGTGGCTCCGTTTGTCAAGCACGCTTCGTAGGTACACGGCCCCGCCATGGCGGGTCGCGCCCCCTTCGAGGCCGCTCCGGGAGATCGCGTCGCCACTCACGCCGTCCGCCCCCTCTCCCTCTCTCTCCCCTAGCACCCGCCTTGACAACCCGCGACTCGCTCCCTAGCATATTCCTGCGTTCGGCGCGGGAGGCGCGCGTGATCAAGCTCGATTTCGTCAATCTCGTTGTGAGCCGCACCAACGTCAGCCGCGCAAAGGCCGAAGAGGCCGTCGAAACCGTTTTCGACATGCTGAAGAAAGGCCTCGCCGCGGGCCAGCGCATCGAGCTGCGGCGCTTTGGCGTTTTCAGCGTCAAGCCGCGCAAGACCGGCATCGGCCGCAACCCGCGCACCGGAGAAGAGGTCAGCATCCCGCCAGGAAGGGTCGTGAGATTCAAACCCGGCAAGGAACTGCGCGGCATTTGAGCGCCTCTCTGCCCCAGCCCGCCGCGCACATTCGCCGCCCGCGTCCGAACGGCCTTCCGCATCAACGCCCATGAGCGAAGGAAATGGAAACCGGGTGAGCACGCTCGATAACACCGAGCGCGAGCCGCTCTTTCTTCCGCCTTGGATGGAGGGCTACAGCCGCCCGAGTCCGCGGAGCCGCCGCATGCTGGTGTGGGCGGTCGTTCTCTTTCTTGCCACCGTTGTCTCCACGCTTTCCGTGGGCGCCCAGTTTGCTCAGGACTATGCCGAAGGCGTCGCTCCCTTCACCAACGACTTCGCCCCGTGGCGCGGATTCGCCACGCTTCGCCTGCTGCTTAGAGGCTTGCCGTTTTCCTTTACCTTGATGACCATTCTCCTGGCCCACGAGCTCGGCCACTTTTTCGCCTGCCGGTACTACGGCATTGCTGCCAGCTATCCATACTTCATTCCCTTCCCCACCCTCTTCGGCACGATGGGCGCCTTCATCCGCATCCGCTCGCCGATCGTGAACCGCAAGGCTCTGTTCGACGTCGGCATCTCCGGGCCCGTGGTGGGATTTGTCTTCGCCGTGCCCGCACTCGTGCTGGCCGTCACCTATTCCAGGGTGGTTCCCGGCGCCACAGCCAATGCCCAATTCGTCTTCGGGGTCCCGCTGCTGATGAAGGCCCTGATCCGCCTGCTGCACCCCGGCATCAACCCGGGCTCGCTGCTTCTGCACCCCGTCGGCAGCGCCGCCTGGGTGGGACTGTTCGTCACTGGACTGAATCTGATGCCCATCGGCCAGCTCGACGGCGGTCACATCCTGTTCTCACTCTCGAGTGAAAATCACCGGCGCATTTCGCTGCTCGCCGCTCTTGCGCTGCTCCCCTTGGGTTTCTATTTTTGGCCTGGATGGTTCATGTGGGCGGCGCTCTCGCTCCTGTTCGGATTCCGCCATCCCGTGCTGCTCGACCGTTGGGAGCCTCTCGACGCCAAGCGCCGCGTCTGGGCCCTGGTGGCCCTCGCCATTTTTGTCCTTTGCTTTATGCCCGCGCCCCTGATCGAAACCAACCCGTAGGGCACGCCATCCCGAGTCCTGATGGTTCGGGATCGGGACGTGCCCCAATCACCCGGCCGTTATCCGTCAGTCCCTCTCTTCCGTCTTTTCCTCGCTCCTCTACATCAGCCCTATCGGATCCACATCCACCAGCACCGCCCCATCCGCTATCCCGTTCTGCGTGCACGCATCGATCGCACGCGTCAGTGCCTGCGTCAGCAGCGTCCTTCTCGGCGATTTGATCAGAAATTGCATCCGGTGCTCTCCCCGCAATCGCGCCAGCGGAGCCGCCGCAGGACCCAACACTTTCAGTCCGTGCCCTTCCTCCGGCGCCAGTATCGCGGCAAGCTGCCGCGCCCACCTCGCCGCGTTTTCCAGCTTTCTGTCGCGCACGATCAAGTTCGCCAGAGCCGCAAAAGGTGGATAGTGCATCGCGCGCCGGAACTGCGCCTCTTTTTCGAAGAACGCCTGGTAGTCTTGCCGTGCTCCCGACTGGATCGCGTAGTGCTCCGGGTAGTGCGTCTGGATCAGCACGTCTCCGTGCAGCTCGCCCCGTCCCGCGCGTCCTGCCACCTGCGTCAGCAACTGAAACGTGCGCTCCGCCGCGCGGAAGTCCGGCAGGCCCAGCGCCAGGTCCGCTGAAACCACGCCCACCAGCGTCACGCGGTGAAAATCGTGTCCTTTGGCCAGCATCTGCGTCCCCACCAGCAAATCCAGTTCGCCCGCCGCGAAAGCGCCCAGAATCTTCCGGTACTCCTGCTGCGTCCGCACCTTGTCGCGGTCCAGTCGCCCGATGCGCGCCCGCGGAAACTCTGCCCGGAGCTGCTCCTCCACCTGTTCCGCGCCCTCGCCCACAAAGTACATGTATCTCTGCCCGCACTTCGGGCACGCCGGGGGCACCGGCCGCGAAAATCCGCAGTAATGGCACACCAACCTCCCGCGTTGTTTGTGAAAGGTCAGCGCGATGCTGCAATCCCGGCATTCGACCGCCGCGCCGCAGCTCCGGCAGAGCTGGAACCACGAGTAGCCGCGCCGGTTGATCAGGATGAGCGCCTGCGTGCCCGCCGCCAGCCGTTCCGCAATTGCCATCCGCAGCCGTTCGCTGAGGGCGCGTGTCGAGTGGGTTTGCCGGAAGTCCTCCCGCAAATCGACCAGCTCCACCCGCGCCAGCGGCCGCTCCGCCACGCGCATCGGCAGCTCCAGCAGCCGGTACTTTCCCCGCCTCGCGTTCTGATAGCTCTCCAGCGACGGTGTGGCCGATCCCAGCACCACCACCGCGCCTTCCAGTTTCGCGCGCACCAGCGCAGCGTCGCGCCCGTGGTACTTGGGAGTTTCTTCCTGCTTGTAACTGGCCTCCTGCTCCTCGTCTACCACCACCAGTCCGAGCCGTTCGAGCGGCGCGAACACCGCCGATCGGGTCCCCACCACCACGCGCGCTTCGCCCCGCCGCACCGCCCACCACGCCGCCGAGCGTTCCCCTTCGGGCAATGCGCTGTGCAACACTGTGACGCCCGCCGCATGCCCCAGCCGCGCCTCCAGCAGACGGCTCAGCGCCATGGTCAGCGCAATTTCCGGCACGAGCACCAGCGCCGTCCGGCCCGCCGCGAGGGCCGCCTCAATCGCGCCGAGATACACCTCCGTCTTCCCGCTTCCGGTCACTCCGTGCAGTAAGTTGACTCGAAACTCACCCGCGGCCAGGTCTGCGCGAACTGCGTCAAGCGCGCGTTTCTGTTCCGGATTCAGCGCGTGCCGTGGAGCATCGGGTGCCCATTCGGCCGGCGCATCCGGTTCGAATTCCACCGTTGCGCGCGTCCTGCGCCGCGCCACCACTCGCGCTTCGAGCGCGCCGCGCCTCAGCAGCCGTCCGATCGCCCCGTCGCCTCCTCCCAGTCGCCGCAACCTGGCCGCGCTTGTGGCTGCGCCATCAGCCGGAAACGCCTTCAGTACGGCAACCTCCGCGCGCTCTTCGTCCGTTCGCTCTTCGAGCGATTGCAATTCAGCAAGATACTCCGCCCCTGCTGCCGTAAGTGAGAGTTCCCGCACCGCGCGCACTTCCACCACCGGCGGCAGCATCGCGCGAAACACCTCGCCCACCGGCGCAAGGTAATAGCTCGCCACCCAGAGTCCCAATTCGATCAACGGAGGCTGAAGCGCGGGCTCCGAGTCCAGCACCTCGGAGATTTCCCTCACTTGGTCGCGGCGCTCGTCCTTCTGGGAGCTCGCCACCACCACTCCCACCATCGCCCGGTTGCGGAACGGCACCACAACGCGCATTCCGGATGCGGCCGCTAGCTCCTCGCGCGCTGCATAGGTAAACGTCGTGCGCAGCGGAACCGGTAACGCGACTTCGCAGAACTGGCTCATGAGATTGCCAGTGTAGCAGGAGGAAGGATGCGACCGCCGGGTACCGAATTTAACGGGAATTGATCAGCAAGATCCCCGCGAAAATCAGTCCCACGCCTGCCCACTGCCGCCGCACCAGCCGTTCGCCTAGAAAAACGAAGGCCAGAACCAGCGTCACTGCTCCGAACATCGACCCCAACACCGTAATCACTCCCACCTGCTCTCTTTCGAATCCGTAATTGCTCAGCAGAAAGCCGAACGCGTCCAAGACGCCTACCACCGCGACAAGCAGCCAGCCGCTCCCCCTGGGCGGTGCGAGGCTCCGTCCCAGGGGGACCACCGCCGCCATGAGCCACACAACCGTCGAAAGCCGCTGGATGAGCACCGTGTTCACCGCACCCCACGCCGGAATGGCGTAAAACCCCAGCGCCCAGTACGTCACGCCAAACCCCGCCGCGCACAGCATCGCGGGGAACACTCCCGGCGCGAGCCGGCTCGCCGCTTGGGTGGAATAGATCCCCGTCGATTTATCGTTCGCGGTTCTCGGCGCTGCTTCCGCCAGCGAGGCAAGTACCACGCCGCTGAGCGCGAACAGAACTCCCGCCAATCGCATTGGCATGAGCCGTTCCCCGCTCCCGTACGCCAGCAGCACCGTGAGTGCGGGATAGCTGCTCGAGATGGGTGCAACGATAGACAGCCTGCCGCGCTCGAGCGCGCTGTAAAAAGCC
>JASHSV010000191.1 GCA_030038535.1 Candidatus Acidiferrales bacterium
TCGACGAGAGGAGTTTTGCGCGAGGCGACGGCGTCGAGAAAAGAAGCAAGCTCCCTGCGAAGAGGCTCGACGGGCTCGGCCGGCAATTTCTCGAAATTGAACTGGGGCGGGCCGGGGGCCGCGGAATCGGCGACGCGGATGCGCACGGCATCGCGGCGGGCGAAATCGACGGAAAGATACTCGTGCGTCTGGAAGAAACGCAATTTGCGGACGCGCTCGGTGGAGACGCGGCTGGCGGTGACGTTGGCAACGGCACCGCCGGAGAATTCGAGGCGCGCGTGGGCGATGTCCACGCGGGGGGTGACGACCGGGATGCCGACGGCACGCACGTCGGTGACGGGCTCGGCGACGAGGGTAAGCAAGATGTCCAAATCGTGGATCATCACATCATAAATTACGTCCACATCGAGACTTCGCGGCGAGAAAATTCCGAGGCGATGCACTTCAAAGAACAGAGGCCGGGCCACGTGGGGCAGGATGGCCGTGAAACCGGGATTGAAGCGCTCCACGTGGCCGACTTGCAGGATACGATCGTGGCGGCGCGCGGCGTCGATCAGATCGTCGGCTTCCGCGAGAGTCGCGGCCATGGGCTTTTCGACGAGCACGTCAATTCCCTGGGCGAGAAGGCCGCAGCCGACTTGGGCATGACTCAGAGTGGGCACGGCCACAGAAGCGGCATCGATGCGTTCCGCGAGATCATCGATGCCGTGGAGGGCGGGCACGCCGAATTCCGCGGAAAGACGATCACGGCAGGCCGGATCGATGTCATAGACACCTGCGACGTGAGCGCCGAGTTCGCGATAGACGCGCACGTGATTGCGGCCGAAGTCGCCGCAGCCGATTACCGCGACGCGCGGTGAGCCGGCGGTCATGCTGCGGCTCCGGAGGGATGAGGAGGATCGACGGCGTCGATGGCGATGCCAGCGCGATCAGCGGCGGCGAGGAGCTGGGCGCGATCAAAAAGCAGAGTGCGGCCGGCGTCGATACCGAGCGCGGTGGCGCCCGAGCGCTGCATCACCTCGATGGTGGGGAGACCGACGACGGGAACATCGAAGCGCATATCCTGGCCGGGTTTGCTCACCTTGACGACGGTGAGGGGGCGGCCAGCGGCGAGACGGGCGGCACGTTCGACGGTGGCATCAGTTCCTTCCATGGCTTCAATGGCCACGCAGGCGCAGGCGGAAATCACGACGGTCTGGCCGAGATCCAGCGCGGCAATGTGGCGGGCGATGCGGCGGCCGTATTCGAGGTCGGCGCGCTCGTCCGCCGTGGGGCCACGGCGGGTGAGGACGCCGGCGCGGGCAACGAGCGGATCAAGGAAAGCGGTCGAATCAACCAAATGGATGCCCTCTTCTTCCAGGACGCGGGCCACAGCGCCGATGAGCGAATCCGTGTTCTTGACCGCGAGGGACATGAGCAAACGGGCCATTCTCCGGTCGGGGCGAATGGAGCTGAAAATCTTTGCGTGCTTGACCTGACCGGCCATTACGGCGCGAGTGACGCGCTCGGAATGGAGCAGTTCGATCGCTTTGCCCAGTTCTCCGAGGCTCACCCAATGGAGACGCTTGGCGGCGCTCTCCAGTTCCGGCGAGGCCTCCTCGCGGATGGCAACAACGGCCATATCAATTCCCTGGCTGCGCGCGCCTTCGAGCACGAGGAAGGGAAAGCGGCCGTTGCCTGCGATCAGGCCCCACTGGCCTGCGGATCCGGTAATCGACGGCTGGTTCGCCAACTGGATGGTTCTCCGCTTACTTCACGATTCCGCGCTCTGCTGATTCGATGAAGCGCAGCAGGACATCGACGTCCTCGGAGCCGCCCAGCTCGGCGCGCACGCGCTCGACCGCCTGCGAGGTATTGAGGCGGGACTTGAGGAGCAGGCGGAAGGCCTTTTCGATGGCCTGAATGCGCTCCTTGGAGAATCCCTCACGTTCCAGTCCAATGCTGTTAACGCCGTAACAGCGGGTGTCGCGGGGCGCCACGGTCTTCGAATAGGGCAAGACATCCTGCGTAATTACCGTGCTCGCGGCGACATAGGCATACCGGCCAATGCGGCAGAACTGGTGGACGGGGCAGAAGGCGCCGACGGTGGCGTAGTCTTCCACGGTGACGTGACCGGCGAGAGTGGCGCCGTTGACGAAGAGAGTGTGGGAGCCGATGACGCAATCGTGGGCGATGTGGGAGTAGGCCAGGATGAGATTATCGCTCCCGATGCGCGTGACGCCCCCACCGCCGGTGGTGCCGCGATTTACGGAGACGTATTCGCGGAAAACGTTGCGGTCGCCCGCTTCGAGCCGGGTCGGCTCGCCCCGATATTTGCGGTCCTGCGGGGCGGAGCCGATGGTAGAAAACGGAAAGAAGTGATTTTCGCGGCCAAAGCGCGACGGGCCTTCGACGGTCGAGTGGCCGTGGATGTGGCAGCCGTCGCCCAATTCGACGTCGTCGCCGACAAAGGCAAAGGGACCGACGCATACGCCCTGGCCCAGACGGGCCCGAGGCGAGACGAAGGCCCGCGGATCCACTCCGCTCATTCCCGGTCCACCATCTTGCACATAAGAATGGCTTCCGCAGCGAGATCGTCGCCAACGTAGGCTTTTCCGTCCAACTTGCAGAAATCGCCGCGCCAGTTCGTCACCGTCATTTCCAGGCGGAGCAAATCGCCAGGCACAACCGGACGGCGGAAGCGGGCGCCATCGACGGCCACGAAGTAGAGCAACTTGTTTTCGCGGTTGGGGACTTCCATGAGCAGGAGCAACCCTCCGGTCTGGGCCATGGCCTCGATAATCAGCACACCCGGCATGACTGGCTTGCCGGGAAAATGTCCCTGGAAATACCACTCGTTGAAGGTGACAGCTTTCACGCCGGTGATGCGCTTCAAGCGCTCCATTTCGACGATCGAGTCCACCATCAGGAACGGATGGCGGTGCGGCAGATAGTTCTGGATCGCAACCGTGTCCAGGATCATCGCATCCCCTTGGCCCGCCACGGCCATCGCCGATCCCCCGGGGCAGACGCTGCAAATTGAGCGTGCGAGAGAATCAGTCAATTATAAGCGAAAGCGCGAGGCTACGCGGAAATCCTGGGGCGAGATGAGGGAAAACCGGAGGCACCAGCGGGGGATTAAGAATCGTGCGATCGATGGAGCAAGAGGGCAGCGCTGGGACTGAAGGAGAAAATATCGCGCGAACTGCTGAAGTGCGGGAGTTGCTCCGGACATACGCCGGAGAATGGTAAAAACAGCTTCAGAGGGAGATGGACAACTGCGGTCCTCTCAGCCTCGGGGCGAGCTACTGGGGCAAACCGCTAGCTTCCTGAGCGGTTTGAGCGGCGATAGATTCTCTCTTCGTCGGCTGGCTATGGTCGACAACCTGGGCAGGCTTCTGCTCCGATGAAACCGCAACCTCGTGCCTGGCAGCGGCATGCACACTGGGTTGCGAGAGGAAGGAGCCTACCGCGCCGAACGCGGCGCAGAGGGCGATAACGCCAACCGTTAACCCTATTGCTTTCAACGGTTTCATACACTTCTCCCGTTGGGCTGCCCTTGGCACAGCTCCAAGGGTCCGGCGCAGCAGGCGCCGGAACCAACTCCCAACACGCCGGCAATTGTGGCGGTTTGGACCGAAAAGGGACATGGAACGCGGGTACCAAGCGGTGTCCAATGTGCCAACACGAAACAGAGTGTTCCTATTCGGGTCTTCCGCCGAAGGATTCGGGCGGTGCGAGGGAAAAACGGGTGAGGCGAAAGCGAACCCTGCGGGGTGTTCACGGCTTCCGTCTGCAAGGCTGCCCGGGGAGGCAGAGGGAGCAACTCCCAGACGAAATTTTGGGGCAGCGGCGAGAAGCGAGCAAATCTTGACAGCGCGCGGCGATTTGATAGCATCCGTGGACGATTAGGGCCTGGGCTTTGGGCGTACCGCAGCGCGTCCGAAGTCAAGGAGAGGCGCACAGGCATGAACTACCGCCAGTTGGCCGCGATTTTTCTGAGCACGCTCCTCGTAGCCCTCCCTTCTCTCGCCACCCCGCAGACAGTGGCTGTCGCTGGACCGAGCAAAGCGACGGCAGTGCACGGCAACGGGGTGGCCCAGGGAATGAACATCATGAACGGCGACACGGTGGAGGTGGCGCCGAACGGCGACACGGTCCTGCTGATGGGACACAACGCGTGGGTTCATGTGCCCAGCGACAGCGCGATAAGGGTTTTCAAGTGCGGCGACCGGTCGGTGGTGCAACTGCTGCGCGGCCAGTTGACGTTTCGATCCACGCCGCAGCAGTCGGTGCACGTGCAACTGGGCGACGCAACGATCCAACCCACATCGGGAAAATTCGTGACCGGGAACGTGGCGCTGACGTCGCCGACGACGGCGAACATGACGGCGCAGCAGGGCTCGTTTACAGTGTCCACGGCGCACGACGGGAAAAGCGCGCTGGTGAATGAAGGCCAAACGCAGCAAGCCGCGCTCTCCAGTGCGGCGGACGTGGCGAACCCGAACCCGCCGATTTGTGGAGTGGCGGCCGCGGTGTTGACGTCGCCGGCCACAATCGCGTTGGTGACGCTGGGGCTGGCCGGCGCAGGCCTGGGCACGGCGCTGGGGCTTACCCAGACGCAGACACAACTCACCTGCGACCAAAAAGGCGCGCTGGTGAGCCCGTACGCATTTCCCTGCCCTTGATTCAAGGTCCGCTCGGACAATTCAAATTGCTGAACGCCACAGAGCACGCAGGGTGGTGTGCCAGTTATCAGGAGAGCGTGTTCGAACGGCCTCGATGACCCTGTGCGTGCGTCCGATAGAAGGCGAGAGGCGCGCCCGGCTTCCGCGCGCGTACCCTGAAGCGCGACAACGGCAGAAACCAATCGTCGCTTAGCCTGGCCGTGTGTCACTCCTGGCGGTATTGCTCGTACAACCTCATGGATTGGAGGATGGTCTCGACCGTAGCCGCATCACCGGCGGCGGAATTAATCCAGAGATTGTAGAGGGAGCGCGCGGGCCAGTCGGCGCCGAAGTATTGCCTGATAAAGGCGGCGCGCTCCTTGTCGATGGTGTCGACGAGATCGGCGGCCTCGGCTTCGGTTTTGGCAAGCGTCATGATGCGGCGGATTTTGACTTCGCGGGGCGCGTAGATGAAGACGTGGAAGGCGTCGGGACGGCCGCGGAGGACGTAAGGAGCTCCACGGCCGACGATGACGCATTCCCCTTCTCCGCCCACACGTTCGATTACCTGGCAGAGGAACGCGACCATGCGCTCGGCGTCGAAGACATTGGCATCGTCGATCGGGATGCTGCGCTCGTAACTGCCGCGGGCGAAGACCTTGGCGAGGCGATAGAGGAGCGGGTCGGGGCGCTCGTCGTGGCGCTCGGCGGCGGCGGGACTGACGCGGGCGAGCTTGGCGATCTCCTCGGTGAGGGCGTGGTCCCAGAGCTTCCAGCCCAAACGGCGGGCGAGCTCGGAGGCGATCAGGGCGCCGCCACTGCCATATTCGCGCTCGATGCTGAGGATTCGCAGCCGCATGATGATCGCTCCGGGCCCGTCAGTGGACGTGCATCTCGGCGCCGGTCTTGGTCTTCTTCAGGAGCAAGGTGAGCGGAACCATGCAGAGCGCCGAAATGGCCAGGATTTTGAAGTCGTCGATGTAGGCGAGCATAGCGGCCTGACGGCCGACCATGACTTCGAGCAATTTCTGAGATTGCTGTGCGGCCAGGGCGGGAGCGGAGCCGCGCACAAAGAAGGCCTGCGAGATGCCGCGGAGAGCGGCACGGAGCGGGATGGAGCCGGGATTGAGATGGGCGGCGAGACGAGACTGGTGGAATTGCGAACGGCGGTCGAGCATGGTGGTGACGAAGGAAATGCCCACGCTGCCGCCAATGTTGCGGGCAAGATTGATGAGGCCGGAAGCGGCGTTGTTTTTGTCCCTGGGAAGGAAGGCGTAGGCCGCAGTGTTGATGGGAACGAAAAGGAAGGCCAGGCCGCCGGCCTGAACCAGCCTAGCGAGAGCGACCTCGCGGAAGTCGGCGTTGAGGTCGAAATTGGTCATACGCAGGAGGGCGAAGGAGGTCCAGGCCCATCCCCAGAGGAGCAGGAGCCTGGGCTGATACCTGGACAGCAAGAAGCCCACCAGCGGCATGAGCAGCATGATCATGAAGCCGCCGGGCATCAGGCTGAGCCCCGCCTCTTGCGCCGTATATCCCAGGAGGGTTTGCGAGTAAAGAGGGAGCAGAAGGGTGGTGCCCAGCAGGGCGAAACCGACAAAAAACATCATGGCGTTGCTGGCGGCGAAGGTGCGGTCGCGGAAAAGCTTGAGGTCGATGATGGGATGAGGATGAAACCATTCCCAAAGGATGGCGGCGAGAAGAGCCACGCCGGCGATGACGCTGAGAGAGACAATAAAGTCGGATTCGAACCAGTCGTCGCGCTGGCCTTTGTCGAGCACGACTTGAAGGGCGCCGAGCCCAACGGCGAGCAGGCCGAGGCCGATGTAGTCCACGCGGAAAGTTTGGCCGGGCTCGCGCTTGAGGTGAGGCGGATCGTGGACGAGGCGCGAGGTGAGGGTGAGGGAAAGCAGACCGACCGGGACGTTGACGTAAAAAATCCAGCGCCAACTGTAGTTGTCGGTAATCCAGCCGCCGAGCGTGGGACCGATGGCGGGCGCGAGGACCACGGCCATGCCGTACATGGCAAAGGCGAGGCCGCGCTTGGCCGGAGGAAACGTGTCGGCGAGGATGGCCTGCTCGCTGGGCTGGAGGCCGCCGCCGCCGAGGCCCTGGAGAATGCGGAAAAAGATGAGGGTAGTGAGGCTGGGAGCGAGACCGCACAGGAACGAGCTGGCCGTGAACAGCAGGACGCAGAGCATGTAGAAGCGCTTGCGGCCGATGAGCGACGAGAACCAGCCGCTCATGGGGAGGATGATGGCGTTGGACACCAAATAGGAGGTGAGCACCCAGGTGCTTTCGTCCTGGCCGGCGGAGAGGCTGCCGGCGATGTGCGGAAGCGCCACGTTGGCGATGCTGGTGTCGAGCACCTCCATAAACGTAGCGAGCGTTACGGTGATTGCGATGAGCCACGGATTGACGGCGGGACGCGCGAAGGCTGCCTCCGCGGGCGAGGCACCGGCTGCGGCGTCTGCTGCACTCATCGAACCGTCACGTCGGGAATGACGGACATGCCAATGCGCAACTGATGGTCCTGATTCTGTCCCGGCTCGAAGACAATTTTGACGGGGATGCGCTGCACAACTTTGACGTAGTTTCCGGTGGCGTTTTCCGGCGGCAAGAGGCTATAGCGCGCGCCACTGGCGCCGGCGATGCTATCGACGTGACCGCGGTAAGTGCGCCCATTGGTGTCCACGGTAATGGTGGCTGGCTGCCCGGGGCGCATCCAACGCAACTGCGTCTCCTTGTAGTTGGCGGTGACATAAATGCCGTCCACGGGAGAGATGGAGAGAATCTGCTGGCCGGGCTGAAGGTACTGGCCGAGTTCGACGGTGCGGTTCACCACGCCATCGGAGGGAGCCACGATGGAGCAGTAGCTAAGGTTGAGCTTTGCCTGGTCGAGCTCGGCGCGTTTTTGCTCGACCTGCGCGGAGCTGGAATGAGCGCGGGATTCTGTGATGGCCACCTGGCGGGGGCCGGTGCGCGCGGATTCCAAGGCGGCCTGCGATTGCTTCAATCGTTCGCGGGCCTGCTGGGCCTGCTGTTCGGCGGCCACCAGGGCAGCGCGGGCGCCGGCGACGGCAGCAGTCGAGGCGCGAGCAGCAGCGAGGGCCTGATCGTATTGCTGCTGGGAGACTTCCTGCTTCTCGACGAGCTGGCGGTAGCGCTCGAGGTCGTCCTGATACTTGACATCATTAGCTTCGGCCTGAGCGAGATCGGCGCGCATCAC
>JASHSV010000192.1 GCA_030038535.1 Candidatus Acidiferrales bacterium
TTCGGAGCTGCGGCTGTCGACGGCAACATCAGCAGTCCCGATTTTGGTAGAATCGTGAACGCGGATTCACCACGGCTCGTCCAATTGGCGGCAAAGTTCAATTTTTGAGAATTTGCTCTAGTGGCTTGCGCTTAGGCGTTTGTCGAAAAACGCAGCTGCCGCGTGATACGCCCGCAGCCAGCTCTCGTGCCGCAGAAATCCGTGAATCTCGTCGGGGAGCACCAGCAACTCCGCCTCCACTCCTTGTTTCCTCAGCGCCTCCATCATGAGCAGCGACTCGTTGAACGGCACGTTGCGATCATCGTCCCCTTGGATCAGCAGCACCGGCGATCGCCAAGTCTTGATGGCCGCGATCGGCGACGATTCCAGTGCCACGCGCGCCGCGTCCGGATTCGCGTCCGGATCGTACCCCGGCACGAAGTGATGGATTTCGATGTTCCAGTTGTGCACGCCGTGCATGTCCACTCCCGCTGCAAACAGGTCCGACGCGCGCGCCAGCCCCAGCGCCGTCAGATACCCGCCGTACGACCCGCCCCACAACCCAATCCGCTTCCCATCCACGTCCGGCCGGCCGCGCAGATACACGCCCGCGCCCATCACGTCGTTGAATTCGCTCGCTCCTGTCGCTCCGTAGTTCAGCGCCTCGCGGAATTCCATGCCGTAGCCGATTCCGCTGCGATAATTCACCGCCAGCACCACGTATCCCCGGCTGGCTAGGTATTGATTCATCGCGTAGGCGTTGTGGTAGTAGTCCATGTAATGCCAGCCCAGCAGCATTTCTCGCCGCGACCCGCCGTGGAAAAACACAAGCGCCGGCCGCCGCTCGCCTGGCTGGATTCCCGTCGGTAGAAAGAGCTGCCCGTGGATGGCCATCCCGTCCGCAGCTGAAAAAATCACCTGCTGCGGCTCGACCAGCGCCGCCGCGGGAAAATCGGAGGGCAACGTATCCGGCGCGAGGTCGCGAATGTCGCCGGCCGCCGCGACGATCGCCGCACGCGCCGGCTTCCGCGCATCCGAACGCAGCAGTGCGATCGTCTTTCCGTCGCTCGCCACCACCGGCAACCATTCGATTCCTGCTCCCCGCGTCACCGGCTCCGGCTTTCCCCTCTCCGCCCGCACGCGCCATAGATGCCGCCGGTCAATATCGTCCTGGTTCGAGGCATAAACGATTTCCCGGCCGCCCGGTGCGGACGTCACATGCTCTACCTCGAACTCGCCCGGCGTCAGCAGCTTCGCCGTCCCTCCTTGCGCCGCCACCGCGTAGAGATGCGTCCACCCGTCGCCCTCCCACGGAAATACGATGCGCTCACCCCCGGCCCACACGAGTTGATCCTCCGCCACCACCGCGCGAAAGAGGCTGCCGCGTCCCTTCGCCGCCCGCCAGATTTCCTTGCCGTTGCCCGTCGCCGCGTCCGCCACCCGAATCGACCACGGTTCGCCTTCCCTCTTCGGCCCGAATTCGAACGCCAGCGTCGAAGCTGGAATGCGAATGAACGCGATGCGCTGCCCGTCAGCCGACCACACCGGGCTCCGGTCCCGATCCACGCTCGGGTCCATGTAGCGGACCGATTTTTCGGCCATTGCGTACACAACGATAAAACTGTGCTGGTCCCGCACGCTTACAAACGCCAGCCGCGAGCCGTCCGGCGACCACCGCTGAGTGTTCGCCCGCCCGCGCATGTGGACGAGCTGTGTCGGCTGCGCCGTGCCGTCCAGCGTTGCTGTCCACACCTGTCCTTCCTTCAGATACGCCACAAGGTTTCCCTTCGGCGAGATTTCCGCCGCTGTCCCTTCCGCCACCTTCTTGGGTTCGGCCGTGCCCGTCGCCGGAATCACCCACAACGCGTGCGACGGCCCGGCGGGATTGCTCGAAGGATTCGGGTCCGAACCGCCCGTTTCCAGGTCCGCCCCGCGCGTGTACACCAGCCACTGCGCGTCCGCGCTCCAGCGCAACTCGCCGACGTCCACCCCGTCGTCCTCTTTATAGGAGGTCGCCTGGTGCGATGTATAGCCGCCCGCTGCGGCGGGCTCCGCGATCCAGATGTTCCGCACGCCGCTCGCGTTCTGCACCCAGGCCACGCGCCCGCCCGCAGGAGCAGCCACTAGGTCGGAAGGAAACGGCGAGCTCATCACCTGTTCGAGAGAAAAGGGCCCGTCCGCAGCGGCCCTTGAGCCGCGCGGCGCGAGCGCAAGCAGTGCAGCAAGAAAGAAAGCGAACACGATCGGCAAAATCACGGCGCGATGACGATGCATGGATGAATCCTCCACAGATGAAATCACGGCTTCTCCCGCGGATGGAGAAGCCCCGGAATGATACGCCCTCTCGTGGCAACGAGAAACCGTTTTGCTCGGCCACATCGATTTTTTGCTTGACTTGGCCTCCGTATCTTTATACATTTGATTGCATAAAATGGAGTTCGTGTGAACAAGCAGAAAACGCTCCGGCAAGGGCAGATCCTGAAGCTCGTCTCCCGCGAGCCCATCGAGAATCAGGATGCTCTCTGCCGCCGCCTGCGCGCTGGCGGCCTCCGCGTCACTCAGGCCACCGTCTCGCGCGACGTTCACGAGCTCAAGCTTGTCAAAACCGACCGCGGCTACCAACCGCTGGCTGTCGAGGCTGCTGCCGCTGCCCCGGCGCTCCCGCGCATCGCCCGCGAGTCCATCCGCGATCTGCGCCCCGCGCAGAATCTCCTCATCCTGAAAACTCCTCCCGGTGGCGCCCAGTCCCTCGGTGCCGCGCTCGATGCCGCAGGCTGGGCTGAAATCGTCGGCACCGTCGCTGGCGACGACACCATCCTGGTCATCAGCGGTTCCGAGCGGCAGCGCCTCGCCATCCAAAAGCGCCTCCAGGATATGTTGCAATGAGCCAGACCGTCCAAACGGCCGTGGTCGGCGCCACAGGCTATGCCGGATACGAACTGGCACGCCTCCTGCTGCGCCATCCGCGCGTCGCGCGCACCGTTTTCTATCTCCGCGAGCCGAACGGGGCGAAGTGTCTCACCGAAATCTTTCCTGCCCTCCGTGGCTGGGGCGAAGCGCCCGTCCGGAAATTCTCCGCCGATGCGGTTGCGGCTCAGGGCGCGAAAATCGCCTTTCTCGCCACGCCGCATGAAGCTTCCCTCGAAATCGTTCCTCAATTGCTCGAGACCGGCATGCGCGCCGTGGATCTCAGTGGCGCGTTTCGCTTCCCCGCCGGCGAAACGCTCGCCCAGTGGTATCGCCTCGAGCCGCCCGACCCCGCCCTGCTTCGGCGTGCGGTCTATGGCCTGCCCGAGCTCTATGGCGCGAAGCTCGCGGACGCGCAACTGGTCGCGAATCCTGGCTGTTATCCCACTTCCGTGATCCTCGGCCTGCGTCCACTGCTCGATTCCGGCTTGGTCGCGCGCGCCCGCGGCATCGTCTGCGATTGCAAATCCGGCACTTCCGGCGCTGGCAAGGAGCCACGGCGCGATACGCAATTCTGCGAAGTGAACGAAAACTTCCGCGCCTACAAGCTCTTTTCCCATCAGCACACGCCCGAAGTGCTCGAGCATTTGGGCCTCGGCGCCGTCGATATGATGTTCTCCACGCATCTGCTGCCGCTCACGCGCGGCATTCTGTCCACTCTCTATGTCTGGCTCGATTCTCCCGCTGCCCCAGAGGACATCGAGTCCGTCTATCGCACCTATTACGCCGGACGGAAGATGATGCGGATCTGGCCCGCCGGACGCCTGCCCGAGCTCCAGCACGTGGTGGATACCAACTTCTGCGACATCGGCTTCGCCCTGGATCCCTCGGGCCAGCGCCTGATGATCGTGAGCTGTCTCGACAATCTCGGTAAGGGCGCCGCGGGGCAGGCTCTCCAGAATTTCAATTTGATGAACGGATTCGAGGAGGCGGAAGGACTCATATGAGAATCGTCGTAAAACTTGCGGGAGCGTTGCTCGAGGACGAAGCGACCGTCCGCTCGCTCGCCGCGCAGATTGTCGAGCTGGCTGCGCATCACCAGGTGCTCGTCATCCATGGCGGAGGGCGCATCTTCACCGCCACGCTCGCCAAGATGGGCGTCGAAAGCAAGTTTTTCGCCGGCCTGCGCATCACGGACCAGGAGACGCGCGACGCCGCCGTCATGGTCTTCGCCGGCCTGCTCGGCAAGCGTCTCTCCGCGGCCATCTCTGCCGCCGGCCGTCCCGCCGTCGGTATCTGCGCCGCCGATGCCCTCTGCTTCCCTGCCGAGCCCATGACGCTCGATGGTGCCTCCGCCGATCTGGGCTACGTCGGCTACATCACCGGCGTAAACGTCGGCTTTCTCGAATCCCTTTGGCGCGAGGGAATCGTTCCCGTCGCCGCTTCGCTGGGCGCGGGCGCCGATGGCGAGCTGTTCAACGTCAACGCCGACCACATGGCCGCCGCCTGTGCCGAATATCTCGGCGCGCAACGGCTGGTTTATCTCACTGATGTCCCGGGCGTGCTCCACGGCGAGACCGTAATGTCCGAGGTTTATCTGGACGATGTCGAGGAAATGATCCGCACCCATCGCGTCACCGGCGGCATGGTGCTGAAGCTCGAAGCCTGTCGGCGCGCCATGGAAGGCGGCGTCTCGGATATCTCCATCGTGGGTGGCACAGGGCCGGGCATGTTGCTCGCGGCTGCGGATGGCGCTGCCGGCGGAACGCGCATTTGCGATGGCCCTTCAGAACCGCCGGAGCCTCCCAAACCTCTGGCCGTGCGCTTTGCTTCCGGAGGCGTGGTGTGAAGCGCGCATCCTCGCAGAGCGGCAAATCCACGTCAGCCCAGGCCGCTTCCGCTATTCGCGCCGAGGAACGCCATCTCATGAACACCTACAAGCGTCCCCCCGTATTGTTCACGCGCGGAAAAGGCTGCTATCTCTACGATTCGACCGGGCGCGCTTATCTCGATTTTCTGGGCGGGATCGCCGTCAACGCTCTCGGTCACGCGCATCCGCGCGTCGTGGCCGCAATCCGCCGCGAAGCCTCCCGCGCGATCCATATTTCCAACCTCTACCACAATCCCTATCAGGGGCCCCTGGCGGCGAAGCTGGCGAAATGGTCCGGCCTCGACCGCGTCTTCTTCACTAACAGTGGCACCGAAGCCATCGAGGGCGCAATGAAGCTCGCCCGTCTCCACGCCCGCAAGGCCGCGGGCTCGGCGCAGCACCCCCCCCACAAATTCCTGGCCCTCGAAAATTCGTTTCATGGCCGCACCTTCGGCGCCGTCTCCATTACCTCTACGGCGAAATACCGAGAGCCCTTCGCGCCGCTCGTGCCCGGTGTCGAGTTCGTCCGCTTCAACGATTTGCACGACCTGGCCGTCAAATTCGACAGCTCGGTGTGCGCCATCATCGTCGAAACGGTCCAGGGCGAGGGTGGAATTCACCGCGTCAGCGAAGCCTTCTACAAACTGGCACGACAACTCGCCACGCGCTACGGCGCCGCGCTCATCGCCGACGAAATCCAGTGCGGCCTCGGACGCACCGGACGACCTTTTGCCTACCAGAAATTCGCCACGGCCCCCGATCTGCTCCCCGACATCGTCACCGTGGCCAAACCGATCGCCGGGGGTCTCCCGCTCGGCGCCTTTCTCGCGCGTGAAGAATTCGCGCAGGCATTTTCACCGGGCATTCACGGCACCACCTTCGGCGGCGGGCCGCTGGTCTGCGCCGTGGCGCTCGAAGTGCTCTCCATCATCGAAGATGAGAAGCTGATGGAGAACGCCTGTGAGCGCGGCGAGGAAATCTGCGTCGGCTTGGCGGAAATCGCCCTGCGCTACGATCCCATTCGTGAAATCCGTGGCGAGGGCCTGATGATTGGCGTGGAACTGGCACACGATGGCGCGCCTGCCGTCGACGCTGCCCTCGCCGAGCGTCTCTTGATTAACTGCACGCACGACCGCACGCTCCGCCTTCTTCCCGCGCTCAATATCACTCCCCGTCACGTAGCCGAATTCCTCGGCAAAATGGAACGTGCCCTCATCAAGTCACTTCCCCGGCCACAGCTCGCACATCCCCCTGGAATCTCACCGGCGAAATCGCAGAATGTGGTACTGCCATCCGTCGTTTCTACTCCCGGCCACCGTGCGCTGGCCGCCGCGGCACACGCGGAGAAAGGCTGAGCCATGGCCGTCGCTTCTGTTGCTACCACAACCCCGCGGGACCTCATCACCGGCGCGGAGCTCACGCCCGCGCAGCTCCACTCGCTCCTCCAGCTTGCCGCGGAAGTCAAAGCACATCCCGAGCGTTTCCGCGGAGCGCTCAGCCGCAAATTTCTCGCCCTGCTTTTTGAAAAGCCCTCTCTCCGCACCCGCGTCTCCTTCGAAATCGGGATGCAGAGCCTCGGCGGCGGCTCCGTCTTTCTCGACTACAGCGCTGCTCGCATGAGCGAACGCGAAACCGTCAAAGATCTGGCTCGCAACCTCGAGCGCTGGGTGAACGTCATCGACGCGCGCACCTATCTCCAGAGCACCATCGAAGAGCTGGCCGCCAACGCCGCCATCCCCGTGATCAACGGCCTGAGCGACCGCTACCATCCCTGCCAGATCCTCGCCGATTTCCAGACGCTCGAGGAGCGCTTCGGCAATCTTCGCGGTTTCAAGCTGGCTTTCGTTGGCGACGGCAACAACGTCTGCCATTCGCTCCTGCTCGCTGGTGCGCGCCTCGGCGTCAATCTAAAAATCGCCACGCCCGCGGGCTTTCGCCCCGATCCAGCCATCGTCGCGGAAGCGCGCCTCGCCGCGAAGGAGACCAAAGGCCGCATCGAGCTGCTCACTGAGCCCGCCGAAGCCGTCTCCGGTGCGCAAGCCGTTTACACCGATGTCTGGGCCAGCATGGGCCAGGAAAACGAAGCCGCCGAGCGCGAAAAGATTTTCACCGGCTATCAGGTTAACGACGCGCTTATGGCCCTCGCCCTCCCCGATGCCGTCTTTATGCACTGCCTGCCCGCCCACCGCGGCCTCGAAGTCACCGAAGCCGTGCTCGAATCGCCCCGCTCCATCGTTTACGACCAGGCCGAAAATCGAATGCACGCCCAAAAAGCGCTGCTGCTCACCCTGCTGGCCTGAACCTCTGCCAGCCGCCCGATACAGGAGACCGCAGTGACCGAGAATCCCTCAAAGCTGAAATCCTCCGCCCGCAAAGTCGCGCTCGCCTATTCTGGTGGTCTCGACACCTCTATCATCATTCCCTGGCTCAAGGAAAATTACGGCTGCGAAGTCGTCGCCATGATCGGCGACGTGGGCCAGCAGGAGGATCTGGAAGCTGCCCGCAAAAAGGCCCTCGCTACTGGCGCCTCCGCCGTGTTCGTCGAAGATTTGCGCGAGGAGTTCGTCACCCAGTACATCTGGCCCAGTCTCCGCGCCGGCGCCGTTTACGAGCACACCTACCTGCTCGGCACCTCCATGGCCCGTCCTGTCCTCGCCAAGCGCCAGGTGGAGGTGGCCCGCCGCACGGGCGCCGACGCGCTCGCCCACGGCTGCACCGGCAAAGGGAACGATCAGGTTCGCTTCGAGCTGGCCTTCAAGGCTCTCGCCCCCGACCTCAAAATCATCGCTCCCTGGCGCGAGTGGAGCATCAATTCCCGCGAAGATGCCCTCGACTACGCCCGAGCCCACGGCGTCCCCGTCGAGCAGTCCCTCAAAAACATCTACAGCCGCGACCGCAATCTCTGGCATCTCAGCCACGAGGGTGGCCCGCTCGAAGATCCCGCCAACGAGCCTGAGGAAGCTATGTGGCAGTGGATCACCGCCCCCTCCCGCGCTCCCGAAGCCGCCGCCGAAGTGGAGATCGCCTTCGAAGAAGGCACGCCCGTCTCAGTCAGCGGCAAGCGCCTCGCTGGCGCCGAACTCATCGATCAGCTCAACTCCCTCGCCGCCGCGCACGGCATTGGCCGCGCCG
>JASHSV010000193.1 GCA_030038535.1 Candidatus Acidiferrales bacterium
CACGCCCTGGGTCGAGCCTGACGGCTTCGCCTGGGAACTCGATCCCGGCACCGATCTCATCCTCAACGCGCACATCATGACGATGGGCACACCGATGGAGGTCAGGCCTTCGATCGGCCTCTATTTCACCGATAAGCCACCCGACCGCTTTCCATTGCTCGTCGAATTCGAGCACGACGGCGCACTCGATATTCCGCCCGGCGCGCGCGATTTTACGGTCGCGGACGACTTCAAGCTTCCTCTCGATGTGGAGGTGCTCGCCGTTTATCCGCACGCGCATTATCTCGGGCATGTGCTCGAGGGCTACGCCACGCTGCCGGATGGCACACGAAAGTGGCTGATACGCATTAACCATTGGGACCCCGATTGGCAGGCCGTGTACCACTATCGCGAGCCGGTCTCGCTTCCGAAAGGGACGGTCATTTCCATGCGCTGGCATTACGATAATTCGCGATCGAACCCGCGGAACCCGCACAATCCGCCGCAGCGCGTCGAAGGCGGCAATCAATCCACCGACGAGATGGGTCATTTGTGGCTCCAGGTGCTTCCGCAGAGCGCGGGAGACCGGCGTGCGGAACTCGAGGAAGCGATGATGCGCCACAAACTCGAAAAATATCCGCGGGATTACGCCGCCCATCTCTGGCTCGGCGCGCTGATGCTCTCGCGGTCCGATCCCGCTGGCGCTTTGGACGAAATCGCCGAAGCCGTACGCATCAATCCGAAACGAGCGCTGGGACACAACTGGTACGGCGTCGCGTGGGGAGCAGCCGGACGCACGGATGAATCCATCGCGGAGTTTCGCGCCGCGCTCGCCATCCAGCCGGAATACACCGATGCCCGCTACAATCTCGCCAAGGCGCTCGCCAAGACCGGCCATCTGGAGGAAGCCGCGAAAGATTTTTCTGAGGTCATTGCCGCCGATTCGGGCGACGCACAAATCCACGTAGATTTCGGCGAATTGCTGCTGCGGATGGGAAAGCCCGCGGACGCGCTCGGCGAGTTCGACAAAGCCCTGGCGCTCGATCCCTCCGCGAAGCGGGCGCGCGAAAACCGCGAACTGGCGCTGCGCCAGTTGCCCAACCACTAGCCTGCCGGGCGGGTTTGCGCCGAGATGATTCCCAATGTCTTGAGAGTCGTCTAGGAGACAGCCCGAAGATTCCTCCGCAAGCGGTCGGGCTCGCCATCGGGCAGAAGAGCTTCGACTGCAGCGTGGGACCTTCTCCAGATGGGAACGGCGCGCGCAAGCAACCTGCGCCCCCCGGGCGTAAGGGTAACCAGACGGCTTCGGCGGTCCGCCGGGTGAGCCGCGACCTTCACGAGGCGCCGGCGCCGCAAGGGTTTGAGTGCGGCAGTCAGCGTCGTCCGGTCCATGCCGAGCAGCGACGCGATGGCCCCCATGTCCGGCGGTTCCGGGCGGTTCAAGGACATCAGCAGCGAGAATTGCCCGTTTGTCAGTCCAATGGGGCGCAAGGCGTCATCGAAGCGCCGCGCCAGCGCCCGGGCCGCGCGCTGCACATGCAGGCACAGGCAAGCGTCGCGGACCGCGAGCGTCGTCTCGAACCCTGGCTTCCCGGCCGCCGGCATATCCAAATCATATTGATATCAATGTTGCTTGCCAAGACCCGGCGCGATCCTGTATGTTGATATCAATGTATTGGGTGGACTGGCGGTGTGGAGGCGAATCATGCTCGGAAAACGGTTCGGGGCAGCCGCATTGAAGGGGATCGCACTGCTAGTTCTGCTTGCCGGGGCTCGGCAGGCGCTGGCGCAGGATGCGAAGACGCCTTATCCGACCATGGCCCCCGTGGCCCAGTACCTGATGGAGGATCGCAATTCGGAGATCGCCCTGGCGCAGAGCGCCGCACCTGAGTCCATTTCGCGCGATGCCGAGGTCCTGGTTCTGGGTCGGCACGGCTACGAAACCGCGGTCAAAGGGAAGAACGGTTTCGTGTGCCTGGTCGAGCGTTCCTGGACGGCTCCCCTCGAGAACCCGAATTTTTGGAACCCTAAGCTGCGCGGCCCCCTATGCCTCAACGCCGCGGCCGCGCGAACCTATCTTCCGCGAACGATCAAGAAGACAGAATTGATCCTGGCGGGACGTACGAAAGCGCAGATGGTTGAGGCCGTCTCGTCGGCAATCGACAAAGGAGAATTGCCGGCCATGGAACCCGGGGCGATGTGCTTCATGTTGTCGAAGGCTGGGTACCTGGACGATGAAGCCGGGCACTGGCACCCGCATCTCATGTTCTTCGTTTCACGAGCTGACGCTGCTACCTGGGGAGCGGATCTGCCGGGATCTCCGGTCCTCTCGATCAACGCCACCTGGGAACACCTGACTACGTATTTGGTCCCCGTGCGGCGCTGGTCGGACGGAACGCCTGATCTCTAGAGGTCTTTAGCTCTCTCAAGGGATTCACCAGCAGTTCATCGGCAATCTTGAACTCCTCCTCGATCGCCTGCCCGCGCTTCGCATTGACTGCCCTCGCCGCGCCGCCTAAGATACGCGGCAATGTCCGATTCCCGCTCGCTCGTCGGCCAAACTTTCTCGCACTACCACATCGTGGAACGACTCGGCGGCGGCGGCATGGGCGTAGTGTACAAGGCCGAAGACACACAGCTCGGCCGCTTCGTCGCCGTCAAGTTTCTTCCTCCGGACCTCGCCCGCGACAGCCAGGCCATCGAACGCTTCCGCCGCGAGGCGCGCGCCGCTTCCGCGCTCAACCACCCCAACATCTGCACGATTCACGAGATCGGGGAGCACGACGGCCAGTGCTTCATGGTCATGGAATTTCTCGACGGCCAGACGCTCAGCCATCGCATCCAGAGCGGACCGCTCGAAACCGACGAACTGCTCGGCATCGCCATTCAGGTGGCGGAAGGCCTCGACGCCGCGCACGCGCAGGGCATCATCCATCGCGACATCAAGCCCGCCAACATTTTCGTCACGCGCCGCGGCCACGCCAAGATCCTCGATTTCGGCCTGGCCAAGCTCACCTATGAACACTATCGCGGCCCGGAGACGGCAGGGGCTTCGACGATGCTCACCGTTGGCTCCACGGAGGAGCCGCTCACCAATCCAGGCGCCGCCGTGGGCACGGTGGCGTACATGTCGCCGGAGCAGGCGCGCGGCGAGCCGCTCGACTCGCGAACGGACCTGTTCAGCTTCGGCGCCGTGCTCTTTGAAATGGCCAGTGGTTCGCGGCCGTTTCCCGGCGACACGTCTGCTCTGGTGTTCGACGCCATCCTGCATCGCAAGCCGCCCGCGCTTCCGGAGCGCATGCCGCCGGTTCCCGCCGGTCTCGAGCGAATCGTTCGCAAAGCACTCGAAAAAGACCGCACCAAGCGCTATGCCTCCGCGGCCGAGATGCGCGCGGAGTTCGACGGCCTGCGGCAGCAACGCATCGTGGAATCCACCACCGCGGTTCCGATTGCTCAAGTGAGGCGCAGACGAGGGCTCCTGTTCGGCTTGCTCGCCCTGTTTGTGGTGCCTGCGATCATCGCTGGGTTTGGAGTGCGCCGCTACATGCACATCCGCTGGGCGCGTCAGCAGGCATTGCCGCAAATTGAGCGGCTGGTAGAGAAAGGCGATTTTATCCAGGCGTTCTACCTCGCCCGGCAGGCGGATCAGTACATTCCCTCCGACCCGATGTTGCAGAAGCTCTGGGAGGAGACCGCCCGCGATTTCACGATTCACAGCACGCCGGAGGGCGCCGACGTGACCGTGAGCGGCTACTCCAAAAAGGACGCTATTTCCGAGCATTTGGGGCGCACTCCCATCGAACACATCCGGCTTCCATATGGTTTCTTCCGCTGGCGGGTTGAAAAAGACGGATACATCACAGTGGAGGCGGCCAGAACGGGCTTGTCCGGCTGGGCCTACCCGGCGCCGTTCCATGAGAGGAGTGTGACGCTCAACTTCGTGCTGGATAAAAAGGGCAGCATACCCGATGGAATGGTCCGGGTCCCCGACGACGGCCCCATCTACGGCTCTTCGAGTCCTCCGCTCCCCGACTATCTGATCGACCGGACAGAAGTGACCAACAAAGAATTCAAACGCTTTGTGGATGCCGGGGGCTACCAGAAGCAGGAATACTGGAAAGAGGAGTTTGTGAAAGACGGGCACAAACTCACCTGGCAGCAAGCCATGGCCGAGTTCCGCGACAAAACCGGAAGGCCGGGCCCTGCCACCTGGGAACTGGGCGAATATCCCGAAGGCCAGGGCCAATTCCCGGTCACCGGAGTTAGTTGGTACGAAGCCGCCGCATTCGCCGAGTTCGCCGGCAAGAGCTTGCCGACGCTGCGCCATTGGCGAAAGGCCGCCGGGATCTGGGCGGCGACGTACATCGTTCCGCTCAGCAATTTCAGAGGGCGCGGTCTCGACGCCGTAGGAACCAATCCGGCCATCAGCCCCTACGGCGCCTACGACATGGCAGGAAACGCCAAGGAGTGGTGCTGGAATTCGAGTGGCGACAAGCGCTACGTGCGCGGAGGCGCGTGGAGCGAGCCCGCCTACATGTTCGGAAACGCGGAGGCGCAATCGCCATTCGAACGCGCCCCGGAGTATGGATTCCGGCTGGTCAAGTACCTCTCTCCGATTCCCAAGGGAGCCGCAGACCCGGTCGTTTCGCTTGTGAGGGACTACAGCAAAGAGAAGCCGGTGTCGGATGAGATTTATCGCGTCTATCGCGGACTGTACGCGTACGACGAGACCCCGCTCAACGCGAAGGTCGAATCCACCGATGATAGCGACCCGCGCTGGCGAAGAGAGAAAGTCAGCTTCGATGCGGGACACGGCACCGAGCGCATGGCTGCAATCCTGTTCCTGCCGCGAAATGCCGCGCCACCGCATGAGACCGTGGTTCTTTTCCCCGGCTCGGACGCGCTCGACCAGCGCTCGAGCCAGGATTTGCTTCTTGCCTGGTTCATATTTTTGGTTCGAAGCGGCCGCGCGGTCATCTACCCCATCTATGAAGGAACCTACGAGCGCGGCGGAGGAGGGGACGTAGGCGACACGCCCTCATCGAACTGGAGGGACCACGTGATCATTTGGCGCAAGGAACTCAGCAGGACCATCGATTATGCGGAGACGCGAAAGGACTTGAATACCGCGAAGCTGGCGTATTACGGATTGAGCTGGGGGTCGGAGGTGGGTCCGGTGATGACCGCGGTGGAGACGCGGTTCAAAACGGCGATCTTCGTTGCGGGGGGATTCGACGACGAGGCGACAATGCCGGAGGTGGACCCGCTGAACTTCGCTCCCCGCGTCACCATCCCCGTCCTGATGCTCAACGGCCGCTTCGATTCCGTATTTCCGTTTGATACCTCCCAGGAGCCGATGTTTCGTTCGCTCGGCACTCCGGCGAAAGACAAGCGGCACGTCCTGTTCGAGTCGGACCACGCTCCACCGAACGATATGGTGATTAAAGAGGTCCTCGACTGGCTGGACCGCTATCTCGGGCAGTAGGCGGGAGGCCGCCGGGACGAGGATCTTGTAGGGGCACGACATGTCGTGCCCCTACAAGAGGCAAGCCCCTCTCCACGCGGACGAAAATTCGAACGTTTCTAGGGGGTGTGCGCCGGGCACACAGGCCAACCTAGCGGCATCGGTAAACAACCGAGAGGGAGCCGCGGGCTAGGCTGCGCCTGCTTTTCGCGCCTTCGCGATGTCGCACAACAGGTCTGAGTGGATATTGAGGCCGATGTTCACCAGGTTGTAGTAATGCTCTGTGGCCACGAGCCAGGCAATCTCGCAGATCTGCCGCTCCGAATAGTGCTCCGCCAGCCGTGCGAACGTCTTCGGCGAGACGATTTTCTGCCGGGTCAGCTCGGTCACGTAGTCGAGCGCGGCGCGCTCGGCCTCGGAAAAGAGCGGACTCGACGGGTACTCGCCGATGGCGTCGAATTTCTTCTGGTCCATGGACGCGCGGATGGTGATGGAGCGGCCGATGTCGATACAGAACTCGCACACGTTGATGCGCGCCACCTGCTCGCGGACGAGCATGGCCGTTTCCGGCGGCAGCTCGAGCTTTCGGTCGAGCTCGGCGATCTTCGACGAGAACAGCGCAAAGGCCGCCGGCAGCCGCGCGTAAACCACCTTGAGCGGCGTGAGCACTTTGCCGAACCGCTTCCGCGTCATGCGGTAGGCCTGCTTCATAAACAGGCCCCTGGGCTTTTCAATGGGAGCGAGATAGGTTTCCATGGCAATTGTTTGGATTCCGTCCCGGGCTTTGGAGTGACAATACTCGCGAGGCTCGAAATCCACAGCGAAGAGGTGGTCCATGAACCTTTCACGAATCAGACGCGGAATTGTAAAGCTCGCGAAGCCGGGAGGCATGTCGCATACGCCGATTCTTATGGGCCTGTTCATCCTCTTGCTGGTTGGATTCGCGGTGGCCGCGCCGCCTTCTCCTATTTCTACGGTCGCGCCAACGGCCCGACCTGTCCCTATGCGGCCCCTGGAGGAGCGGTTCATCGGGGCTTGGAAGCTGGTGTCGGTGGAAGGAAATTCCCCGGTGCGAAAAGTGGATTACGACCACCCCAGCGGATTGGTCGTTTACGACCGCTCGGGCTGGATGAGCGTGCAGATTGCCATCCACGGCGAGCGCAGGCCGTTTGCCAAAGGCAACTCCAACGGAACCATGGAAGAAAAGGCGGACGCCTTCGACAGCTACTTCGGCTACTACGGCACGTGGACGCTCGACCCCGCCAAGGAAACCATCACGCATCACATTGTGGACGACACCTATCCGGGCATGCGCGGGAAGGACAACGTGCGCTGGTATGAAATGCCCGACGCGAACCACCTGGTCCTGATTCCCACCGAAGACGGCAAAGGCGGAACAATCAACCGCAAAGACGCTACTTACAAACTCACCTGGGAGCGCATCCGGTAACGCCCCTCCGCGCTGTGTTATCCTCGAATTGTGGGCGACGCGCCGAAATCCCGCCGTGAAATGCTGGAAGAATTTGTTGTCGCAAATCCAAGCGACGCGTTTGCCCGTTACGGCCTGGCGATGGAATGCGCGAAAACCGATGATGACGCCG
>JASHSV010000194.1 GCA_030038535.1 Candidatus Acidiferrales bacterium
TTGCTGAGCGCCTGCGCCACTGACCGCCGGTCGCCGCACTCCCTCCAGAGGCCCAGACATTCTTCCATCTGCGAGCGAGCGCCGGCCAGGTCGCCCTGGTCTCGAGCGTTCACCGAGAGGCCGTTCAGGGAAATGGCGGCGCCCTGCTTGTCGCCCAAGCGGAGAGCGATCTCCAGGCTCTCGCGCATGAGAGGAATCGCCGCGGCATAATCTCCCTGGGCGGCGGCGAGCACTCCGGCCGCGAAGAGCACTCGCTCTCGTTCTCTAGTGGGCCCCGCAGCTGCCGGCATATTCAGCAGTTTTCCCAGCCGGTCTGTGCCTTCTGCCAGATATTCGCGCGTGTCCCAATACCGGAACATGGCGATTCCCAGGCGCATTCCCCAATCGGCTTCTCCGCTCTCGGTGAGCCATTCCAAGGCCGCCCGGCAGTTATCGTGCTCGGCATCCAGGAGGTGCATGCATTCGGGCTGCGCAGGATTGGCGCTGAGGGAGGCGCACTCCTCCGCGACGACCAGGCAGTAGGCGGCATGCGCCCGCCGGATCTCGCGCTCTTCGCCGCTGGCCTCAAGGCATTCCAGACCGTACTCGCGAATTGTCTCCAGCAATACAAATCGCGACTCGGGCTGCGACGACTCCACTTGTTGAATCAGGCTTTTATCCACGAGAGACGACATGCCTTCCAGCAAGTCCAAGCCCAAGTCCTCCCGCGTGTTGCAGACCGCCTCGACGCCCTCCAGCGTGCAGCCTCCGGCGAATACGGAGACGCGCCGGAACAGGGCCTGTTCGGCCGGACTCAGAAGGCTGTAGCTCCAATCGATGGTGCGGCGGAGCGTCTGCTGGCGCTCGGGCAGATCCCGGGCACCGCCGGTGAGCAGTTCCAAGGGCTTCTCCAGCCGCGCCTGCATGGCCACCGGCGAAAGCAGCTTGATCCGTGCTGCCGCCAGCTCGATGGCCAGCGGCAACCCCTCCAGCCGCGCGCAGATGGCAGCCACGGCTGCAGCATTTTCGTCTGTGAGCGCAAAATTCGGATTCACTGCCGAGGCGCGGTTCAGGAACAAGGCAACCGAGGAGTTTTTGCCGATTTCCAGGGCCGATTTGGAGGCGCGGAGGTCCGGCACGGGCAGCGAGGGGACAGGGAATTCGTGTTCCCCGTACAGGTGCAAGGGCGCGCGACTGGTGACCAGAATTTTGAGCGCCGGGGCGGCGCCCAGCAGCTCCGCCACCGCCGGGGCGGCGCTCAAGAGGTGCTCGAAACTGTCGAAAAACAGCAGCAGATTCACGCGCATGCCGAGCAGGAAATCCTCCAGGCTTTTCAGGGTTATCTGCTGGCCAGTCTCGCGCATGCCCAGCGCCTGCCCCACGATCGAGGGTATCCGCGCCGCATCGCTCAAGCCCGCGAGCGGAACGAAACACACTCCGCCGCGAAAATCCCGCGCCACTTCTTCCGCGGCCTTCAGCGCCAGACGCGTTTTTCCGATTCCGCCGGGCCCGGTGAGCGTGAGCAGGCGAACCTCGTCGCGCCGGAGCGATTCCTTTACTGCCGCGAGTTCGCGCTCACGTCCCACAAATACCGTTCGCTGTGCGGGAAGATTTTGTTTTATCGCCGCGGAGTGCCGGGGCGGCGCTTCGTCCACGCGGTCCTGGATAGTGGCCAGATCGCGAGCCAGGTCGTGCGTCGAGGCGTAGCGATCTTTGGGATCCTTGGCCAGGCAGCGGTCGATCACCCAGCAGAGCGGAGCCGGCGCGCTCGGGGTCAACGACAGCACCGATTCCGGATCATCCCGCACGATGGCCAACAAAGTGGAGGCGTCGCTCGGTTTCTGGAACGGGCGCTTTCCCGTCACCATCTCATAAAGCACGGCTCCGAACGAGAACTGGTCGGACCGGAAGTCGAGCGGCAAACCGCCGGCCTGCTCGGGCGACATGTAGGCAATCGTGCCCATGATCGCGCCGGGAACCGTCAGCAAGGCGCTCATCGTTTCGCCGCCGGAGGGAGGATCTTCGCCGGTCGCGGCGAGCTTGGCCAAGCCGAAGTCGAGGATTTTCACGAGCCCGTCGCGCGTGATCATCAAATTGCCCGGCTTCAGGTCCCGGTGGACGATTCCCGCTTCATGGGCTTTGGCCAACCCGCCGGCTGCTTGCGCCGCAATCGAGATGGCTTTGCGCAGAGGCAGCGGTCCCTTGCTCAACACCTCGCTCAGGGCTTCTCCCTCTACCAATTCCATCGCCATGTAGCAGGTATCCGCGATCCGTGAGAGTTCGAAGATGGTCACGATATTGGGGTGGTTGAGTTTCGAGATGGAGCGAGCCTCCCGTTCGAACCTCTCCAAGGCCTGCTCGCTGGTGGAGAGTTTGCTGGCGAGGATCTTGATCGCCAGATCGCGGCCCAAATGGGGGTCGCGCGCCCGGTAAACCTCTCCCATCCCGCCCGCTCCGAGTGGACAAACGATTTCATAGCGGCCAAACTTGCTGCCGGAAGAAAGCGTCGTGGGTTGATCCGGGTTTGGCACGCAGGTGCCCTGGGCAGTTGGAGGTTTGCTCTTCACGTCTTCCCCCCGACGTGTCGCGGAGAGCGAAACCGACCGGCGTCAAGGATAGCAAAGTTCCGAGGGAGGATGTCATGGATGTCCGCTCGCTTCAGCGGCCTTTGAAGGAACAGTACCGGCGCGAGCCGGGTTCCTCGCGCATCACGCTCACCGCGAAATCCTCCGAGACCAGCACGCCGATGTGCTGTTCGGTGGACATCGGCCGCGCCATTTATCAGGCGCAGGCACACCAGGGTGTGGGCGGCCCGGGAACAGCGGCATGTTCCGGCGACCTGTTGCTCGGCGCGCTGGCCGCCTGCGCGCAGATTACCTGCCAGCTTGTGGCCACGGCCATGGGTGTGCCGGCCCGGCACGTTGAAGTCACCGTGAGCGGAGAATTGGACCTACAGGGAACGCTCGGCATGTCCAGGAACGTGCCCGTGGGATTTGAAGGTATCCGCGTGCGTTTCGATTTGGAGGCGCCGGATGCGACGGCAGAACAGTTAAAGGCCCTCGAGGAAAAAACGGAGCAATACTGCGTGGTCATGCAAACGCTGCTGCATCCTCCGGCAGTCAAAACGGAGTGGGCCCGCACCTAGCCGCGGGACATCCCATGAGCCCGGCGGGTTCGTCCCTCACTCGCCCCATTCCACGATATTATTTGTCCCAGCCATGAAGGTCCTGACCGCCGCCCAGATGCGCGCCTGCGACGCGCGAGCCACCGCCGAGTTCAAGGTTCCTTCGCTGACGCTGATGGAAAACGCGGGGGCCGCGGCTGCGCATTACGCCGTGATCCGCTACGGCACTGCCGCGGCCGGGCGCGCCGTGATTCTCTGCGGCAAGGGCAACAACGGAGGCGACGGATTGGTGTGCGCCCGGCGGCTGAAGGAAAAAGTTTCGGGTTCGAATCCTGTCGTGCTTCTCTTCGCTGCGCCCAGCGCCGTGAAAGGAGATGCGGCGGCCAACCTGGAGAAATGGAAAAAGGCGGGCGGAACGCTGCGCACTGTGCCCGACGAGCGCTACTGGCAGCGGGAACGCGAAGCCGTGGCCGCCGCGCCGCTGGTAATTGACGCGCTGTTCGGAACGGGGCTCACCGGCCCTGTTGAAGGCCTTCTGCGGAGCGTAATCGAAGACGTCAACAAGCTGTGCCGGCGCTCGCGCGTTTTTTCGCTCGATATCCCATCGGGGATGTCGTCGGATTCCGGCGATTCGCCAGGTCCCTGTATTAACGCCGGAGCAACGCTCGCCTATGCGGCGCCGAAGCTTGGCGAGTTGCTGCCGCCCAACTGCGATTGCGTCGGAAAACTGAGCGTAGCGGAAATCGGCATCCCCCCGCAGGTGCTCGACGACAATCCGGAATTCACGGTGAACTGGGTGACGCCGGGCGATTTCGCGTCGCTGCCGATGGAGCGCGAAGCTTCCGGGCACAAGGGCAGTTACGGGCACGTGCTGGTAGTGGCGGGGTCGCGTGGAAAGACGGGCGCGGCGGCGCTGGCGGGAATTTCGGCGCTGCGTGCGGGAGCGGGGCTGGTGACCGTGGCCACGGCGGATAGCTGCGTGCCGGTGGTGGCCTCGTACTACCCGGAACTGATGACCGAGGCCCTTCGGGAAACGGACGCACACTCGATTTCCGTCAGCAGTTTTGACTACGGCGGTTTTGATTCCGTTCTGTCCGGAAAAACCGTTCTCGCGCTGGGCCCCGGCATCACCACGCATCCGGAGACGCAGGAGTTCGTTCATGCCCTGTTGCGCGAATGCTCGCTGCCTGTGATTCTCGATGCCGACGGTCTGAACGCGTTCACCCGCCGGATGCAGCACCTGCGCAGCCGGCGCTGGGCCAATCTCGTGCTCACGCCGCATCCCGGCGAGCTGGCGCGCATGCTGGGACGCGATACGGCGGACGTGCAGAGCCGGCGGCTGCAAACGGCCCTGGAAGCGGCCACGATTTCCGGCGCACCTGTGATTCTGAAGGGTTATCGCTCGATTCTGGCCACGCCCGACGGACGCGCCTGGTTCCACGGCCCGGGCAATCCCGGCATGGCCACGGGCGGGACGGGCGATGCGCTCACCGGAATTCTCGCGGGGCTCACCGCGCAGTTCGGCACCAGCGACTGGCCGCGCGTGCTCAGCCTGGGCGTTTATCTTCACGGGCTGGCCGGCGACCGCGCCGCCGAAGAGCTCGGGCAGGAACCGATGATCGCCACCGACCTGATCCGCAACATCGCGCCCGCATTCCAGCGGCTGAAGCAGGACATGGTGTGGGAATCCTCGCCGAAGACGGCGCTGCGCATCCGCGGATAATGCCTGTGCCCTTGACCGCGGGAAAAACCATCACCGCGTCGGCCGAAGAGACGCTGGCGTACGGCCGCCGGGTGGCCGCCGAAATGCGTGCGCCGCTGCTCGTGTTTCTGTCGGGCGACCTCGGGGCAGGGAAGACCACGCTGGCAAAAGGCATCATCAGCGGTCTGGGAGCGGCGCGCGAAGAGGAGGTGACCAGCCCGACGTTTACGCTGGTGCACGAATTCCGCGGGCCGGTGCGCGTGTTCCACGTTGATCTGTACCGGATCGAAGGCCGCGCGGATCTGCAAACGCTGGGACTGGAGGATCTACTCGCGTCTCCTTCTATCGTGCTCGTGGAATGGCCGGAAAAATGGGCGCTGGCCTCAGACTGGCCCGCGCTGCACATCCGGCTCGCGGCGCTGCCCGACGACACGCATTCGATCGAAGTCTTGTAGCGCGGCTGCTGCGCGACCCGAACAGGTCCGGCGGGCGATTTTGGCCCAACGGTTACTTCTCGCCGGCTTCCGCATCGAATCCCCTATAGAGGAGGATTCATGAACGGGACTCTTGCGCTGGCCGCGCCCTCGAAAGGCGCACTGTGGACGGGCCGGGTGCTCTCGGCGCTTCCCGTCCTGGCGATGCTCTTCAGCGCAACGCTGAAATTCATGCAACCGGCGCAGGTGGTCGCCAATTTCGGCGGCAAATTCGGCTGGCCCGCCACGCTGCTTTTACCACTGGGAATCATTGAGACGGCGTGCGCCGTGCTGTATGCGATTCCCCGCACTGCCGTGCTGGGCGCGATTCTAGTGACCGGCTTCCTGGGCGGCGCCATTGCCTCGCACGTTCGCATCCTCGATTCCGGATTCCAGGGCGGCCTCGTCCTGGGCGTTCTCGCCTGGGCCGGGCTGTTTCTGCGCGATCCGCGCCTCCGCGTGCTCTTGCCGCTCCGCCGGCCCTGACGAGGCGCCGCCCCGTAGTGCCTGCTGTCTATTCTCTCGCCAACCTGATTCGCCGAGGCCCTTGCCGCGCCGCCCGCCGTTTTGCTACGTTCTAAGCTCGATTTGCCCGCCATGTCGTCTCCGGACACCCAGCCGGCCGCCGACCGGCAGATCAGGGTCGAGCTCCTGCCCGCCGGGGCAGAGATCGCCCTCACCACGCTCACTGCGGGCGTGGACAATCTGCGGTACGACGTGTCGCTCAGCCCGCGTTTTCTGGAAACTGCCCGCCGCTACCTTGCCGACCTGATCCGGCATACCGGCCAACTCGGACGCTTCTACGGCACCGACACGAAGGCAGTGCGCGCGCCGGAAACCAGCCAGTTCCGCAAATTGCTGGCCGATTTTCTCCAGGCCGGGCTGAATCAGGCCCATTTCGAGAAGAATATCGAGCTGGACATCCTGCTGCGGCTCGCCGTGATCCGCTTTCTCACCCGCGAGATCGCCGTACAGTTCGCCGCCGTGGTGCAGGAGTGCAACGACTGGATCAAACGCCGCGGTGAATTTTTCGAGCGCAGCGAAGGCGCGCAGGTGAAGAAGGCCACGCTCGCCGAATTCCAGGCGGACCGGAAGAACATCTACCGGCAGGTAGGCCTCCAGCTCTATGCGGCGCTCTCGGAGCTGGAAGAGACGGTGCTGGCGAAGGCGCGGCGGGCGCTCTTCGGCGACAGCTACGCGCCGGTGTACGAGCTGCTTTCGAACCGGCTGCTGTTCGTCGAAGGCGGCCGCGACGACCTGGTGCTGCTGGAAAACTACGTACTGCTGGGGAACTTCGCGCGCGACGCGGACCGCTTTGAAGTGTTCGAAGACGTGCTGCGCGATTTTCTGCGCGATACGGTGCTGGTGGGCGAGCATGGCGACTCGGTCCGCCAGGCCTGGCGCGAATTCGACGAGAAGGCCCGCCGTGGAATCGAGTCGCAGGCCGACGTGGCGCGGATGAACGAAGAACGGGAGGCCATCGACCGCAAACTTTCGGGCGAGCAGGGCATCTTCGAGCGCCTGCTGGGCAGCCAGGACCCGCAGTCGCTGCGCCAGGCGCGCGCGGATATCGAGGCCCGGCTGGGGAAACTCCAGAAGGAACTGGAGACGTTGGGACAATCTCTCGACGAAGCCAAACTGAAGGCGGAAGCGCTGGCGGAGACCTATCACGCGCGGCTGGGCGAATTCCTGGACCATCCGGAAAACGCGCGGCGGCTGTTTGATGCAAGCTGGGGCGGTGCGGAGCAGTCCGCGGGCGCGGCGGCGCGCGAGTGGCTGCTCGACGAGTGGACCGCGCGGCTCGAGCAGCGCGAACTGCTCGTCCACGTGCTGGCCGCCTACGAGCTGCGCAGCATCTTTCCGCAGTTCTGCCCGCCGCTCCACCTGCAGCAATTGAAGAAGGCCATCGTGCTGAAGGAGGAGCAGCGCCGGGTGGAAGAAACGCTCAAGCATTTCCCCACGCGGCAGTTTCCGCTGGGAAAACTTGAGGAGGCGTCCAAGCGCATCCGCCGGCTGCCTCGCGAAGAGGCGCGCGCCGCCGCGGTGCGGTTCGCCGCCGACTACATGCGGCTGCGGCACGACCTGCGGTGCGCGGCCAGGGTCAACAGCCTGCTGGAAAAAATCAGCCTGGTGGAGAACGACCGCACGCGCGAGCTTTCGCACCTGAACAACAGCCTGTATGAATTCCTGATGCCGGACGAGTCGCGGCAGACGGAAGAGCGCGTGATCTCGCACGTGGTGATCAAGGCGGATGTGCGCAACTCGACGCAAATCACCCACGACCTGCTGGAGCGCGGCCTGAATCCGGCCTCGCACTTCAGCCTGAATCTCTACGAGCCGATGAAGAAGCTGCTGAACCGCTAC
>JASHSV010000195.1 GCA_030038535.1 Candidatus Acidiferrales bacterium
GTGCGTTCGGCGCAATTGGTCAATCCATAGGAGCCGTTTTCCACGTTGCACCCTGACACGATGTCACCGCGGCGCGTGAGCAAGGCAGCACCGACGCGGAACCTGGAATAGGGGGCATGCGCGTGTCGCATGGCCGCCTTTGCCGCTTTCTTCAGACGGTTGAATACTGCCTTTGGCGAGGGTTTCTTCTTCATCGCGGTGCGAGCTTCCTGACTCTATCCGGCGCGCAGCGGGCGCACACGCCGCGTTCGCAGCCGGGCGGGCGAAGGGTCGATCTCGAGGGAGCCGGAGCGCGGAGATGTAGCCAGAAAGGAATGGTGGACCGCATGGGATTCGAACCCACGGCCTCCTCGTTGCGAACGAGGCGCTCTCCCAGCTGAGCTAGCGGCCCACGAAAATTCATTCTAGAAGGGAATCCAGCGAACCTGCAAGAGCGCCGCACGTCCGATGCCGGAAGAATCTACGCCCTATTGCCCCGGTGAGGAAGCCAAATGCTGCGCGAGCAGCTTGCGCGTATTGTCGTAGAGCGCGCGGGCTTGCGGCAGTTCGTCGATCGCGCGCTGGAGCTGCACATCGTTCTCCAGGCCGACTTTATAGCTTTCCGCCGCGCCAAACACGGAAAGAAAAATCTCCTCCTTGATCTCGTGGCGCAGAAAATCGGCGTTCTCGGCGAGCTCGGCCTCGGTGTAGTGGATCTGCTGCTTGGCGAGGAATCGCCGGAACTCATTCATCACCGCGTCGTCCACGGTGAAGTCCTTGGTGACCGTGGGATTCTGGCCCAGGTAGTAGGTGACAAAATCGCCCACGCTCACGTTATCGGGCAGCAGCACGCGGTGCCGGAACAGCATCGTCTGGAACGGCGTGAATTTCGGCTCGGCAATCACCACGTCGGGCGAGATTCCGCCGCCGCCGGTCACCTGGCGGCCGCCGTCGGTCAGCTTGATCTCCGTGGGCTTCTCGGGAGTCTTGCGGTTGTAGTGGTAATCCCACAGCGAAGTGGTTTTGTAGTCCCGCTGGATCAGCCTGCCGCTGGGCGTGTAGTACTTCGCCGTGGTCAGAAACAGGCCTGTGCCCTCGCTCAGCGAGATCACGCTCTGCACCAGGCCTTTTCCGAAGCTGGTCTCGCCCACAATCAGGCCGCGGTCATGGTCCTGGATGGCGCCGGCAACGATTTCGGATGCGGAGGCGCTCTGCCCATTCATCAGCACCACGAGCGGAACGCGCACGCCCCCGTTGCCCTTCAGAGCGTAGTAGCGCCTCTCCGCCGAAGCCCGCCCGCGATGCGAAACGATCAGCTGATTTTTGTCCAGGAAGATGTCGGCCACGGCAATCCCTTCGTTCAGCAGGCCGCCGGGATTGTTTCGCAGGTCCAGAATCATGCCTTTCAGGTTCGGATAATCGAGCTGGTCGAGGGCGTCGGCCAGTTCGTGGTCTGTGGTCTCATTGAACTGCGCCACGCGCACGTAGCCGATGCCGGGCCGGACAAGCAGCGGATTATCCACGCCGTGCCGCGGGATTTCATCGCGCGTGACCGTGAACTCGAGCGGCTGGGAGTTGCCTTCGCGGCCGATGGTGATGTGAACCGTGGTGCCTTTCGGCCCTTTGAGCATGTCGGCGACTTCGGGAGTGGAGAGGCCCTCGCAATTCTTGCCGTCCACTTTCAGAATGATGTCGCCAGGACGGATTCCGGCGCGGTAGGCCGGAGAGCCCACGAACGGCGCCATGACTTCCGTGTGGTTCTCGCGCGGGGCCACCTGCATGCCCACGCCGTAATACTTGCCGCGCTGGTCCTCGCGCTGGACGGCGAATTGGCGCGCGTCGAAAAATACGGTGTGCGGATCGAGTTCGCGCAGCGCCCCGGGGATGGCCCCGCCATAGATGGCCTTGTCGGTGTCAATGGGCTCGGCGTAGTTCTGCTGCACTACGGCCACCACGCGGGTAAAGGAGCGGATGGATTCCTGGAGGTCGGCCGAATCGCCGCCTGTGGCGCGTGCAGAGGAGCCGTAAAGCCCGCCCAGGAGCGCGGAGGCGAACAGCACGCTGCAAACTACAATGAAGCTGCGTCCAGTCCCGGCTCTTCGAGATTCGGCAGTCGTCATTCGTCCTCGCTCAAAAAGTATAGCATTTCTGGACGCTGGATAGTCGAAGCTGGATGCTGGGGAGAGTGGGAGTAAGGATGCCTTGTTTTGAGACGGTACGCTCCCCCACCCCCATGAGTGAAGTAACTGTGCAATCTAAAGGAGTTAGCAAAACAGTGGCCGGTGGCTAGTGGCGAGTGGCCAGCGTAGACGGGAGAACGGATTGGAAAGAAAGTTGGAGATGGAATTGTGGCCATGGTGCGAGAGTAGGGGAAAGAGATCGAACTTGCTACCCCGTATAAAATCGAAAAAAAGAGGCATTTATTTATCCCCTAAGAAGGACGTAGCCCGGGCCCTGAATTCGAATCTCGGAGCCAGTAAAGAACTGCAAAGATAGCGTGCAGGGAAGATCTGGAGGCTGGCGCGGGCAACTCTAAGATCTGCCGCTGCTTGGGGCGGAACCGCATGCTCCAGACGCGCAAGGGCGGCGGGTGCACGCGTTCGACGTGCGCAAGGGAGGCGGTGGGCTTCGATGTTCCCCGTGGATTTTGTGGCGGGTTGAGGGTCACTGGCACAGTTCACGCACCTGGAAGCCTGTGGCCGTCTTCTCGGCCACGTAGAGTCCCTCGTAGTCGGCGTTGGGCGTCAGGAAGACGCGGTAGCCGACTTCGAGGTTGACGTTCTGCGCAAACATGGATTCGAATTCGAACCTAGCCACGCCGTCGTGCAGCTCGCCGGAGCCGAAGTCTTCATATCAGTTCTCCGGGCTCTCCACGCTGTAGAGCAGTACAGCGCGGTCATCCGGCAGCACGGCCATACCCGATTTGGTGAACCCACTCGCAACAGCAAGATTGCCGTCCGAGTAGACGCGGTAGCTTTGGCCGATGCCGTAGACGCCGTAGCAGTCCTTATCCACTCGATGTCAGCAGGGAGAGGCGAGTCGCAAGACAAGGCAAAGTGATAGCAGGGATATCGGTTTGACAGGTTTCCGGGCGAGCGCCTATCATCCTCGAAGGGTTTCCAAGGACACGACGGCGCGCCGTGCTGAGCTTTCCCCATCTCGTCGTTCTCTTCGTAATCGCCCTGCTTGTTTTTGGGCCGGAAAAACTGCCGGAAATCGCGCGGCAAATCGGCAAGGTGATGGGAGATTTTCGAAAGGCTTCGACCGATTTTCGCCGGGTAATCGAGCAGGAATTCTCGGAGATCGAACGGCAGACGCGCGAGAAGGAAGAGGCGGCACGGCGGAAGGCGCTCGAAGCTGGAAATGCACCGAATGCGCTGGCCGCACAGCCCGCCGAGGCGACCACAACAGAGGCGGCGGGTGCTCCGGCCGGCGCCATTGCGAATACCTCCGCGAAAGATTCCGGTTACAGCGCGTGGGGAGCAGCGCCAAGTCCGAGCATTGAGGACGCGGCCGTAGTTTCGTCAGGGTCACCGCCAGGCACCGGCCCCAGGCCCGGCGACAGCGCCTCTACGAAGAGTGAGAATACGGCCAGCTCCGCCGATGTCCACCCTGCCTGAAACCCCCGCGCGGCGCGAGGACGAGGACGACGGGACGGCACGCATGAGCTTTTTCGAACATCTTGTGGAGTTGCGCACGCGCATCCTGCGCGCGCTGCTCTATGTGGGCTGCGGGATCGTGGCGGGGCTGCTGGTTTCCGACAAGGCCTACCTGTTCCTGGCGCGGCCGATGGTAAAGGCGCTGGACGACGCGCACGTCTCGGACAAGCTCGTCTATACAAGCCCGATGGGGCCGCTGACTCTCTACATCACGGTGGGCATCTATCTGGGCTTGGTGTTGGCGTTGCCGTTTGTGCTGCACCAGATCTGGCTGTTCGTGGCCCCGGGGCTCTACCGGCACGAACGGCGGGCGGTGGCCAGTTTCATTGGATTCGGCACGGCGCTATTCCTGGCAGGGGTGGCGTTCGGCTACTACATTGCGCTGCCGATGACACTCCGATTCCTGCTGAGCATCCCCGGGCCGTTCACGCCGATGATCTCGATCAACGAGTACTTCGACATGTCGATGGTGGTGCTGGCCGGGCTCGGACTGGTGTTCCAACTGCCGATTTTGATTTTTGTGCTGGCGCTGTTCGGGATCGTGACGCCGCGGTTCCTGTGGCAGAACTTCCGGTACGCGATTCTGGTGATCGCCATCATTGCCGCGGCCATCACGCCCACGACGGATGCGTTGACGATGCTGGTGTTCATGGCGCCGATGATTGTGCTCTACCTGTTGGGGATTGGAGTGGCGGCGGTGGTGGTGCGAGGGAAACGGAAGCGGGCGGAGCAATTGTCGGGAGCGGGGGCGGCGTGAGGATGAGGGATCAGAAAGCGCATTGGAAGAGGGCGCACACCTTCCTGCGTCAGGAAAGGCAAGCAGCGCCCCTACGATTCGCAAAGGTGTTGATTGCCGGCATGGTGGTGATGTTCTCCCTGAGAATTGCGGATGCGGATAGCTCTGCTTCGCGTGTGCCGGTTGCACAGGTGGACGCGGCGCCGCCAGCAGCGCAGACGGCAGGGTTCGATGGCGCGCGGGCGTGGGAGTACTTGGTGAAGCAAGTGGGATTTGGGCCGAGGCCTCCGGCCACGCCGGCCATTGCGAAGACGCAGGAATTCATCAAATCGCAGCTCGCGGGTTTCGGGTGCGTGGAGGAGGACGACGACTTCACGGCGCAAACGCCCATCGGCGCGCTGCGGATGAAGAACATTGTGGCAAAGGTGCCGGGGACGGGCCGCGAGATCATCCTGCTCATCACGCATTACGACACGGTGCGGGTGACGAATTTCGTGGGAGCGAACGACGCGGCGTCGTCCACGGCGGTGATGCTGGAGATGGCCCGGCTCTACTGCGGGGCGCATCCGGCGCACAAACTGGCCGCCGCAAGCTTGTGGATCGCGTTTCTCGACGGGGAAGAAGCGCAGTCTGTGATTAACGGCGTGGCGCAGTGGAGCGATGCGGACAGCGTCTATGGCAGCCGCGAACTGGCGGCGCGGCTTGCCGTGTCGGGCGATTTGAAGCGAGTGAAAGCGGTGGTGCTGGCGGACATGATCGGCGACCGTGACCTGCGCATCCGGCGAGAACTGAATTCGGCGCGCTGGCTGGTGGACCTGGTGTGGACCACGGCGAAGCGGCTGGGGTACGGGAAGATCTTTGTGGATGATACGCAGGGCCCGGTGGGTGACGACCACGACCCATTTGTGCACCGGGGAGTGGCGGCGATTGACCTGATCGATTTCGAGTCGCAGACCACGTTTTGGCACACGGCGCAGGACACGCTGGACAAAGTGGCGCCGCGCAGCCTGGCCATCGTGGGACACGTGCTGGTGGAGTCGCTGCCGGAGATTGAGAAGCACCGCTAAGGCAGTGGTTAGTGGCGCAAAAAGAAGAGGCAAGGCGACCAGGAAGCTAGAAGCCGGGAGCCAAGGAAACAGAGAGGCAGGGA
>JASHSV010000196.1 GCA_030038535.1 Candidatus Acidiferrales bacterium
TGCGGCTACGCTGTCGCGCGAGGTGTTTTTCACCAGATACATGGCTTCGTCTGCCAGATGCAGGAGCTTCGATTTGTCGCGCGAGTCGGTGGGATAGGACGCCACGCCCACGCTCGCGGTGATCCTGATTTCCAGCCCGAGGTCCTGCATCCAGATGTGCTCGCGGATGCGCTTGTGCAAGCGTCGCGCCACGATCAGGGCGTTTTCTTTCGACGTCTGCGGGAGCAAAACCACGAATTCGTCGCCGCCGTAACGGAAGGCGAAGTCGATCAAGCGGCAGTTCGATTTCACCATGTTGCCGATGTCGGAGAGCAGACGAGTTCCCGTCAGGTGGCCGAATGTGTCGTTGACGTTCTTGAAGTGGTCCAGATCGATGAAAATCAGCGAAAATTCGTAGTTGTAGCGCTGCGAGCGGTAGATTTCCGTCTCCAGCACGAAGTTCAGGTGCCGCGCGTTGTAGAGCGTGGTGCAATCGTCCGTGATGGTGAGTTCGTGGATTTTCTGCACGTGCCGCGCATTCTCAATGGCGATGGCGGCGAAGTCCGCGAGCACTTCGAGCAGCGCCAGATCGCGCTCGCCGAAACCCTGAGAGCCGACGCAGTTGATCAGTTCGATCACGCCGAGCGAGCGGTCGCGGAAGCGCACCGGAACGGCGACAATCGAGCGCGTCTGCATCTTGGTCTTTTCGTCCACCTGGGCGAAGAAGCGCGAGTCACGGCTCGTATCCGGCACGATCACCACTTCTCCGGTCTGCGCCACCCAGCCCGCGATTCCCTGCCCCACCTTGATGCGGATTTCCTTGAGGGCCGCGCTGCCTTCGCCCGTGGCGATTTCGAAATACAGCTCCTGCTTTGCCTCATCCATCAGCAGCAGCGACCAAGTGTCGGGATGGAGAAACTCCTCCACCTTCTGCATGATGGTGCGGAGCACCTGGTCCAGTTGGAGAGAGGAGGTGAGGGCCTTGCCGAGTTCGTGGAAGATCGCAACTTCGCTGAACCCGCGCGGGTCAGCTTTGACGTGGGCGATGGCAGGGTTGCGCCGCCGTTCCACCCCGTTGAAGCTTGTGTTGTCTTCGGCCATGCCGCTCTAGCCTACCAACCCATTGGCAAAGCTTTAGTTGCAACCCCGAGGGAAGGAGTGGTCCGGGCCAACCGCCCTTCGATCGCGGGTAAAGTATAGGAGACGGAGCGCGCCGCTCGCAACGCTTTCCACATCGCGCTGTGCCCATCTGGTTGAAGGGCAGGCGATTTTCGGCGCTCGAATGGCCTCACGCGGCATGCCTTCCTGCGCCCTTCGCGCATTCGACTCCCTGTCCCCCCGTTGACAGCGCCTCACATGCTGCCTATAGTGCCCATGGGACGGAAATTTCCCCGTTGGACACACTATTCGGCGGCGCGCCCACGATGGCAAAGGGCACGTTCGGCGAGCACCTGCGGCGCGAACGCGAGATGCGCGGCGTCTCGCTGGACGAAGTTTCCCAAGCTACCCGCATCGGAACCCGGTTCCTGGAAGCCCTCGAGGGCGAGCGGTGGAAGGATCTGCCCGGCGGCGTGTTCAACCGGGGTTTTCTGCGTTCTATCGCGCGCTATCTGGGGCTCGACGAAGAAGCGCTGGTGGCCGAATATGCGCAGGCCACCAACGACCATCCGCAAGTGGCTGAATGGTCTCCCGCTGCACTGGACCGCGGCGCGGAGCCTCGTCCCAACAGCAACCGGCGTGTGGCCTTCCTCCTTTTTCTGCTGGTCCTCACGGCGCTGGGCGCAGGCGGCTGGTGGGGGTGGACGCAATACGGCAGCGTGTTGCGCGCCTGGCGCAGTCCGCTGCCCGAGGTGCCTCTCCCGAAGCCGCCCGCTGCGCCAGAGGTGGCGCCAAATTCGCAACCCGGTGGAACGGAGACGGCCGCGGCGAATGCTCCCGTCGCAACGCCGGCTGCCGAGGATCTGGAGCTGCGGGTAGAGGTGAGCCGCACGACGGAGGTGAGCGTCTCCGGAGACGGCAAAACCCTGTTTCAGGGCAAGATGACTCGCGGTGAGAACCATACGTTCGCGGCCAAAGACCGGTTCGACGTGTCGGCGCAGAATTCGTTCGCGCTGGTGCTGGAACTGAACGGAGTCAGCATGCCGCCGGTGGGAGCACCGGACACGCCGGGAAAAGTCACGCTCACGCATAAAGATCTGGTCCCAGCCCATGGGACTGCAGGAGAGCCCCATTAGCGCAGAAATCCGAGAAGAAATTCGCGCGGGACGCGCGACGCGAGAACGCAAACTGGCCATCGTAGGCGGCGGGGCCGGCATGGAGCCCTGGATGCGCGCCGAGCTGCTGGTGCTGCTCTCGCGCGATCCCGACCCCATGGTGAACGGCCGAGCCATGAACGCGCTGACCAGCATCGCACCCGAAGTCCTGCTGGATGCCGCGAGGCAGCTGGACGCCGCGCTGCCGGTCCTGGAGTACGTTGCGGAGCACGCCACCGACCGTGCGGCGGCCGTGGCGGCGCTTATGGCGAACCGGAACTGTCCGGGCGGCGCGCTCGCGCTGCTCGCCGACCACCTGACTCCCAAGGACGTTGACAAGATCATGGACAACCTGGAACAGCTCTCCTCGTCGAGAGAGTTGATCATCGCGCTGGCGGCGCGGCCCGATCTGACGCTCGAACACCAGCGCATGCTCGAAGAGCTGACCAGCGAGGCCGACAGACACGCGATCGAGCAGATGGTGGCCGACGCCGAACCCGATCTGGAGAAACGCAAGACCCTTACGCAGCGGCTCTCCACGATGAACGTGATCGAGCGGCTGACACTGGCGCTGAAGGGCGGGCGCGAAGAACGAGGGGCACTGATCCGCGACCCCAACAAAATGGTCCAACGCGCAGTTCTGCAATCTCCGCGCCTCACCGAACAGGAAGTGGAGGCGTTCTCGGCCATGTCCAACCTGTCTGACGAAGTCCTGCGCACGATCTCGCTCAACCGGAATTTCGTGAAGAACTATTCCATCATCCGCAACCTGGTGAACAACCCGAAAACACCCGTGGACATTTCGCTGCACCTGCTGCCGCGGCTGATCACGACGGACCTGAAAAAGCTGACGATGAACAAGAACATTCCGGAAACGGTGCGCGGGATCGCCATAAAAATGATTCGCCAGAAAGCCATCCTGGGACAGAACTGAGCCACAGCGGCAGGGCCGGATTTCGGGCGGCTGCCTACCCCTCTTCTCATTGTGCTTTCCAGCTCTCCTGTTTGGCCGCGTCAGTTCTGCGGCGTGGCCAGCGATTTTTTTACGTTTTGAGCGTACTGGCGCGCTTTGGTGATGATCGAGGGCGAATCCAGAGTGAGCACGCGCCGCCCCTGCATGAGCACACGGCCGGCGACGAGCACGGTGTCCACGTCCGCCGCCTTCATGGAATAGACGATGGCACCGGCCACGTCGTAGGCGGGCACTTCGTGCGGGGCATCGGTACGCAGCAGGATGATGTCGGCCTGCTTGCCGGCTTCGAGCGACCCGATTTGATCCTCCATGTGCAGGGCGCGCGCGCCGCCGATGGTGGCCATCTCCAGCACTTGCCACGCGGTGAGCGCTTTGGGATCGAGCCTCGAAACCTTTTGCAATTTGGCCGCCAGGTCCATCTCGTCCATCATGTCGAGGACGTTGCCGCTGCCTGCCGGTCCGTCCGTGCCGAGACCCAGGCGCACGCCCGCAGCGAGCATCGCCGGAACGGGCGCGACGCCGCTGGCCAGCATCATGTTGCTGGAAGGATTGTGGGCGCAGCCGACGCCGCGGGCGGCGAGCAGGCGGATGTCCGCGTCGTCCACCCACACACAATGCGCCGCGAGCACGTCGGGCCCGAGAAAGCCGATCGAATCGAGCCAGGCGACGGGAGAGAGCTTCTTCTTTTCCAGGCTTTCGTCGCGCTCGTGGCGCGTTTCCGCCACATGGATGAGCAGGGGCGCCCCGAAGCGCCGTGCCAGGGCCGCGGCGCGCTGGAGCGTGCCGGCCGAGCAGGTATAGGGCGAATGCGGGGCGACG
>JASHSV010000197.1 GCA_030038535.1 Candidatus Acidiferrales bacterium
CTGGCGCACGTAGGCGAGGGAGCCGAGCAGGCCTTCTTCCTCGCCGCTCCAGAGCGCGACACGAATGGTGCGGCGCGGCTTGGCGTGAATGGCGGCGAGAAGGCGGATGGCCTCGAGCATCATCGAGGAGCCGATGCCGTTGTCGGTGGCGCCGGTGGCATCGTGCCAGGAATCGTAGTGGCCGCCGAGCATGACGATTTCGTCTGCTTTATCGGAGCCGGGGATCTCGCCGATGGCGTTGTAGACAGTCGAACCCTCGGGATATTCCTTGTTCTGAATGCTGATGTGAAGTGTGACCGGGGTTCCGTCGTCCAAGAAGCGTGCGATGCGGCCGTAATCCTCGTTGCGCATGACGAGCGTGGGAACAGCGCGGGTCCAATCGTAGGTGCCGTTTTGCTGGGCAATGATCACGCCGTGGGCGCGGCCGGCATCGTTGATGCGGACGAGCGCGCCATTGTCCACCAGAAATTGATCCACGATGCGGTTGACCTCCTGACGGGTGAGCTGGCCCGGGGGAGGAGGCGGAGGGGGCTGGAAATTGAAGCCGCCGCGGGGATTCTTGGGATCGAAGCGCGATTTCCATTCGTCGTCGGGGCGACGAAGCGGCGCGGGATTGAAATTTTCAGGCACTTCCACGCGCCTTCCGACCAGCACGATAGCGCCGTGCACTTTATCGCGGACGGAATTCAGATACGCATCGAGCTCTGCCTGGGTGGGCTGCTGTTCGGCGGGCTTGTCAGCAGGGGCCGGCATCGGCGGCGGTGTGCCGCTGGGCGCGGGAGCGGACGGCGCTGCGGGCGCGCCGGGACCTCCCGGGCCACCGAAACCTCCGGCGGGCGGAAGCGTCATTCCAGGCGGGGCGATCAGGACAACCTGCGCTGTGACCGGGCCGTTCGTGCCCGGCGTCCACGCGAGCGGCTGAACGACCAACTGTCCATGGAAGGGGGACACGGCGACCGCCGAGAGTTCGAGATTTTCCCAGCCGGGAACCGGAGTGGCGGCGGCGGGCGGCTGGAAGGTCCATGGTTCGAGATGCGCGTTCGAGAGTCCCCAGGAAGTCATAGTCTGGACAGCCCAATCGTCTGCGGCTTTTAGGTTGGGAGTGCCGGTCATGCGCGGGCCGTAGACATCGGCGATCTCGTGAATGATCCACATGATCTTGGAATTGTTGGTTTCTTCCGCGCGAATCTGGGCATAAATGTCCGAGAGCGCGGGCGCCTGGGCTAATGAGGATAACGCCGCGAGAAGAAAGAGCGAGGCGGCGAGTGCAGCGAAGATGCGCATGAAGCCTCCGGAGTTGAAATACAGCGGGCCTATTCTAGCGATTTTTCCAGCGCGAGGGGAAGAGGGGGCGGAGGGGTGAGCGCGAGCCGTGACTGCGGGCATGCGGAGGCGTGACCACAATCACGGACAGTGACGATTTTTGCGAGCGAGGCTTGGTTGTCGGAATTTGTGCTGTGGAAAGGAGAATCCATGGCAGTGCATGGCAAGAGGATGACAACGGATGCGGGGCGTCCGGTGGGAGACAATCAAAATACACTGACCGCGGGGCCGCGGGGCCCCGTAGTGTTCGAAGACTTCCTGCTGTTCGAAAAAATGGCACATTTCAACCGGGAACGCATCCCGGAGCGCGTGGTGCACGCAAAAGGATCGGGCGCCTACGGGCATTTTGTGTGCACAAATCCCGGAATAAAGGACTACACAACGGCGAAACTGTTTGCCACGGCGGGGAAACGCACGGACGTGTTCGCGCGCTTTTCGACCGTGGGGGGCGAGAAGGGTTCGGCGGACACGGAGCGCGATCCGCGGGGATTCGCGGTGAAGTTCTACACGGATGAAGGGAACTGGGACATGGTGGGAAACAACACCCCCATCTTTTTCATCCGTGATCCGTTGAAATTCGGGGATTTTATCCACACGCAGAAGCGGGACCCGCGCACGAATCTAAAATCGCCCACGATGATGTGGGATTTCTGGTCGCTCTCGCCCGAGTCGCTGCATCAGGTGACCATCCTGTTTTCCGACCGGGGCACTCCGGATGGGTACCGTCATATGAACGGTTACAGCAGCCACACGTTCAGCCTGATCAACAGCAGGGACGAGCTGTTCTACGTGAAATGGCATTTCAAGACGCTACAGGGAATCAAAAACCTCACGCGCGAGCGGGCGGACTACATTCGCGGCACCGACCCGGACTACGCCCAACGCGACCTGCTCGAAGCCATCGAGCGGGGAGAATTCCCCAAGTGGCGGGTGTACGTGCAGATCATGCCGGAGAGGGAGGCGGCGACTTATCGCATCAACCCGTTCGATCTCACCAAAGTCTGGCCGCACCGCGATTACCCACTGGTCGAAGCCGGCGAGATGACTCTGAACCGCAACCCGCAGAACTACTTTGCGGAAGTGGAACAGGCGGCATTCGAGCCGAGGAACATCGCTCCGGGGATGGGCTTTTCGCCGGACAAAATGCTGCAAGCGCGGCTGGTTTCTTATCCGGACGCGCATCGCTACCGGCTGGGAGTGAATTACGACGCCTTGCCGGTAAACAAGCCCTATGCCGCGGTGCACACGTATCACCGCGACGGCGTGATGCGATTTGACGGGAACGCTGGGGCGGAGCCGAACTATGAGCCGAACAGCTTCGGCGGTCCGGTGGAGGATCCGCTGTATAACGAGCGGCCGCGAGCGATTTCAGGCACCGTGGCGCGTCACGATCACCGCGAGGATAGCGATTACTACTCACAGCCAGAGGCTCTGTTCCGCTTGATGAAGCCGGAGGATCGGGAACGGCTGATCGGCAACATCGTGGCAAGCATGAGAACGGTGCCGCGCAGAATTCAGGAGCTGCAGATTCAGCATTTCTATAAGGCAGCCCCCGCTTATGGCACCGGAGTGGCGGAGGGGTTAGGCCTGAAGATCGAAGATATCATTGCAGCCGAGAAAGCAGGCGTGGCGGCCGATTGACGGAATTTGCAGGCCTCGGCAGCCGCAACGAAATCTAGCTTGCATGGATGATGGGCGCGTGGCGAAGCGCGCGAGCGTGGACGGGTGTTGCCAGAGAAGGAGGCGGGCACATGAAAGATTGCTTCGGCACTATTTATCCTGACCTGGAACGGCTGCAATTTGGGGCGACTGTTTCTGGAAAAGTCTTTCGAGTCAGCGTGACAACACTAGGGCCGGGCCACCGGGACCGCAAGCTGGAGGTGGACTCCCGCGAATGGGAAGACTGCCAACGCTGCGAGGATTTTCGAAATTGTTACGACTTTTCGACCGCGCGGCTCAACGTACAGCAGGCACTGGCACGAGTGTAATCTGGCCTGGCCGCGCGGAATCGGCAACCAGATCGAGATCCGGAAGCTGACGGGGGCGCAAATCTCCCACCCGAGCTAAACAGCCATCTATTGGAGATTATTGCGGAAGTTACGACTCGAGCGGAGGAAGTGGCGGCGTGTTGGTCGCTGGTTCCTGCGAATCCTCTTGATCAATCACCAGGTTGGATTGGGGTGGGCGATGGGATTTGAACCCACGACGTTCGGAGCCACAGTCCGATGCTCTACCAGCTGAGCTACGCCCACCGCCGGCGGATAGAAGCTAGATTACGCCAATTTTCTAGGGGATGAAAGCAGACACCCGAACGGCAGAGTGGCCGCGCGCGCAACTCCGTAGAGATCTTTTGCCGGCTCCGAAGAATTGAGAGACCGGCCGGGCCACCAATCCGCGGGCAAAGATGAGGCGAAATCTTGGTTAAACGGGCCACCATGTAAAGCCTCTACAGCGCCGGAAAATTGTCCACAGGCGAAGGCTGCTGCTGGGAGCAACCTTCCCGTAATCCTATAAAACTAAGCGACTTGTAGGCGGGGCGAGCGGAAGCCGTTGTGCATAACTTAGTCCTGTCCCAAGGAAGTGCCCGCGTCTTCCGAGATGTCGGGCGACGGCTTGAAGCGCCGTCCAGGGGGTTCGGAAGACTTGAGACAGTGGCGAGAGTATTCGCCAGCCAGCGGGTTGTTACGAGTGCCCGGCGACAGACAGACTAAGGAGAATCGCCATGGGAGCAGCGACCCAGCCTCTCGACGGCAATTATTCGGATCAGCAAAGCTGGCAGACGCTCGTAGGAGATCAACGCTATCGGCTGTTTGCCGCGGGAAACCGGCGGGCGGCGGTAGCGGAATGCCTTC
>JASHSV010000198.1 GCA_030038535.1 Candidatus Acidiferrales bacterium
GAACTTCTTTACCAGCGACTCTTCCACGTGAAAGACGAGCGACCGCGAGGCATCGCGCGCGAAATACTTGTTCTCGTCCTTCTTTCCGATAATCAGCGTGGCCTCACCGCCCTGCTCGTTGCGGACGTGGACGGTCGCTTGAGGCGAATTCCATCCATACTTGGCGGCCGCCGCTGGGCCGGCGGCCTGTTCTTCGACCACGTCGGCGAATCGCGCCGAAGAGAGGCTGCTCGAAAGGTTTCCGGCTTCGTCCGAGTCGGCGGGCGAGGGGCGCGGCTCAGTGATGTTCCAGTCGCTGCCCTTTTTCTCCAATTGGAACTTCGTCTTCGGCGTGCGAATGTCGATTTCCGCAAGAGACCAGCCGTTCAGATCGAGCACGGCGCGGTCGCGCAGCTCGATGACCGGGCGCGTGGCTTCCGTGAGCACCGAATCGGGGACGAGCAGGACGTCCTTGGCGCCCGCCTTCTGCGCGTACACATCCATGCCGCTGAAGTCCTTGGCGCCCAGATCCAGCTTTTGCGTGTCGCCCTTTTTCAGGTGAATTTCGACGCTGGCGGCGGGCGGATCGAGGCCGTATTCCTTCATGCGCGCCGGGTCCGCGGGCAGCGCGCGGCTCGAAGCCACGCGTGCCAGGGAGCCGGCGACGGAATCCGCATTGTTGCGGTCCGCGCGTGCGGAGACGGGCGAGGTCAGCACCCATCCTTCGTCGCGATGTTCGAGCACGACGGGCGCGCTCTCTCCCTGCCGCGTGAGGCGGATGGAGGTGACGTCGTCGCTGGAAAATGTGTAGAGAGATTTCGGGGCGTTCTCGGAGACTTTTTCGGCGGGGTGGCGGAATTCCGAGTAGTAAACGTAGCCCCCGAGCGCCGCAGCCAGCAGCAGGACGACGAGCGTGCTCTTCTTCATGGCCGGTTCAGCGCCGCTTCCACCACATCACGACGCCGGCGACGAGCACGACGCCGGGCATCATGATCAGCGAGAACCAGTAGAACAGCCGTTCCTGCGACACGGTGAGCAGGACGCGGCGCGTGGTGGGCGACTTCGGGCGGATGGAGATCAGGTTCTCATCCAGCGCTAGCCAGTTCACAGAGTTGTCGAACAGGTCCCCATTACTTTGCAGCGTCAGGAAAGCATTGGCCGCAAACGCGGAATTGCCGATGACCACCAGCCGGCCGACCTTGCCGTTCTCGCGGCTTTCTTCCGCAACGCCGAGGGTGAGCGGCCCGGCGCGGTCCTTGCCCTGCTCGAATTTCAGTTCCTTTTGTTTCACGTCCCAATTGTTCTTCGCGAAACTCCGGTTGGAGGTGAGCAGCAGGTCGGTGACCGGCTTCTGCGCGTTCTTCTTATCCCCCGCGCCCACGGTGCGCGCGAGCGGGAAAAACGTCATGCGGCTTTCCAGGGCCTCGGTGATGGGATGGGCTCCATAGTGGGAGACCACCGGAACAGCCGCGCCGAGCCCGAAGAGCTGTCCCGCCCCGCTCACGTCCAGCGCCAGGTCGTTTCCGAGCGAAATGTTCCAGGGAGCCAGCATGGGGTCAAGTTTTGGATCCGTTCCCGGGTCCGCCAGGGCCAGCACCTTGCCGCCGGCGGCGAGATATTTCTGGAGCGCCTCGCTTTCGGACTGGAAGTACCCGGTTTTGGGCCCGGCTACGACTACGACATCACATTCCACGGGCACATCTTTCGCTTCCACCAGGTTGACCGGCTTCACCGTGTAGTTCTCGCGCTCCAGCTCCTTCTGCACGTCGCTGTAACCTTCACCGTCGGTGGCAGTGAGCGAACGCTCGCCATGGCCGGTGACGAAACAGACGGATTTCTGGCGCGATGCTGTGACCTTGATGATCCCCGCGGTAAGGGACTGCTCGTCGGAATCCTTCAAGTGCTCGGTGCGCGTGCCGCTGGAAACGACGATGTCGCCCAGGCGGTGGACTTCGAACTGCCGCGCGATGTCCGGGCGCTCCTGCGGATCGACCACCTGGTAGGTGATCCGCGGCGAAATCTTCCGGTAGTCGGCCATTTTTTCGGCGAGCGCGTCGGGCCCGGAGACTTTGTCGAAGCGGATGACGTGCACGTCTTCCTTCAGGCCGCCGAGCACCTTCTTGGTCTCGTCGGAGAGCGTGTAGAGCTGCTCGGGCGTCCAGTCCCAACTCTTGGAGTGCTTGAATCCCAGGAAGTTGAGCAGGCTGAGGATGGCCAGAAAGGCGATGGTGAGCGTAACGGTGTTGGTGCCCAGCCTTCCGCCACGGGAGCGGAAAAATCCGGCGATGAAGCGGAAGTTGCCGGCGAGCCCGGCGAGGAAAAGCACGCCGCCGGCGATCAGCAGCGCTTCGTTCACCCTGGTCATTTCGTTCTGGATGCTCCAGCGCACCAGCCCGGCAAAACCGAGGCTGGAGCCCACCCAGGCTGCCGTCGAAAAGACGTCTCTGCGCTCGATCTTCATGCTCTCCTCCAGCGCATGGAATCGAGCGAGCGCAAAGTGAGGAAAAGCCCCAGAAGAATCATGCTGACGTAGTAGACCAGATTCGAGCTGTCCACGACGCCGCGGGTGAAATCGTTCATGTGGCGCAGGATGGAAACATACTGCGCTACGGCGCCCGCCACGCTCGAGGAGCTGCCGCGGATGATGAAATCCAGGATCCAGAGCATAAGGAACACCAGGAACGTCCAGATGCCGGCCACAATCTGGCTTTCGGTGAGCGAAGAGAGGAACTGGCCGATGGCCAGCAACGAGGCGCCCAGCAGGAAGACGCCGAGGTAGCCGCTCAGCATAATGCGCCAGGGAGGCATGGGATCGCTCGCGCGGAACAGGATCACCATCTGGATGGCGGTGGGCAGCAGCATGATCAGGAACAACGAGATGGCGGCGAAATATTTTCCCAGCACGATTTCCAGGTCGGTGACCGGCGAGGTCATCAGCAATTCCATGGTGCCGCGGCGCCGCTCCTCCGCGTAGGCGCCCATCGTCAGCATGGGCACAACGAACAGCAGGATGGTGCCGGTGACGCCGAAGAATCCGCGCATGACCTCGCCGGGAATGTCGATCTCGAGTGGTGTGCCGTATTGCATGGCCTGCATGGCCGCGCGCATGGCGTACTCATTGGCTTCGGCCAAAATGCCCTGGAAGAAGATTCCGGCGAGAAGCAGGAACGCGCCCACGGCCACGTAGGCGATGGGCGAAACGAAGTACAGGCTGATTTCCTTGCGAAAGACTGCGTAGATGCCCTTCATGTCGCGGCTCCCGTCCCCGCAGTTTCGGCCGGGGCCGCGTCCGGGGCTTCCTGGGTGGTCACCTGGAGGAAAATCTCTTCGAGCGAGACGCGGGAGGCGCGCAGCTCGAAGAGTTCGTGGCCATGGCCAACGACCTCGGCGGCAATCCGGCTGCGCAGGTCGCGCCCCGGCTCGCATTGAATCCTGGCCTGGACGCGGCCGTTGCCATCGGCCGCCTGCATCTCCACGCGCTTGACGCCGGCCAGACGCTCGACGAGGGCCTTGGCCGCGGGCGCGCCTCCGCTGCCCGGCTTGATTTCCACGATCACGATTTCGCCGCCGGGATCCTGCCCGGCGTTGACCGGCCGGTTAGCCACAATCCGGCCCTGGTGAATGATGACCACACGGTCGCAGGTCATGCTGACTTCCGGCAGGATGTGCGTGGAGAGAATGATGGTGTGATTGCCGGCGAGACCCTTGATGAGGTGGCGCACTTCGATGATTTGCTTGGGGTCGAGACCCACGGTGGGCTCGTCGAGGATAATCACCTCGGGGTCGTGCACGAGCGCCTGAGCCAGGCCGACGCGCTGCTTGTAGCCGCGGGAAAGGTGCTTGATCAGCTCATCGCGCTTGTCGCTGATGCGGGCCATCTCCATGGCCGCGTCCACGCGCGCCTTGCGGCGGTCGGAAGGCACCTGCTTGAGCCGCGCCACCGCGTCCAGATAACCCTGTACGCTGAGCTCCGGGTAGATGGGCGGATTTTCCGGCAGGTAGCCGATGCGCCTGCGGACTTCCAGCGATTTCTCGAAGACGTCGAAACCGGCCACGCGCGCCGTGCCGCTGGTGGCCGGCAAAAAGCCGGTGAGAATGCGCATCGTGGTGGTTTTCCCGGCGCCGTTAGGCCCCAGAAATCCCAGGATTTCGCCCTTATCCACGCGAAACGAAATTTCGTCCACGGCGCGGACAGCGCCGTACTGTTTGGTCAGTCCTTCAACCTCGATCAATTCCCCCCTCCGGATTGTCCAGCACGAGACTGCCGGGGTTCCTGGCAGATACTACAAACTACGACGGCCCCTCATTATACACAGGTTGCCCGATATCTTCCGCGCCCGAGAAGAAGCGGCGCGGGCGGCTCCCGGCCGCTGAGCCGCAGGAAAAAAGCCGTTCGCCCTCGGCTCTCCCTGCCGCTTGCCGCTATAATCCGCTGCGCAAGAATGAGATTCCTGCCTACTGCCGCCGCGCGCTCCAGGCTGCCGGCTTTTGTTGCGACTCTTCTGTTCGCAATGGCGCCTGCGGGTGGCCAGACGCCGCAGGTCGCCGCTCCCGCGCGAAGGCCGGTGATCGTGTTCATGACCGATTTCGGAATCGCCAACGATGCGGTGGCGATTTGCCGCGCGGTGATTTACGGCATTGCGCCCTCGGCGCGCATTGACGACGTAAGCCACACGGTGACGCCCTACTCGATTGCCGACGGGGCGCGCTTTCTGGCGGGCGTCACGCCGTATTACGGTCCCGGCGCCATTTTTCTGGTGGTGATTGATCCGGGGGTCGGAAGCGGGCGAAAGGCCGTGATTGTGAAGACGAAGCGAGGGCAATATTTCGTGCTGCCCGACAACGGGCTGATGACGTTGGTGGCCGAACGCGATGGCGTGGAAGGCATCCGCGAAATCACGAATCCGGCGTGGATGATCGGCGAGAAGCTCTCGTCCACGTTTCACGGGCGCGACGTTTTCTCCCCCGCAGCGGCGCATCTGGCGCGCGGCGAAGACTGGCGCGGCGCCGGTCCGGCGGCCGCTGCGCTCGTGGAGCTGAATCTGCCGAGACCGCGGGTGGACGCGGAGGGAATCACCGGCGAAGTGATCGCGCTGGACGATCCTTTCGGAAATCTCATCACGAATATTTCCGCCGAGGAGTTTCACCAACTGGGCTACGCCGCCGGCGACGCGCTGCATCTCCGCATCGGCGAACGGGTGCTCGATGTGCCATTCGTGCGCACGTTCAGCGACGTGGCTGCGGGCAAGCCGCTTGCGTATATCGACTCGCGCGGGCGCTTCAGCCTGGCGGTGAACCGGGGGAATTTTTCGGAAATGTACGCGGTGAAACCGGGAGTGCGGATCTCGATCCAGAGGAGACCGAAGTAAACGGCAGCAGGGCGGAGCGGGCCGCGCCGAGCGGCGCGTCGTGCGGCTGCCCTGGACGCGCTGTGAACGAGAAAGAGGCCGGGGCCCGGTCCCGGCCTCTCCTCATCCCACCTCCCCGTAGGAGCTAGAAGCGGAGGCGAAGGCCCGTAGAGACGCGCAGGTTTTCCTGCACCAGCCGGTGTCCCCCAACGACCTCGGGAAACCACGTGGGCAGATAGTCCACCTGGAACAAGCGAACGCCGATGTGCCGCGCGATAGGCACGTCCAGGCCGGTGCCCACGCCCATGGCGAACGCGTTGTGCGTACTGGCTCCGGCAAAGGCTGCCGAGCCGGTGGCGTGCGCTCCACCCACCAGCAACTGGGCGAACGGCCGCAGGCGCGAGGTTCCTGGCAGCCTGACTCGCGGGCCGAATAGATAGGTGGAGAGCGTGGAGTTGACGCCCGTGGAGCCGATCTGGCCGACGTAATATCCGCCGAAATCGGCCGTCAATCCCAGCCAGGGCTTGACGTAGTAAGAAACCGAGCCGTCGCCGCCGTTCAGGTTGAAGCTGTCGTCGCCGGACGTGGATGGATTCGCCCGCATGTAGGAGTAACCCAGAAACACTTCGGTTGAGTTCCGTTCCTGTGCGGCCGCCGTCATCGCAGTGCAAAGGATTGCGGCCACAGCAAACACAATCTTCCTCATAGAGAGACACTCCTCCCCTGTGAACTGGATTTGGAACTGCACCGCGACCCGGGCGTTATGACGCGGCCGGCGGGAAGCCCAAGGCTGAATGACTTCTCCGCCTCAATTTGTGATGCCCTGTAGTGGAGCAGGGTTGCGCGAAATGGGACCCGCCAGCGGAGTTTTTTTGACGGCATGGGCCGCGCGGGACGGGACAGCAGGGCAATTTGCGCCGACGCGCGGCACCGCGGCTTTCAGGCGCGATGAGATTCCGGTGGAAAGCGGACCTGCGATTTCTCTGTCGGGCGGAGCCACATCCTCTGGTAGAATCCCGCCCGGTCGGGTGCATACAGCTCGGCCTATCTCACGAGCACCGGTTGCGGAAGCCGGACCCCAAGGAGGAAGTCAGCATGAAACACGTAAAGGTTATCTCCTGGCTCGCAGGAGCATTTCTGGTTCTCGCACTCGCGCTTTCGGTCGCCGCGCCCAGCGGCAAGGCCCTTCCGGCTCCATCTCCGACGCCAGCAGCCGCCAGCCCTGCGACGCCGGACCATCCGGAAATCCGCGACGCCATCACGGCTCTCGAACGGGCCAAGGATCATCTGGAACACGCTGCCCACGATTTTGGCGGGCACAAGGCCGAAGCCGTTCGAGCCACCAATGAAGCGCTCAATCAGCTCAGGACCTGCTTGAAGTACGACAAGTAGGCTGTCTCCGACGGTTTCAGTTTGAAAACGGCGGCATCCCGCTCGCTTCGAGGGAGCGGGATGCCGTTTTTTTTGCAATTCGCTGGAGAGAATCGGTCGCGAGAAGTAGCGAGAAGGCAGCCGTTGGCCGCCGCCGCACCGAGACTACTGACGCGATCCGTTTTTACCCGGAATTCATCCCTCCCCTGCGCGTTTTCTGGTAGCTTTATGCCGCTGCGGCGAGCAGGCCTCAGGGGAACCCGCCGGCCGGAAGTGCGTGCGCCCGCGAGTGGCGCATCGAGACTTGGGCAATCCCGCGAGCCGGGAACGGAGCGATAGCGCACCCGTTCCGGGGTCGCAGGTCCCGGAGGCTTTTGTCATGCCGAAATTCGATCTGATCGTTATCGGCTCGGGCCCGGGCGGGCAGCGAGCCGCAATCCAAGCCGCGAAAGTGGGCAAGCGGGTGGCCGTGGTGGAAAAACGCGCGGCGCTCGGCGGCGTGTGCATCAATACGGGCACCATCCCCAGCAAGACGATGCGCGAGGCCGTGCTGCATCTCTCCGGCCTGCACGCGCAGAATTTCTACGGGATGGATTACCGCGTAAAAGAAAAAATCACCATGGAGGACCTGATCTTCCGGGTGCAGCGGGTGATTGAAAACGAAGTGAGCGTGACGCACGCGCAGCTCCAGCGCAACGGCGTGGAAGTAGTGCACGGCACGGCGAGCCTGGCGGGCCCGAACCGCGTGCGCGTGGAGGGATGCAACGGCACCGGTGAATTGGAGGCCGACAACATTGTGATCGCCGTGGGCACCAAGCCGGCGGAATCCGCCAAAGTGCCGGTGAACGGGAAGACCATCATCAACAGCGACCAGGTGCTGAGCATGCCGCAGATTCCCAAATCGCTGATCATCGTGGGCGGAGGCGTGATCGGCGCGGAATACTGCTGCATGTTCGCGGTTCTGGGCGTGCGCGTGACGCTGGTGGAAAAGCGCACGCGGTTGCTCGATTTTGCCGACGGGGAAATGGTGGAAGCCCTGTGCTACCACCTGCGCGACCGGCGGGTGACGCTGCGGCTGAACGAGGGCGTGAGCAGCGTGGAGGAAACGCCGGATGGAAAAGTGGTGGCCTGGCTCGACAGCAAGAAGAAAATCTTGAGCGACTCGCTGCTCTACGCCGTCGGCCGGCAGGGCAACGTCGGCGAGCTGAACCTGGCCTCCGCCGGCGTCGAAGCGGACGACCGCGGCCGAATCCCGGTGGACAAGGAGTACCGCACCAAGCAGCCCAATATCTATGCGGTGGGCGATGTGATCGGGTTCCCCAGCCTGGCGTCCGTCTCGATGGAACAAGGCCGCATGGCCGCGGCACACGCGTTCCATGTTCCGGCCACGTCCGATCCGGCCCACTATCCCTACGGGATTTACACGATTCCGGAAATTTCGTTCGTCGGCAAAACCGAGGAGCAGCTCACGGCGGAAGACGTGCCGTACGAAATCGGCGTGGCGTATTTCCGCGAGATGGCGCGCGGGCAGATCAGCGGCGACACCGCAGGCCGGCTGAAGATCATCTTCCATCGCGAGACCAAGGAACTGCTGGGCGTGCACATCATCGGCGACGGCGCCTCCGAGCTGCTGCACATCGGCCAGGCGGTATTCACGCTGAACGGGACGGTGGACTATTTCGTGAACACGGTGTTCAACTATCCGACGCTGGCGGAATGCTACAAGGCGGCGGCGTTCAATGGGCTGAATCGGCTGTAGAGGCAGTGGCGAGTGATTAGTGGCGAGTGGCGAGCAAGAAAGGCCAGTGCGGGTGAGGTTCGTTACTAGCACGACGCGGTGAGCGGGGTTGAGCGGGAAGGAACAACCGTAGGGCGCAGATTCGCCCAGCGCGCGGGATGCCCCGCCTGCACAGTCACTCGTGTTAGAATTTAGGTTTGCTGGGCCGCTAGCTCAATTGGTAGAGCAGTTGACTCTTAATCAACGGGTTCCAGGTTCGAGTCCTGGGCGGCTCACCAGCTTCTAGTCAGCCGGTTCCAGGTTCGATCCCGGAGTCTCGGGACTGGGCGGCTCACCATCCCTGCTTCTGCTTACTGCGTCACCATCAAAGTCAGCATCGTGGTGTGGCTCGAATTGCCGGCCGTGCCCGTGACGGAGATGGTGTAGCTGCCAGAAGGCGTGCCTCCTAACGGCGGCGGTACGACAGTGGGGCTAGAGCCGCTGCTCCCGCAGTTCGCAAGGAGAATGGCGAAGAGCAGCAAGAAGGCCGTCGCCAAGGCCGGCCGCAGCAATCCCCGCGTCCGTCCAGCGAGGCGACTCCGCCGTCCGGCCAACCACAGGACCAGTCCGCAAAGCGCGAGAGCGGAGGCGGGCAGCCAAGGATTCATTTCCGGCAGGCGCAGAACGGGCCATAGCGCCGACGGCGCCGTGGTGGAGACAGAGACCATTACGGTTTGTGCGCTGCTACTGCCGGAGGTGAAGGTGAGCATTGAGGGCGTCACGGAGCAGTTTGCCTGGGCGGGCGCGCCGGAGCAGGTGAAGGTAACTTCCTGGCTGAATCCGTTCAATGGTGTGACGGAAAGGCTGTAGTTGGCCGTTTGTCCCGCCTTGATTGTGTCTGATGTGGAAGCCGCGCTCTGCATGAAGTCCATGCCCGTGCCGGACAAGCCTACGGTCTGAGTGTTGTTCGGGGAATTGTCGCTGATGCTCAGCATGGCCGAGCGGCTTCCCGCCGCGGTGGGATCGAAGGTGACGCTGATCGTGCAGGAGGTCGAGGGATTCAAGTTCATTCCGCAGTTGTTCACCAGCGGGAAATCTCCGGCATTGGTGCCCCCGACAGAGACACTGGAAATATTCAGCGCGGCGATGCCCTGATTCGAAACTGTGACGGTCTGCGCAGCGCTGGTTACGCCGACGGTCTGGTTGCCAAAGGCGAGCGTGGCCGGTGAAACGGCGGCTGCCGCGCCGCTCGGATTGCCAATCAAACTGACAGTTTGCGGGTTATCTGGGGCGTTATCCGTAAACGTAAGGGTACCAATGCGGGTCATCGAAGCGGTTGGCGTAAAGGTGACGGCAATGGTGCAATTCGAGCCCGGCTGCAGTTCGGTCACGCAATCGTTGGTCTGGGCGAAATCGCCGCTGGCAGTGATGTTGGAAAGGGCGAGCTCGACGTTGCCGCCATTCGAGAGCGTGACATTCTGGGCGGCGCTGGTGGTACCGGTGGC
>JASHSV010000199.1 GCA_030038535.1 Candidatus Acidiferrales bacterium
ACGCGTGCGATGGCGCGCACGAGCTGCTGCCAGCGTCCCGCCTGGCGCGTGAGCTGTCGCCGGCCGGAAGCGGTAAGCCGGTAGAACCGTGCGCGCCGGTTGTTTTCCGAAGTGCCCCAGTAGGCGGAAATCCAGCCGCGGTCTTCCAACCGGTGCAGGGCAGGGTAGAGCGAGCCGTGCTCGACCTGAAGGACGGCGTCCGAGCGGTGCTCGATCACCAGGGCGATTGAATGGCCGTGAGCTGGGCCCGGCGTCAGAGTCTGCAGGATGAGAAGGTCGAGAGTTCCCTGAATCAAATCCGCATCAAGCGGAGAAGCGCCGCGTCTCGGCATCGGTCACCTCAGGAGAGGCTGCTCTAGTAGATTATCTACCGAAGGCATTAGACGCGACCTGCAGTGAATCGGTTTCGCATTTGGAGAGAATCCGACCGGGGGGACGCTCGCGCAGGCCTGCGTCGACTACCCGGCCCGAGTTCCATCGGGCACAGGCGCTTCGGGCACGGCCAGCACGGGCCGCACGCCGTCAGCAAACCCGATATCGAACAGCATGCCTTCCGACACGACACCGCGAAGCTTCCGCGGCTGCAGATTCACCACGAACAATGCCTGGCGGCCTTCGATTTCCTGCGGATTGGCGCGCTCCTGCTTCATGCCCGCGACAATGGTGCGTGTATGATCCCCAAAGCGGACGCGCATCTGGACGAGTTTGTCCGAGCCGGGCACATCCGCGACCGATTCAATCGTGCCCACGCGAATATCCACCTGCTCCAGGACCTGCATCGAGATGGTTGGTTTGATGGCTGCGGGCGTCATGCCGAAAGTTTAGCTCAGGAAGCGAGGGGCGACGCGAGTCTACGCTCGGGCGCTTATTGCCCGGTAGTCGGAGTGGGCGCGTAATATCCGAGCCGAGTGCGGACCTGCAGCTTGCCACTAGCGCGCGGCGGGTTCACCAGCTCTACGTGCACCATTCGGAAGGTTCCGTCGCGCGCCAGGTTGGTCGGGTAATAGGCCAGCACGTACTGGTTGCGGATTTCGCGCGCCATGAGCGCACAGATGGACTGCACTTCCTCGACCGAATTGGGGAAAAAGGCTGCACCCCCGGTTTCGCCGGCGAGCGTGGTGAGGTCCTTCTTCGCGTGCCGCGCCGCGCGCTTTTCTTCTTCATTGAGCAGCCCGACCGCGTAGATCAGCGTCCCGCTCTTGCGCGCTTCTTCCACCGCGGTCTGGAGCGTGATGTGGCCGCTGGCGTTGTCCTCGCCGTCGGTGATCACGAGCAGCACTTTCTTGTCGTGCGTGGCCTTTTTCAGGTGGTCCATGGAGCCCACCAGTGCGGCATACATGGCCGTGCCGCCGCGCGCGTCCACGCGTTCGAGCGCCTCGCGAAGCTCGCGGACGTCGGCGGTGAAATCCTTGTCCAGGTCCAGGAAGAACTGGTCGTTGAAATTGACCACAAACACTTCGTCGCGGGGGTTGCTAGTCTCGACGAAGGTGAGCGCGGCGGCGTTCACCTTTTCGCGCTTGTCGCGCATGCTTCCACTGTTGTCGATCACCAGGCCCATCGCAACGGGAACGTCCTCGCGGCGAAAGACGGAAACCTTCTGCTCCACCTTGTCCTCGAACACCCGGAAGTTGTCTTGCTGCAGGCTGGGAACGAAGTTGCCGTGTTCGTCGAACACGCTGGCGTAGAGCACCACCAGCTCGACGTCTTTCTTCAGGCGGTATCCCTGCGCCGGCGCGGGAGCGGGCAATGGCGTCGATGCCGAGGATTGGGGCGGGCCCTGCCGGGCCGCCGAGGCGCGCACTCCCGCGTCCGCGAAGGCCAAAGCGAGTGCCGCAGAGGCACAGAGGGCGAGTTTCAGGGCCAGGCGCTTACTGGGGAGAATAGTAGCCACTCTTCGCGTAAACATTCAGAGGCGGCAATCCTTTCGGGTGCCGCAGCTTCACTTTTATCTTACGCCATTTTCCATCGCGGGCGTGATTGGAGGGACGATAGCCGAGTACGTATTGGTTCCTAAGCTCCATCCCGATCTTGATGGCGATATCGGGCAGGTCATTCAGATTGCTCACCGCAAAGGTACGGCCGCCGCTCATGTCGGTCACTTCGCTCAGCAGAGCCGGGCCGTTCACCTCTTCCGGCGTGGCGCGCGAACCGGCGGGGTCGTAGAGCCCGATGGCGTAAATTTGCGTGTCCGCCTCGCGGACGAAATTACGGATGTCGTGCTCGGAATAGCGGCTGTGATTGTCGCCGCCGTCGGAAATCACCAGCACGGCCTTCTTCTGGTTGCGCGCGCCACGCATTTCCGAAAGCCCCAGGTAGATGGCGTCGAGCAGCGCCGTCCGTCCGCGGGCCGCGGTGAACATCAGGCGCGTCTCGATGTCCTCCACGCTGTTGGTAAAGGGGCTGGAAAGCTCGGCGTGCTCGTTGAAACTCACCACAAAGTATTCGTCCAGCGGATTCGCGGTCTTGACGAACTGGAGCGCGGCCATGCGCGACTTGTCGATCTTGTTGGCCATGCTCCCGCTCAGGTCGAGCACAACACCGATCGAGATGGGCACGTCCTCAGAGGAGAAATGCGTAATTTCCTGCTCCGTGTTGTCTTCGAAGACGCGGAAATTGTCCGTTTCGAGGCCGGTCACCAGGCGGTTGTAGGGATCCGTAACGGTGACGTTCACCAGCGCGAGGTCCACGTCCACGCGCATGGGGTTCTTGTCGCCGGGCTTCGCGTCCTTTTTGGCGGGAAGCGGCGGGCCTGGAATTACGATCGTGTCAGGAGGAACGCCCGGATTCTGCTGCGCTGCTGCGGGAGGCTCGGAAGCGGCGGGAGCTTGCGGCGCGTTTTGCGCGTTCGCGGCGGCCGCCAGCAAGACGCACAGTAGTGCGCCCCCGACCGAACGGAGCGCTCTCGCGGCCTCCTGGCTCACGGCTCCCCCCGCACGCCACAAGGAATGGGGCGGGCTGTATCCCCAATGCCGTCGCACGTCCAGCACGGCCCGCCCGAGCGAGATGCGCGGCCGCCGGACTTCGCGCTGATTGTAGCACCCGCGTTCGCGAAATCAATACGCCCGCCGCCGCCGGCCGGAGCCGCTTCCACCACACGCCGTAGCTCCGGCTGCGGGGGAGCGGAGTGATCCAAACGGCGCGGCCGCGGAATCCGGAGCGCATTCCAGTTCCTGTGCTACCATCCGCCGCGGCACGCCCCCGGAGGATTGCTTTGGCCGACGCCGTGATCGCCGTCATTCCCGCGCGTTACGCCTCGCAGCGTTTTCCCGGCAAGGCCCTCGCTCTTATCGGTGGCAAACCGATGATTGTCCGGGTGTTAGAGCGGGTCAGCCGCGCGCGCGGGATTTCCCGCGTGCTGGTGGCCACTGACGACGAGCGCATCGTACGCGCCGTCCGCGATGCCGGCGGGGAAGCGGTGATGACGCGCGCCGAGCACAATTCCGGCACGGAACGCATGGCGGAAGTGGCCGAGACGCACGTCGCGCCGCTCTACCTGAACGTGCAGGGAGACGAGCCGCTGGTGGATCCCGCCTCGCTCGAAGAGTTGATCGGTACCATGGAGACCGAAAGCGGGCGCGAGAACGCACCCGGAGTGGCCA
>JASHSV010000200.1 GCA_030038535.1 Candidatus Acidiferrales bacterium
ACTTGAAATAGAGCCGTGCTCCCGCCATGCCGTCGAGTGTGGCGCACGTCATCACCGGAGTGCGATGGATGAACGGCGCGATGCGGCGCGCGGCCACGCGGATGTCGTCGAGGGTGGGTCCCGTGCTCACTTCGAACCCGCGCCCACGCGGAATACCGTTTTCGCCGCGGACTGGTTTTCGTATTCGTCGGTCAGCCGCACGGCCACCGTGTGCTCGCCTGCCACCAGGTCCGGCAGCGTGATGCTGTAATTTTCCTGCCGTGCGTCGCTCAACCGGCCCGCCGGCAGCACGAGTTTCCAGTCGCCGCCATCCAGGCTCCACTCGGCGCGGCTCAGCACGCTGGCCGGATCGCGCGCCTCAAAGCGCACTTCGGCGGAACTGCCTTTCACGCTCGACCGCAGGTTCAGCACCTCCGGTGGAGCATTGTCGACGATGAAGCGGTCGCTCACCCGTTCGGCCGTGAGCGACTCTTCCGGTGGATTCGAGGGCGAATCCGAGGCTACGATTTTCAGATAGTAGGCGCCGTCCGGCATAGTTGCCGTGTCCCAGGAATAGAAGCGCGTCTCGATTTTGTCTTTCAGCAGCTTCCACGCCGTTTCGCGCTCTCCGCGGTAGTACACGGTAAACATCAGGTCGTCGTCGTTTTCGTCGTGCGCGCCCCAAAGCACCGATTGCCACCCGCGCTGCATGAAACCCTGCGGCGGCGCTTCGAACTTTACCGGCTGGACCGGCTGTGGAGCCTGTGGAAACAAATTGAGCCCCGGCAACGGCGGCGGCGCCGGCATCTTGAGCTGCACGGGTTGGGCCTGCCCCGGCGGTATCATCCCCATCGCCGACTGGGCCCTCACTCCCGGGTTCTGCAGTACGATGGAGTCGATAATCGGCGCCACGTTTTTCGGCAGGTAGGCCACACTCACCCAGGCGATGTTCGTTTTCGGCGCGCCGTCGGTGAACACCGCCTTCCACTGCACGAACCGCCCGGGCGGCAGATCCACCGGCTCGCCCTCCGGATCATGCAAAGGTCCCGCCCAGGGGCTCCAGTATGTCTTCGGATCCGAGGTGTTTCCGCTGCGCATATAAAAGGCGATGTGGCCGTCGGTCGAGCCCTCGTCACCCCACCAGCTCAGCCGTCCCCAGATGGAAAACAGTTTGGCGTCGTACACCTGCGACTCGAAGCTGCCTTCGGGTTCGACGCCGGGACCTAGCGAAAACACTTTGCCCGGGTTCGCCCCTCCGGCCAGAATGGCTCCGCCTTTCTGCGCCGTGAAACAGGTGACCTGGCCCGAAAACGTTTTCGCGATGTTGGCAAACACTTCCTCACTTTCGAGCTGGTAGATAATGCCTTTTCCCCCCGTGCCGAGTAGCAGTTTTCCCTCCGCGGAAAACGCCATCGCATACACGAGCTCGTCCCGCGAACTCCACAATCGCAGGGGCGCGCCATCCGGACCGAACCGGTACACGTCGCTTCCGCCCCCGAGTGCGGGGAAGGGAGTGAAGGTCACCTGCGGCGTGGCAGTAAACGTAATCGTCGCTCCGGTGACGCCCGGAGTCACCTGGGGCGCCGCTTGTACCGGCTGTACAATCGGGGGCGTCGCCAGCCCCGCAGGCGGTTTGTCGCCCACGGCAGCGGCGTAGAGCTTGCCGGAAGCATCGGCGAGCAGCGAGGTGACTTCCTTCTTCGCTGTCTCGTAGATCACGAACCCGTGCTGCGTCTTCGTCTTGGCATCCGTTTCGACCCGCACCACCAGCCCATTCGGCTCCGTACCCGCGAAGAGCCGCCCGCTCTGGTCCACCGCGAGCGACCGAACGTGGGTCTCCTCTGTCTTGTAGAAGACCGCGCCTTTCCCGTCCGGCGTCACCGCGAAGATTTCGCCCTTGTCGCCCGTAGCCACGTAGAGCACGCCATCGCGGCCGAACACGAGCGCCCAGATGTACTTTCGCTGAGGATCGAAAAACACGCTCTTGTCGCCCTTCGCCGTGACGCGATAGACCTTTCCATCCGGCGAGGTGGCGACATAAAGATTGTCGCTCGAGTCCACGGCCAGCGCCTGCGCCGCCATTTCTGACGATTCAAAGACCACGGTTGGCGCGCCTTTTTCCTCCAGGCGCAGCACTTTCGCCGTCGAGCCGCCCGCGGCGTACACGCGGCCCTGCGAATCCGCGGCCAGCGCCCACAAATAAGCCAGATTCGGATCCGCCAATTGCTGGAAGCGGGGCGCCGGCACGAGCCGCCCGTCGCTCCGCAGTGCCACGCCCTTGGGTGTCCCCTTCTCGAAGTCCTCATAGGTAGTTTGGCGCCAGAAGCGCATGCGCTCGGCCGCCGCCGGAAATGCCGCCAAGAGGCCGGCGGCGGCGAGCGCCGCGGCACACGCCGCCGCGAAATTTCTGCGGGTCGAAAACATGGATCGTCCTTTCAGGATTTGATCAGCACAACGGCACTTCATTCACGGCCTGTTCGCGCTCCGGCCCCTCGGCAGCCGATTACTTCACTTTGATTTGCAGCGATTGCTGGCCGGTAATCACCTGATTCATCGGCACGGACCATTCGCCGGCCAGCGATTCCTGGAGCAATGTCGGGCCGCCGATGGTGTGCCCCGGCCGGAGAACTTCAATTTCACTGAGCGGCGCATTGGGCAGTTGCTTGTCCTCCACCAGAAGCGTGGGCGCCGGCTGCAGCAGGGCCACATAGAGACGGTTGTTACGCCGCTCGCGGTTCAGCACCCGGATCAGCTGCTCGAGCCCTGCCAGCCTTGCCAGCCCGCCGATCGCCATCCCGTTGCTCATCCGGTTCAGCGTGTCGGCGTCCGACACCACCACGCGAAGCGTGCCGCGCGCCGCCATTGGGATCGTCACCGGCACTTCCTCCAGGAACGGCGCGCCGCGGTACGGCCGGATTTGCACTTTCACGCGCACCTGCTCTCCCGGTTCGGCCTCGGTCCGGTCGGTCCAGGCGTTTTCGATGAATCCCTGGCGGCGCTCGGGAATGCTCTCCACGCTCACGTTTACTCCCGTCACTTTCGGGATTTCGTAGGGGTTTGTGTAAACGCGCTGGAACATTTGCTGGAGCATCAGCGCCACGAACATCCCGTCTGGAACGCCGAAATCGTTGGGCGCGAACATATTGTCGAGCTCGACGGGCGAATGGCCCTCGATGTCCACATGGCCGGTGAGGTGCAGCGTCGTTCCGTCGCTATACACGGGATTGGCCACCAGCCCGTTGAACGTGGCGATGGCCAGCAGCAGCGGCGTAAGCCTCGGATTCTCCGCCACCTCGAAATGCAGCGACTTCGTGCGCGCGGGCGTGGCCACGTCCAGGCTCACGGGCACCAGCCTTGGCGGAGAGCCCAGCCGTCCGGTGACCGCGGAAATGCGGTCGTAGTTGATCGTGCCGATCACGCCGCCCGAATTCATGATCTTGGTCGAAGC
>JASHSV010000201.1 GCA_030038535.1 Candidatus Acidiferrales bacterium
TCGCCGCGGGCGAGCTCGCCCTGCACGCAGACGGCGGGCACCAGCGCAACGCCATTTCCCATGGCCACGAATCGGCGGATGGCTTCCAGAGTGGGCAGCTCCACGTCCATGTTGAGAGGAGTCTTGTGGCGTTTGAAGGCGGCCAGGACCTTTGCGCGGTGCGGCGAGGGGACGTGATGGGCGACGAACGACTGGGCGCCCAGCTCGTGAATCCCCGCCTGGCGCTCGCCGGCGAGCGGATGCCGCGGATGCACGACGAAGGCGAGCTGGTCTGTGGCAACAACCACGGAGCGCAAGGCAGGATCCTCCGGCTCGAAAGACAGCATGCCGAGCTCGACGCTGTGGTTCAGCACCGCTTCGGGCACGCGGCTGGCGAGCGAACGGGTTACGGAGACGCGCACCATGGGACAGGCGCGGCGGAATTCGTGAAGCAGCGGCAACAGGTAGAGCGAGGTGAACTCGTTGGCGGCGAGAGTCAGCTTGCCGCGCTCGGCGCTGCGCAGCTCGGCCAGCGCGGCGCGCACTTCGCCGCGAAGATTGAGCAGCTTCTCGGCGTATTCGCGCAGCACCAGGCCGGCGTCGGTGAGGTGGCCGTGGCGAGAGGAGCGGTCGAAGAGCGCTTCGCCCAGATCGCCCTCGAGTTTGCGGATGGTCTGGCTGACGGCGGGCTGGGTGCGGTGCAGCCGCTGGGCGGCGCGGGAGAAGCTGCCCTCTTCCACGACGGCGAGAAAGGCCTGGAGTTCGGAGAGTTCCATGGACTGGCGCCGGATCTTGGAAGGCCCGCGCGTGAAGATTATAAAATAACTCGCACTTATCTTCCTAGAAGAAATATAAGCTTGCGTTATCCAGGAGGGCTGGCCAGACTGGTGCGCGTTGGGGGCGAGCGTGCGGGAGACCATCACCATCTTCGACACCACGCTGCGGGACGGCGAGCAGGCCCCGGGCTGCAGCATGTATCTGGAGGAGAAGCTGCGCATGGCCCGCCAGCTCGACCGGCTAGGTGTGGACGTGATCGAAGCGGGATTTCCGGTGGCCTCGGAGGGCGACTTTGAGGCCGTGCGCGCAGTGGCGCACGAGGTGCGCCGGCCAAAGATCGCGGCGCTGGCGCGGACAGGGCGCGACGACATTACCAGGGCCTGGCAGGCGGTGGAGGACGCGGCGCGGCCACGCATCCACACCTTTCTGGCCACCTCCGACATTCACCTGCAATACAAACTGAAGATCACACGCGAGCAATGCCTGGAGCTGGCGGGCAAGTGTGTGGCGTACGCGAAATCGTTGTGCGACGACGTGGAATTTTCGCCCGAGGACGCGACGCGGACGGATCCCGATTTTCTGATCGAGGTGCTGCAACAGGCGGTGGACGCAGGGGCGACGACACTCAATATTCCGGACACGGTGGGGTACACGGTTCCAGAGGAATATGCGCAACTGATCCGCAGGATTCGCGAGCGCGTCCGCGGCATCGAGCGCGCGGTGATCTCCGTGCATTGCCACAACGACCTGGGGCTGGCGGTGGCGAATTCGCTAGCCGCGATCGGCGAAGGCGCCCGGCAGGTGGAGTGCACGGTGAACGGAATCGGCGAGCGGGCGGGGAATGCGGCGCTCGAGGAAATCGTGATGGCGGTGCGCGTGCGCGGCGACCGGCTGCCCTACGAAACTCATATCGCTACGGAGGAGATCGTGCCGTCGAGCCGGCTGCTGGCCGAGCTGGTCGGCTTCTCCACGCAGCCGAACAAGGCGGTGGTGGGCGCCAACGCGTTTGCGCACGAAGCGGGCATCCACCAGCACGGTGTGTTGAGCAATCCGCTGTGCTACGAAATCATGACGCCGGAGTCGGTGGGCCTGGAGGCGAACCGAATCGTGCTGGGAAAACACTCCGGGCGGCACGCGCTGGCGCGGCGCTATGCAGAGCTGGGCTACGAGCTGACGCGCGAGCAACTGAACGCGGCATATCACCGGTTCACCGCGCTGGCGGACAAAAAGAAAAACATCTACGACCTCGATCTGCTCTCGTTGCTCCCCGCCGAGCTGCGCAGAAGGCAGCACATTCGGCCCACCGACTCGGCGGAGGGGCGACTTCGCACCTCGCGAGCGGCGGCGGGCGCGCGCTGATCCTCGTATTCTCCCGCAGGGCATTCTGAGGACCCCTGTCTTTTTTCCCTGCGCGAATCGAATTTTCACAAGACGGGGCGAAGTTTCCGGAGGACGGCATGGCGTATCGAATCGCAGTATTGCCGGGAGACGGAGTGGGGCCGGAGGTGACGCAGGAGGCGGTGCGCCTGCTTCGCGCGGTGGGCAATCTGTGCGGATACGAATTCCGGTTCACGGAGAAGCCGATCGGCGGAGCGGCGGTGCGGCAATCGGGCAGTCCTCTCCCACCTGAGACGCGCGAGGCCGCGCTCGATGCAGATGCGGTGCTGCTGGGCGCGGTGGGTTCGCCGGAATTCGATCGTGCGCGGGCGCACCAGAGGCCGGAAGCGGGATTGCTCGCGCTGCGGCAGGCGCTGGGAGGATATGCGAACCTGCGGCCGGTGGTGTGGCACGAAGAGCTGGCGGGAAGCACGCCGCTGCGGCCGGAGGCGGCGCGCGGGGCGAACGTGCTGATCGTGCGCGAACTGCTCGGCGGGCTCTATTTCTCCGAGCCGCGGGGCCACGAGCCGGGCGTGAGCGCTTACAACACGCTGCGGTATACGGCACCGGAGATCGAACGCGTGGCGCGGATCGCGTTCGATGCCGCGCGCGGGCGGCGCGGACGCGTGGCATCGGTGGACAAAGCGAACGTGCTCGAAACCTCGCGGCTCTGGCGCGAGGTGGTGACGCGCGTCGCGCGCGATTATCCCGACGTGGTTCTCGAGCACCATTACGTGGATTCGTTTGCCATGCTGCTCCTCACAAACCCGCTGCGCTTCGACGTGGTGGTGACGGAAAACATGTTTGGAGACATTTTGTCGGACGAGGCTGCAGTGCTGGCAGGTTCGCTGGGCATGCTGGCCTCGGCAACAGTGGGAGGCCGCGTGGGACTCTTCGAGCCGGTACACGGATCGGCGCCGGATATCGCCGGAACCGGAACCGCGAATCCGCTGGGAGCCATCGCCACGGCGGCTTTGCTGCTGCGTCACGGACTGGAGCTGGAAAACGAAGCGGCGGATCTGGAAAGCGCCATCGATATGGTGCTGGCGGAAGGCTGGCGCACGGCCGACCTGGTGCGCGGGGCGCCAAGAGGTGCGCGGCGCGTGAGCACGTCAGAGATGGGCACGCTGGTGGAACGTGCGCTTTCCGATGTGATGAATATGCGGCAGGCCTATCACGCGGTATAAGCCTGCGATCCACTTCGTATCGCGCGTATCTTCGCGTTTTTCCCGGCACAATTTTTTCGCGCCACGCATGCGATTTTTCTTGCGCTGCAGTGCAATCCCGCTATCCTCTCGTTCAACTGCTCGCCGCGCGGCCACAACGCCACCGGAGAGCTTTGCAGGAGGCGCAGCAACGAATTGACGAAAGCCTTGAGTTCCCTCCGCAGTGACCTGGCGGGAAATGCCGGTTCGAAATCTCAGAACGCAAAACTGACACTCTGGCCGCTGGTGGTGGCCACGTTTTTTATGGTCTCCGGCGGCACGTACGGCACCGAAGACATCATCCATGGGGCGGGCTACTCGCGCGGAATCCTGATATTGCTGGTGACGCCGCTGGTCTGGAGCCTTCCGACGGCCTACATGCTGGGCGAGCTTTCCAGCGCGATCCCGGTCGAGGGCGGCTATTACGCGTGGGTTCGGCGGGCCATGGGAAACTTCTGGGGCTTTCAGGAGGCCTGGCTCTCGCTGGTGGCCAGCATCTTCGACATGGCGATTTACCCGGCGCTGTTCGTGGCGTATCTGAAGCACCTCGATCCCTGGTTCGCGACCGGGGAGCGCAGCATGATCGTGGGTTTTGCGGTCGTGGCGGCGTGCGCGCTGCTGAATATCGCCGGAGTGCGCGTAGTCGCATCCACGTCGCTGTGGCTATTCGCAGCGCTCACCGCTCCGTTTGTGGTGATCTGCCTGGTGGCACCGTTCCGGCAGGGCGCGCTGGCCGGGGTGGCGCAGCCATCCGCATCGACAGTGGGGATTATGGGGGGAATCCTGATCGCGATGTGGAACTACATGGGCTGGGACAACGCGTCCACCATCGCGACGGAAGTGGACCGTCCGCAGCGCACCTATCCGCGCGCGATGCTGCTGGCCGTGCTGATTGTGGCGGTCTCGTACATCATCCCCGTGGGCGCCATGTACCTGACAGGGTTGGCGCCGAGCGCGTGGGAGACGGGATCGTGGGCCGACGCGGCCGGAATGTTGTGTGGCGACTGGCTGCGCGTGGCGCTTGTGTTCGGGGGGTTGTTCAGCTCGTTCGGGATGCTGAACGCGCTCGTGATGAGCTATTCGCGGCTGCCGCTGGCCATGGCGCAGGACGGTATGCTCCCCGGCGTGTTCGCGAAGCTGCACCCCAGCACGCGGGCGCCCTGGGTGGCAATTTCCGTGTGCGCGCTGGGCTGGGCCGCGTGCCTGGGGCTGGATTTCGAGCGGCTGGTAACGATCGATATTCTGCTCACGGGGGCGAGCCTGATGTTGGAGTTCGCCGCGCTCATCGCGCTGCGCTACCGCGAGCCCGATCTCGAACGGCCGTTTCGCGTGCCGGGCGGGATGGCGGGGGCATGGCTCGTGGGCGCGTGTCCGCTGCTTGTGCTGGGATTTGCGGCCACGCACGGAGAACAGGAGTCGGTGCTGGGGATCTCCGCGCTGGCATTTGGCGGTCTGCTGATCTTATTCGGGGTGGTGGCCTACTGGGTAAACGGAGTGGTGAAGCCGGGGGGCTGGATGGCGCCGGCGCGCGAAGCTTCTCCGGAAACGGAGTGAGCGACTTCCGCGCCAGGGGCACTGCGATCCCCCGCTTGCCCCGCTGCGGGAAAATCGGCGGGCACCGCTGCGACTTCGAACTCGACAATCTCCCGGCTTTTCTGCGGCTCTCCCCACAAGGGCTTTGGCGTGCCCAGTTTGGCCAGCAGGAGCTGGACGTTTCCGGTATTGCGCTCGAGGAACGAAGCCTCGCAGATGGCCAGGTAATACTCCCACATGCGGATGAAGCGGTCGTCGAATCCCAGAGCGCGCACCTGTGGCTCCGCGCGGCGAAAACGCTCGCGCCAAATGGCGATGGTCCGGGCGTAGTGTTGGCCGATCTCCTCCGCGTGATGCAACTCCAGGCGCGTGGCGCGCGCGACCGATTTGAGGATCTCGCCGACCGCGGAGAGTTCCGAGCCGGGGAAAATGTAAGTCTGGATCCAGTCAGCGTATTCGAGATATGCGGCGAAGCGCTGATCGGGCACGGTGATTGTCTGGAGGAGCATGGAACCATCGCGGGTAAGCAGGCGGTCGCATGCACGGAAGAATTCATCGTACTGCGCATAGCCGACGGCTTCGAACATCTCCACGCTGACGAGTTTGTCGTACTGCCCGCGGAGCTCGCGGTAGTCCTGGGAGAGCAGCTCGATGCGGCTGCCGAGCAAGCCGGAGCGGCCGAAGATTTCGCGCGCGTAGTCGTGCTGGTCGCGGCTGATGGTGGTGGTCGTGACCTGGCAACCGTAATGTTTTGCAGCGTGGAGTGCCAGTCCCCCCCAGCCCGTCCCGATTTCGAGCAGGCGGTCGTCGGGCTGGAGCATCAGCTTCCTGCAAATGCGGTCGTATTTCGCCAGCTGCGCTTCTTCCAGGGAATCCTCGGAGGTCGCGAAATGGGCGCAGGAATACGCCATCGTCGGGTCGAGGAAGAGCCGGAAGAATCCGTTCGAGAGGTCATAGTGATACCGGATGTTCTTCCGGCTGCCGCGCAGCGTATTGGCGCGCAGGTTGTGAACGAGGCGCATGCGCCAGCGGTTGATGGCGGAGGCGATCCGGTTGCGCCGGTTGAGCTCGGCCATGTTGCGGATGGCGAACCGTGCCACGGCAACGAGGTCCGGCGACGACCAGTCGCCGTCCGCGTAGCTCTCGCCCATGCCGATTTCCTCGCGCCAGAGGACGCGGGAGAAGAAGCGCTCGTCGTGGACCACAATCGTTGCCCCGGGGCCGGAATCCGGATTGCCGCCGGAATAGGTTTGCGCCGGGCAAACGAGCTCGAGACGGCCGTGTTCGAAGCTCTTCAGAGTTTTTCGCGCGAAGAGCCAGGCGAGCCGTGCGTCCCATCGGCGGGAGCGCGCCCGCCTCGGGTTGGCCGGGTGGCTAGACATATTTCCAGATGGTCCTTCGCGGCGATCCCTCGCTCGCCGCGCCCGGATGCGGGACATAGGGTACGCCTTTGAGCCGCAGCCGCAACGCCTGCCAGTAAATCGCCGCGATCACCTTTGCGGTGGTCCAGGGATATTCGATGAGGGTGCTGCGGAGCGCGCGCGCGGTCCAGGGCCGGCGCGCAAGGGTGAGCGTGGCGTCGAAGAAGACGCCGTCTCCGTTGCGCGTCCTCATGTGCGCGACGAGGCGCTCGGCTGGAGGAGTGAAGATCCAATCGTACTGGTGGCCCAAATCCATGAAGGGCGAGACGTGAAATACCTTGCGCGTTTCGTAGCGGCGGGCCGCAAGCTCCGAAGCCGGCGGGGCGGCGTCCTTCCGTTCGCACTCCGACGTCAGCCAGTAGTTGCAGGTCTCGCCAAACGTGTTGTTGACCTCCGCGAGAATCATCTGGAGCGTGCCGTCGCGGTCGTGGAGATAGTAGAAGGAGACGGGGTTGAAGCAGTAGCCGAAATAGCGCAGGTTGGTCAGAAGAAAGATGGGGCCATCCGGCAGGGTCAGACCGTGCGCGGCGGCGTCGCGGCGCATACGCTCGCGCAGCGGGAGCGCCGCGTCGCCGAAATGATCGCGCTCGTCGTACGCGGCCCAGTTCCAGCGGTTATAGCTGGAAAACCGGGAGACGCGCATCAGTTCCGAAATGCGATCCACGTCGAGCATCACCAGGAACACCGGATAAGCGAACTCGTGGCGCACCGGGTGGAACCTGCGGTGCCGCAACTCGCCCACGTAGATGGACGGCCCGGCCAGCATCAGCACTCGACTCCCAGCGCGCGCGCCACGCGCATGGCCGAATTCAGCCCGTCCTCGTGGAAACCGTAGAGCCAATACGCGCCGCAGTAATGCACGCGGTCGCGGCCGCTAATTTCGGCCCAGCGGCGCTGCGCGCGCACGGCTTCCAGGGTGTAGAGCGGATGATGATAGACAAAACGCCGCAGAACCTTCACCGGATCCACCGAGCCGTTGGCATTCAGCGTGATGCAAAAATCCTGCGCCACCGGCAGGGATTGCAGCCGATTCATGTGATAGGTCAGCGTGGCGCCGCGCGCGCAGTCTCCATCCAGGTGGTAATTCCACGAAGCGCGGCCCCAGGGAGTGCGCGGCAGCAGCCGGCTGTCGGTATGCAGCACGGCTTCGTTGGCGGTGGTTCGAAACGCGCCCAGGACGGAGCGTTCCGCATCGCTCGGATTGGCGAGCAGGGCCAGCGCCTGGGGACCGTGGCAGGCCAGCACGACGCCGTCGAATTCAGCGGCGGGCCGGTTCGCGCAGTTCACGCGCACGCACCGCTCGCGCCGCTCGACGCCGGAGATCTGCGCGCTGAGCACGACGCGCTCGCGGTACGGCGCGGTGAGCGGCTCGATGTAGCGGCTCGAACCGCCGGGAATCGTTCGCCAGCGGATGTGGCGGGTGAGCTGGAGCATCCCGTGATTTTGGAAGAAGCGGAAAAGCGTGGCAGCGGGAAACGCGCCGATTTGCCCCATCGAAGTGGACCAGATGGCCGAAGCCAGCGGGTACAGATAGCTGCGGGTGAACGCGCGAGTGAACCGCTCGCGTCCCAGAAACTGATCCAGCGTGCTTTCTTCGGGCTGCTCCAGCCGTCCGCGCGCGAGCAGGCGCCTCGCCGCGGAGTTGAAGCGGTGAATCTCGCCCAGCAGGGCATACTGGCGCGAGTGAAGCAGGTTTCCGCGTTGGGCAAAGAATCCGCGCAGGCCGCGCGAACTGTATTCTAAGCCAGTGTGCTCGTCACGGACGGAGAACGACATGTCGCTCTCAGCCGTCGGGATGTTCAGCTCCCGCAGGAGGCGCACCAGGTTGGGATAGTTCCGCGTGTTATGAACGATGAAGCCGACGTCCACGGGGAGCGTCCCGGCAGGGGCGTCCACCAGGACCGTGTGCGTGTGACCGCCCAGCCGCGGCTCCCGCTCGAAGAGCGTGACGCGATGCCGCCGGCTCAGATAGTAGGCGGCCGCAAGGCCCGAGATGCCCGAGCCGATGACTGCGAGTTCGCTCAAACCTGAAAGTCTCCACTCCAGGAGTGGCAGACTGCTGCCGGAATCCCAAGACTGAGGGGCTCTGGCAACCGACCCTGAAGCTGTGTAGCCTAACTCCAAGCGCGGGCCGGGTCAAAGCCGCCGCCGCGGGCGGAGGGAGCCATGAGGGCAGTGCTCATCGTGCTATTCGCAGCGATCTTTGTGGTGATGATCGGGGTGACGGCGTGGGCCGGCTCACATTCCAACCTGTTCGACCCGGCGGTGCGCGCCGCGTACAACGCGCAGCCCTGGGCCATTGCCACGCTGTTCGACGCCTACTGCGGATTCGTCACGTTTTTCGTCTGGGTGGCGTATCGGGAGCGTGGAGCGGGCGCCAAGATTCTCTGGCTCGTCTTGATTCTGCTGCTGGGCAACATCGCCATGTCGTCCTACGTGCTCCTCCAGCTCTTCCGCATGAAGGCGGGTGAGCCTCTCTCGTCGCTGCTGTCGCCGCGGACCGCATGAGGGTGCTGCGCAAAATCCTGGCTTTCCTGCGCGACCTGCTGCGGCAGGGCCTTTCGCCGGAGAAGATCGCGCTGTGCCTGGCGCTCGGGCTGGCCATCAGCACGGTGCCGATTTCCTTCGGGCTCGGGACGGCGCTGTGCACGGCCGCGGCCGTGGCCCTGCGACTGAATCTGCCGGCCATTCAGGCGGCGAACTGGGCCTCGGCGCCGCTGCAGGTGATTCTGTTCATCCCCTACATGCGCGCGGGGGAATTTCTGACACGGGCAAAGCCGCTGCCGCTCTCGATCGCGCAAATTTCGGCGATGTTTCGCGCTGATTTTTGGGGCAGCCTGGCGCGGCTGTGGGGCTCCATCCTGCGGGCCACACTGGGATGGGCGGTGATCGCGCCGCTCGAAGTGCTGCTGATCTACGTGATTCTGGTCCCCCTGCTGCGGATGATCCCCGCGCTGCCGGGCCAGCGGGCAGGGGACGCGTCCGTCTCAGGTGCGGACACCGATCCGGAGAACGACGCGTGATGGCGGCGCTCGATCTTGTTCTGCTCGCCTGGGCACTGGCCGCGGGCGTGATGGCGCTGCTGTGGCTCATTCACCTGCCGATGCGCAACGCCGCGATTGTGGATTTCGGCTGGGGCTTTTTGCTGGCCACGATTGCGATTCTCTACGCGCTCGCCGGAACAAGCTACGCGCCGCGGCGCTGGCTCGCGGCGGCGATGGCCGCGGTGTGGGGCTACCGGCTGGCCTTCTATCTGCTGTTCACGCGCATACTCGGCCACCCGGAGGAGGGCCGCTACGTGGAGCTGCGCCAGTCCTGGAAGACGAATCTGGCGCTGAAATTTTTCATCTTTTTTCAGGCTCAGGCCCTGCTGGACGTAGTGCTTTCTCTGCCGTTTCTGCTGGTGGCGCTCGACAGGCGCCCGGCGCCGGCATGGAGCGATTTTGCGGGTGCCGGGATCTGGGCCGTGGCGTTTGCGGGCGAAACCACCGCCGACGCCCAGCTAACTGCGTTCAAATCGAGTCCCGCGAACAAAGGAAAGACGTGCTGCGCAGGATTGTGGAAGTATTCGCGCCATCCCAATTATTTCTTCGAGTGGCTCATCTGGGTGGCCTATGCCATCTACGCCATTGGCGCGCCATGGGGATGGCTCGGGCTCGCCTCGCCCGCGCTCATGCTTTTTTTCCTGTTTCGAGTCACCGGCATTCCAGCGACTGAGGCGCAAGCGCTGCGTTCACGCGGGGAGGAGTACCGCCGGTATCAAGAAACCACCAGCGCGTTTGTTCCCTGGTTTCCGAAGCAGCCGCCGGCCACGCAAGTGAGGTAGGGGCACGCCACGGCGTCTGCCTGCGCGCAAAAACAGCGACTTTGAACGTGCGAGGAACGCTACTCGATGACAGCAGCTCCTAAATCCGCTACCGCGGTCGCCATCGCGGAGGAAAGCACAGCGACTGCATGGTATCTGCCGCTCGTGGATTCGGGCGTGATTCCCGATTGGCTGCTGCGCTGGGGCATCCGACGAAATTGCGCGGAACGCCTGCGCGAGGAATCGGCGGGAGGCCCGGAGGGGCGGCGGGAGCGCCGCCGCCTGCTAATTGCGCGGCTCGATTCGAGCCCCATCGCCGTCCGCACGGACGCGGCCAATGCGCAGCACTACGAAGTGCCTGCCGAGTTCTTCGCGCAGGTGCTCGGCCGGCACATGAAATACAGTTGCGGGTACTGGCCCGCGGGTGTCGCCACGCTGGACGAGAGCGAGGAGGCTATGCTCGCGCTCACCGCGGAGCGTGCGCGTATCGCCGATGGCCAGCGCATCCTCGAGCTGGGCTGCGGCTGGGGTTCGCTCACGCTCTATCTCGCCGCACGATTTCCCGGCAGCCGGATTACTGCCGTCTCCAATTCGCGTTCACAGAAATCGTTTATCGACGAGCGCGCGCGCGCCCGCGGCCTGACGAACGTGGAAGTGATCACCGCGGACATGAACGAATTCGATCCCGGCGAGAAGTTCGACCGCATCGTCTCCGTCGAGATGTTCGAGCACATGCGCAACTACGGCGAATTGTTCCGCCGCATTGCGCGATGCATGCGGCCCGGGGCGCTGCTGTTCGTGCACGTGTTCGCGCACTCGCAGTTCGCCTATCCCTACGAAGTCCGCGGCCCCGGCGACTGGATGGCGCAATACTTCTTCACCGGCGGAATGATGCCGAGCGAAGATCTGCTGCCCTCCTTCGACCGGCACGTGCGTTGCGTAGACCGGTGGCGGCTGGACGGTACTCATTACCAGCGCACCGCGCGAGCGTGGCTCGCGCGCATGGACGCGAACCGCCAGGGCCTGCTGCCCATTATTGAGAAGACATACGGAAAAGCGGGAGCGCGGAAGTGGCGGGCGCGATGGCGCCTGTTTTTCATGGCCTGCGCCGAATTATGGGGCTACCGCGAAGGCTCGGAGTGGATTGTATGCCACTACCTGTTCGAGCCCGGGGAGGCCACGGGCCAACCTGGGAGAGGAGATGCCGCGAGGGAGTGCGTCAGTTGAGATGGTAGATAATCGAAGTGCTCGAGTTGTTTTGACTCCCGCCGAGATAGCTGCTGTAGAGAATCGTTGAACCGTCCGCGGAAAGCTTGACCATCGCAACGTTGTTGTTCGCGCCGAGCGGCGTGCCCGCAAACGTGGGCTGGAGCGCCGTCGCTGTCGTCACGGGAAAATCCGGGGAGTTCGTGGCCAGGGAGAAATACATGTTTTCGGCGCTGTCCAATTGAATGCGGGTGGCGTCGGCGGACTCAGTTCCGCTGCCGCCGATGAGCCGGGAGAAAATGACACTGCTGAGGTCGTTGGTGAGTTTGGTGATTCCGAAATCGGTGGGGCCGGACAGCGTACCGCCGGTCGTAATGGGGTAGTCGGCGGCATCGGTGGGCTGGACAATCACAGGATCCATGTCGTGATCCACAGCAATTCCCTTGCACGCCTGGACGGGAGTGGCGCTCGTATCCGTGCCGCCGACAAAGGTCAACGCGGTAATCACGCCGGTCGAGTCGAGGATGGCGATGTACGACTCCTGCTGTCCGAGCAAGGTGGACTGGAACGCAGTGGCGGCCACCGAAGCGGTGAGGTTGGCCGTCACCAGGTCGGCTGCGTTCGTCTGCCCGCAAACGTAAGCGTTGCTGATGGTATCGAGCACAATCCCTCCGGAGCCCGTGGTCGTGGTCGGAGTGCCCGGATTGGGGCCGTTGTTGTGTCCAAACAGGAGCGTGCTCCCCACCAGCGAGCTTCCGTCGCTGCTGATTTCGACCACCACGCCGAAAGTGCCCACGCCGTTCAGCGGTGGCCGCCCCTGGGTCGCGGGGATCGGGAAAACTCCGCTCGCGGGAGGCTCAGCGGTGGACTGGCTGGTCCCGCTGAATATCAGATCGCCGTTGGCCTTGATGAGGAGCCGACCGTCCGCATAATCATTTCCGGCGCCTCCCACAAACGTCAGCCACACCAGCCGACCAGCCGCGTTCGCGCCCATGGGGTTGATCTGGGCAACGAACATGTCGCTGCCGCCGGCATTCGCGGTCTGAAACGCGCCATTGGTACCCATCAAATTTGTGGCGCCCGATGCCGTGCTGTCCGTTTCGCTCCCTGACACATAGATGTTTCCGGACGAATCGACCGTCAGGCTGTTGCAGGTTTCATCCCCGCTGCCTCCCAGGTAGGTCAAGTATTGAAGGACGCCCGAGGAGTTGAATTCCGCGACGAAAGCATCCGTGTCTCCGCCTCCGTAGGTCGACTGGGCTGCGTTCTTTGTGGTCGGCAAATTGGGATCCGCGGTCACGCCGCAGCCGTACACGTTTTGGCTGCTGTCCACATAGACGTCCCGCACCTGCCCGAAGCTCGACATTCCGCCCAGATAGGTGGAGAAAGTGTAGGTATACGCAGTCGAGCTGTTGACCGGGGTGTTGAGCCCGATGTTGGCGACGAATCCCGTATCGTCGCCCGAAGGCAGCGAGGTCTGGAAAGCGCCGGAAGTGGTCTTGAAATCGGTAGAGTCCGTTTCTCCACTCACCACCACCTGCTCGGTCACTGTGCTGGTCGGAACCGTGATTATGGCGAGCGATTTGGAGGCGCTGGAGATGACCTCGCCGGATATCACAACATCCGTGCTGCTGGTGAGCCCGGACATCGCCCTGGCGAGGAAAGTCGCCGAAGTCGCGCCTGCCGGTACCGTGACCGACTCGGGAACGGTGACGTCAGTAGACGCGCTCGTCAGACTCACGGTGACGCCGCCCGCAGGGGCTGGCAGCGTCAGCACCGCGGTTCCGGTGGCGGTTCCGCCCGTCGTGACGGTCGCCGGATTCAGGAAGAGCAACTGCAAGTCGGGCGGGACCGGCGTGATCGTGAATGAGGCCTGCTGCGAAGATGCGCCAATGGAGGCTGTGACCGTGGCCGTCTGTTGGGTAGTCACCGGCAAAGTTGTAATCGCGAAGTAACCTACCGTGTCGCCCTGAGTCACTGTAAACGTGGCGCCGAGCTCCGCGTCCGGCGAACTGGACTGCAGCGTGACCGCGGTTCCAACCTGCGGCGCCGGGACGGACAAGGTCACTGTACCTACCACCGAATTGCCACCGGTCACCGTTGTGGGCGAAATGCTCAAGCCCACTACCTGAGCTCCAGGCACGACGGTCAGTTGCGCGGTGAGCGGATAGGCATTCACATTCGCGGTGATCGTCACCACCACCGCGGCGTTGACTGCGGTGGTTGTAATCGGGAAGGAAGCCACCTGGGAGTTCTGCGCGACAGTCACCGTCGAGCCGTTGGGAAACTGAACGCAGGGATTGCTGCTCGACAAGCTCACGGCGAGCCCGCCCGGCGGCGCGCCGGCCGGAGCGATCATGATGTTCCCGGTCAAATCGCCTCCCGGCGATGTTCCCCCCTGCACCACCGACGCGGTCAGCGTAAAGGATGTGAGGTTGAGCGCGTTCACCGGGACCACGGTAAGTACGTTCGTGACGGAACCGCTGGTCGTGTTCGGGAGCGATGCGGTCATCGTTACGGGGACAGGCATGTTTCCGATCGGGCCCCCCAGCAGGTTGAGCGCCTGGGTGGACGATCCCGCGGGAACTACAACACTCGCCGGCAGCGCCAGTGCCGTTTGATTCGAGCTCATCAACATCACCGTCTGGCCTCCGGTCGGCGCGGGGATGTTCAGCTCGACCGCGCAGACAATGCCGTCTCCGGTGGTCACCGCGATGCTCGGACACGATATGCCCGCCAGGGTCAGCGAAGGAACTACGGCAATGACGAAGGTGACTCCTGTGGAGTTCAGCGTGGCCGTCAACGTCACGTCCGTAGTCTTCGTGACCGTCATCGTCGTAATGGTGAACTGAGCCTGCGTGGTCCCGGCCGCTACGGTCACAGTCGCGGGGAGCGTGATCGGCAGAGGCGTGGTGCTGGGCGTGGCAGTATCCGTAAACGCCGCCGACAGCGATACAACCGCGCCCCCGGAAGGCGCGGGAGGAGAAACGGTGACGATTCCCGTCATGCTCGCGCCACCCGCGGCGGTATAGGGCACGACGACGAGCGTGGTGATGGCTACCCCCGTCGGCAGAAGGGTGAGTTGCACGGAAATCGTCGTCGAGTTCAGCGTGGCCGTCACGGTAACTATGCGCTGCGCCGAGACGGGCGAGGTAAAGATGCTGAACTCCGTCGTAGTCGATTTCGTAGGAACCGTCACGGGGTTCTGCGGCTGCACCGAAGCGTCGCTACTGGCTACAAAAACCTCCTGGCCCGGTGAATAGGCCGGGGCGTTCAGAGTCACCGTGCCGATGACCGTGGACCCGCTGGTGAAGCTCGGCGCGCTTACGGTGAACGCGGTAAGCGTCAGAGGATTCGTGGAATTCAGGGTGAGAGTGGCATATAGGGTCTGCGTTCCCGCGTAGGTGGCCGTAATCTGCACGACCTGCGTGGAGCCCACCGGGATGGACCCGATCTTGAAGGTCCCGCTCGTGTCCCCCGCGGGAACCGTGTATTGCTGGACCGCACCGCTGGTCGTGTTAATCGAAGGCAGGACGACGCTTTCGCTCGACGTGGTCAGCGAGACCTGAATTCCACCGGCCGGGGCGGTCTCCGTTAGCGTCAGCGTGGCCGTCGTGGACTGACCCCCGTTGATGGTCGCGGGATTCAGCGTCAGCGTGCTCAGCACCATGGTCGTCGAGGTCGAGGACGAACTCGACGTCGACGTGGTCGACGCCTTGGAATTGCCGCCGCACGCAGCCAGGCTGACGAGCGAGAGACACAGCAAACTTCCCAGCAAAATCCGTCTTACCCGATCCATTCACTCTCCCGAAGGCTGGAGGCCCCCAAACTTTCCAATTGTAACCGTTCGGATGCTGTCGAAAAAGGCGGAGTTGCTCCCCAAGTCTCCACCCAGTGCCCCCGACCGCGGGAGGCCGGGTACGGCGCAAAACATAAGCCCCTGCGAAGGTGGTACGGCTTTCCGCAGGGGCGGATAGTTTCTGAAGGCTACAGGGGGGTGATTCTCCCCGCGTGCTCGCGGAGTGCTGGCGCTCAGTCGGCCGCGGGAGCCTGTGCGGGGAAAGTGCGCGGCGCCAGCAGGGAGACGGGCGCGGTCGCGGGCTTTGCCCCGGAGTCAAACTGCGCCTCTTCCGTCGAGCCCTTGAGCGCCGTCGTATCCGTCTTCCCCCCGGTGATCACCTGGGCCACTTCGTCGAAGTAGCCGGTGCCCACGTAGCGCTGGTGCTTTACTCCTGCGTAGCCGTACTCGCGTTCCGCGGCGAACTCCGCCTCCTGCACGCGGCAATACGCGGACATGCCGTTCTGGCGGTAGCCGTGGGCCAGCTCGAACATGCTCAGATTGAGCGCATGGAAGCCGGCGAGTGTGACGAACTGGAATTTATAGCCCATGGCGCCCAATTCGCGCTGGAATTTTGCAATCGTCGCTTCGTCCAGGTGCTTGCGCCAATTGAACGACGGCGAGCAGTTGTACGCCAGCAGCTTGCCGGGGTATTTCGCGTGGATGCCCTCGGCGAATTCACGTGCCTCAGCCAGATCCGGCTTCGAGGTCTCGCACCACAGCATGTCTGCGTAGGGCGCGTACGCCAGGCCGCGAGCAATAGCTGCTTTTGTGCCGCCGCGATAGACGAAGAAGCCTTCCGAGGTGCGCTCGCTGGTGAGGAACGGACGGTCCAGCGGGTCGTGATCGCTCAAGATCAGCTTGGCGCTGTCCGCATCCGTGCGCGCCATGAGAATCGTGGGGACGTCGAGCACGTCGGCCGCCAGCCGCGCGGCCACCAGTTTGTTAACGAATTCACTGGTGGAAACCAGCACCTTGCCGCCCAAATGCCCGCACTTCTTCGCCGAAGAAAGCTGGTCCTCGAAGTGCACGCCCGCGGCGCCCGCCTCAATCATGGCTTTCATCAGCTCGAAGGCATTCAGATTGCCGCCGAAGCCCGCTTCCGCGTCGGCAAACATGGGAGCGAACCAGTACGTTCCGTTTTTTCCTTCGGCGTGATGGATCTGGTCGGCGCGCGCCAGTGCTCGGTTGATCGCGCTCACTAGCTTCGGCACGCTGTTCGCCGGGTAGAGGCTCTGGTCCGGGTACATCTCGCCGGCGAGGTTAGCGTCTGCGGCAGCCTGCCACCCGCTCACGTAAATCGCTTCCAGCCCTGCGCTCACCTGCGCCACCGCCTGGTTTCCCGTCATGGCTCCAAGCGAAGTGACGAACGGCCGCGTCTGCATCAGCGCCCACAACCTCTCCGCTCCCATGCGCGCCAACGTATGCTCCACGTGCACCGAACCGCGCAGTTTCTCCACGTCTTGCGCGGAGTAGGGCCGCGTGATGCCGGTCCAGCGCGGGCTCTTCCGCCAGGTTTCGGCGAGTTCGGCCGCCGGACGCGGGCGGTGATTTTTCAGGCGGGTTTTCATGGTCGGCTCCGTTTCCTGCGCGTTCACAATGCTGAACGCATGTTCGGAAGCTTAGGCGAGAACCGGTGCGCCGTCAATTGCCTGTGCAACGGGCTGAACAGAAGTTCATTCCTCTGTTTCCAGCACCGCTGGCCGGGCGAAGCGGTCGACCCTGCCGGGGACCGATGGAAGCAATCCTGCTGCCGCCCGTGCCCGGCGAACCCCTGTCTTCTCCATCAGATACGCCGGCCACGATCTTGCCCCTGTGCAAAGTTTTGAACATTTGTTCTGTATTTTGGCCTCGCCCGTTTTTGCGGTATTCTCTTTCCTCTGGCTCCCATGCCTGCCGCCAAAGAAAGCCCGGCCACCGCCGTCGAACGCGCCCTCGGCATTCTGGAAGCCGTCTCGCGCCGTCCCCGCGGCCTCTCCAACTCCGAAATCAGCCGCAAGCTCGCTATCCCCAAGAGTTCGGCCAGCTACATTCTCCGCGCGCTCCAGCGCCGCGGCTATCTGCACCGCAACGCCGAAGACGGAAAGTACCGCATGGGATTGAAGGTGCTCGACCTGGGCCACGGGGTGGCCATGGGCCTCGACCTGCGCGAAATTGCCCGGCCCATCCTCCAGGATCTCGTCCGCCACGTGAACCTCACCGCGCATCTCGCCATTCTCGAAAACGGCGAGGCGGTTTACATCGAACGCGTCGAAGCGCCCGGTTTCATTCGCATGAACACGTGGGTCGGCCGCCGCATGTACATCCACGCCACGAGCATCGGAAAGGCGCTGGCCGCCGGGCTCTCCCGCGAAGAGCTCGACGCCATCCTCTCCGGACACGGCCTGGTAAAACGCACCCCGAAGACCATTACGCAGCGCGCCAGATTCTTGAAGGAGCTGGGGCACGTGCGCACCCAGGGCTACGCCATGGACGACGAGGAGAACAGCATCGGCGTCCGCTGCATCGGCGCTCCCGTCTATAACGCTGAGGGTCGCGTGGAAGCCGCGGTCGGCGTCAGCGGCACCGTTGCCATGGTCAATGCCCAGACCCTGCCGAAATTCATCGACGCGGTGAAAGAAGCCGCGCGCCGCATCTCCGCCAAATTGGGCTACTCCACGCACTCCCCGAGACACTAGTCCCGGCATTTGCCCGCCGCTCCGCCCGTTCGCTTGCGAGCCGCGCACGTGCGCGCTACCATCCCCGCGCATGTCCGGTGAAGATCCTCCCCAACATCTCCGCCAGCCACCCCCCTCCACGCGCGGTTTCTGGGCCCTGATCGGTGCCCAGTACACCAGCGCCTTCAACGAAAACGCGCTCAAGTTTCTGGTGATCTACCTCCTCGCTTCCTCCGGCATCTCCGCGAGCCTCCGCGACTCACTCGTCTCCGTCATCCTCGTCGTTTTCGCGGTTCCCTTCATCCTCTTCTCCATGGCCGGCGGCTGGCTGGCGGACCGCTTTTCGAAGCGCACCGTCACCATCGGCACCAAATGGATGGAACTTTCCGTGATGGCCATCGCGCTCGCCGGCCTCGGTTTCAATCTCCTTCCGCTGAGGATCGCCGCCATCTTCCTGCTCAGCACCCAGGCCGCTCTGTTTTCCGCCACCAAATACGGCTCGCTCCCCGAACTGCTCCCTGAAGAACGCCTTTCCTGGGGCAACGGCGTCATTGAGCTCGCCACGTTTCTCGCCATCATCACCGGGACTATGGCCTCGGGCTTCCTGGCCGATTACTTCCACACCGACCAGCACTGGTCCGGCCTTCTCCTGCTCGCTTTCACCGCCTTGGGCCTCGTCGCCAGTTTCCAGATCACCCCCTTGGCGCCCGCGGACCCCTCGAAACCTTTCCGCCCCAATTTCGTCGCCGACGTCTGGTCGGAAATCCTCCACATCCGCTGCGACCGCGTTCTCTCCTTCGCCATCCTGGGCAACACGTACTTCTTCTTTCTCGGCGCGCTGGTCCAGGCTCTCATCCTCATCTACGGCTCCGACGTGCTGCATCTCAACTCGCGCGACACCAGTTTTCTCCAGGCCGCTCTCGCCATCGGCATCGGCGTGGGCAGCTTGGCGGCCGGCTACGTCTCGATGAGCAAGATCGAATACGGGCTGATCCCGCTCGGAGCGCTGGGCATGACCGCATTTTCCGGCCTTCTCGCGCTGGAGCGGTTGACTCCGGTCCAGTTCGGCGCGCTGCTCGCCGGGCTGGGATTCTTCGGCGGCTTCTACGCCGTGCCCGTCAACGCGCTCATCCAGCACCGCCCCGAAGACAACCGCCGCGGCGCCACCATCGCCACCTCCGGTGTTCTCTCCTGGGTTGGCATCCTCATCGCCGCGGGCGCCTACTACCTGTTCCTCAAAGTCCTGCACCTCACGCCCGGCGATATATTTCTCGTCGGCGCCGGCCTCACCATCCTCGCCGCGGGTTACACCTGCTGGCTGCTGCCCGATTCCTTGCTCCGGCTGCTGCTGTGGTTCGCCACGGTCACGGTGTACCGCATTCGCGTGCGCGGGCGCGAGAACGTCCCGCAGCGCGGCGGCGCGCTGCTGGTGTGCAACCACATGTCCTGGGTGGACGCGCTTCTGCTTTCCGCCGCGTCCGAACGCGCCATCCGCTTCCTGATGTTCAAGGACATTTACGAACACCCGCTCGTTTATCCCTTTGCCCGGCTGGGCCGCGCCATTCCCATCTCCAGCCAGCAGCGGCCGCGCGACATGATCCGCTCGCTGCGCGAAGCGAGCGATTCCATCCGCGCCGGAGAGCTCGTTTGCATTTTTGCCGAGGGACAAATCACACGCCTCGGCCACCTGCTGCCGTTCCGCCGCGGATTCGAACGCATCATGAAGGGCATCGAAGCGCCCATCGTGCCCGTGGCCCTCGACGGCGTGTGGGGCAGCATCTTCAGCTTCGAGCGCGGCCGC
>JASHSV010000202.1 GCA_030038535.1 Candidatus Acidiferrales bacterium
ACCTCGCGCTTCCGGACGCTCTCTTTCTGCAGACGGTCTTCCACCTGCTTCAAGGAAACGACCACGGCCAGCATCCCGGTGGGCTTCTGTTCCCAGATAAGCGGCACGGCTACGATGTACGCGGGAATGGTGGCCTTTCCTTCTCCGATGGCCAGCGCGCCGCTGGAAAATTTGGTGCCCTGCGCGCACAGCGTAAAGCCGCGCTGCAGCGCCTTCAGAACGAAGGGGTCAAGGTCGGCGCGGAATTTCCCGCCGTGCGGGCCGTGGGCCTCCGCATTCACGGCCCACACGAACAGGATGTCCGGATTGTTGCTGACAAAGTCCTCGAGCTGCTGCGAGACCTGCGCCGTGTGCTTCGGCGAGTTCACGTCGGCGAGCGCGCCCTCCAGATCCAGCAGCTTGATTTCGTCACTCAACTGCTGGTCGAGGCTGTTCTGGAACAGCAGGATTTCGCCGGCGAGCAGCCGCGTAATTTCCAGTTGCTGGAGCTGCTCGGTGTCTTCCAGCTTGTCCTGGCTGAGCCGCAGGACCTGATAATGATAGACCAGGATCGGGAGCAGGCCGACCATCAGCAAGGCCCCGAGCACGAGCCACAAAATGCGCACGCGACCGAGCAATCCACGGCTTGGGCTGGGAGTTGCCATTCCTGCGCCAGTCTAATAGGGAATTCCCCGCCTCACAACGACGCGTCCTCGCTGCTGTGTTTGCCGCGAACCTGCGAGGCACTACAGCCGCTGAGCACTCGGCGATTCATTCGTTCGTCAGCCTCCGTTCCATCAATTCGCGGATGGCGTCTTTGGGCGGGCGATTCTGATAAAGCACCGCGTACATTTGTTCGGCGATGGGCATTTCGACGCCGTGCCGGCGGGCCAGGTCCACGGCGGCCGCAGTGGTGCGCACGCCTTCCGCCACCATGCGCATGCCGCTCTGGATTTCGGCGAGCGCGCGCCCTTTGCCCAGTTCCACGCCAACGCTGCGGTTCCGGGAGAGCGCGCCGGTGCAGGTGAGCACCAAGTCGCCCAGGCCTGCCAATCCGGAAAGCGTTTCGCGCCGCCCGCCGAGCACGCACCCCAGCCGGGTCATCTCCGCCAGGCCGCGAGTAATGAGCGCGGCGATGCTGTTGTGGCCGAGACCGAATCCGGCGCACACGCCGGCAGCGATGGCAATCACATTCTTCACCGCTCCGCCCAGCTCCACGCCGGTCACATCCGTATTCGTGTACAGCCGCAGCGAAGGGCCGGCGAATTCTTCCTGGATTTCGGCGGCGAGCGCCTCATCGCGCGAAGCGACCACGATTGCCGTGGGGTCGCCGCGCGCCACTTCGCGCGCGAACGACGGCCCGGAAAGCGCGGCCACGCGCGCGGGGAAGCTCGCGCCCACAACCGAGCTGATCATCTCGGTCATGCGATCCAGGGTGGGGAAATCGAGACCCTTCGTCGCACTAACAATCGCCGTATCGGGCCGCAAGTGCGGCAGCGCGCTCGTGTAGATGGCCCGCGCATGCTCGGAGGGCATCACTCCCAGCACGATATCGGCATCCTCGACGGCTCGCGCCAGGTCGCCGGAGATCTCCAGTTGCGGCGGGAGGGCGATCCCGTCCAGGTACTCTGTGTTGACGCGGCGCTCGGCAAGTGCCTCGGCCTGCTCGGCGCGCCGCGCCCAAAGGCACACGCGATGCGGCGAACGGCCGCGCAGCAGCGCGAGAGCCAGCGCCGTGCCCCAGCTTCCGGCTCCGAGAATGGCGATTTTTTTCATCGGCAGCGCCCGCGCCCTTTTATCGCTGGCCGGACTTCAGCCGGTTTTCCGTTCCAGCGAGCAGGCGTCTGATGTTCTCTCGATGCTTCACGATGATCAGAATGCTCACAATCGCGGTGCAATAGGAGAGGCTGAGCGGGGGCGCATGGTGCGTGCCGGGCGCATAGAGCAGATACGTGCACACAGGTAGAAGACCCGCAGCGACCACCGACGCCAGCGAGACGTACCTCCAAATCGAGACCACCACCAGCCAGACCACAGCGGCAGCGGCTACGGCCATCCAGCAGAGCGGCACAAAGACGCCGAGCGCTGTGGCCACGCCCTTTCCTCCGTGGAACCGCAGCCACACGGGGAACAGATGTCCTACGACGGCGGCCAATCCCATAACGGCCATCCAGCCGATGTCGCCGCTCGTCATGCGATCCGCCAGCCAGACGGCGAAGTACCCCTTTGCCACATCGAGCAGGAGCGTCGCGAGGCCCGCGCCCGCGCCCGCCACACGGTTGACGTTGGTGGCACCGATGTTGCCGCTGCCCGCGTCGCGCACGTCGGTGCCTTTGGCGGCGCGCACGATCAGGTAGCCGAAGGGAATGGAGCCCAGGAGGTAACCCGCGAGCGGCAGGAGCCACAGCGACATCACGTCAAAGCGCTCCTTCCCGCGCCCCCGCCTGCTTCAGGCATGCGGCGACGTCCGCTGCGAATGGAAACCGCTCGATGCGAGTGTAAATAGCGCCTTTAGGGTGTAGTGTGCTCTGCATCAAATCAAATTCCCTATAGCTGGCGCGGCCGAATTCCGGCGCACCCAGCCGCTCGGCCTCGTTCCTCAGGTGTTCGAGACCTGCGTCGGCCTTGATACGCGCCAGGGTGAGGTGCGGATGAAATTCACGCGACTCGCGAGCGATTCCCAGGGGTTCGAGCGCGCGTTCGATTTTGGCGGCGAGCGCCGGCAATTCCGCGCCGGCTTCCACACCGGCCCACAAGACGCGCGGCCTCCGTGCATTCGGAAACCATCCGAGGCCGCGAAAGGCGGCTTCGATGGGCTCGGCGTCGCGCACGCCGGCGAGCGAGCCGCGGATCGGCTCCAGTTGCGCCACCGGCACCTCGCCGATGAATTTGAGCGTCAGGTGGATGCCTTTGGGATCCGTCCAGCGCACATTGGGCCCGGCCGCGGGTCGAAGCCGCGCCACAATGTCGCCGAGCGCGGCGCGCGCTCGCGCAGGAAGCTCGAGCGCGACAAACAGCCGGATGCTCTCGCCGGTCATTGGGCCTTCAGCGCCGATTTGTGAAGATAATACCGGCGCACCATATCGAGCGCCGCTACGGTGGCCTGTCCGCGGATGCGCCCGCGATCGCCCGGAAATCGGAACATTTTCTGCTGTACTCCCTCCGCATCAGCGAGGGCGATGTGGACCGTGCCCACCGGTTTCTCCTCCGTTCCTCCGGTGGGGCCGGCGATTCCCGTGACGGCCAGGCCGAGCGTGGCGCCGGAACGCCGGCGCACGCCCTCGGCCATGGCCTGCGCTACTTCCGCGCTGACCGCGCCGTCCTTCTCGATCAGTGCGCGCGAGACGCCGAGCCAGTCCGATTTCAGTTCGTTCCCATAGCTGATGACGCCACCGAGAAAATAGGCCGAGCTGCCGGGCTGGCGCGTCAGGCGCTCGCCGAGCATGCCGCCGGTGCAGCTTTCCGCCACGGCGATGGTGGCGCCATGCCAGGTGAGCTCGCGCGCCACCACCTGCTCCATCTCCTCGCCCTTGGTCGTGAACAGGCTTTCGCCGAGCGCTAAGCGCATGCGCTCGACGATTCCGTCGAGGGTCTTTTCCGCGGCGGTTCGGTCCGTTGACCACTGCCGCAGATAGACGTGGATCTCGCCAGTGAAATGAAGCAGCGTGGTCTGGACGTCTCTATAGCCTTTGTAGATCGGCGCGATGGCCTGGTCCACGGCTGATTCGCCCATGCCGCTGACGCGCAGGGCGCGCTCGACGAGGCGCTCGCCGATGGCGCGGGCTTCGAGCCGAGGGACAACCTGCTCGATGAACATGGGCTCGAGCTCCGAGGGCGGACCGGGCATGAGGACCACGATTCTCTGTCCGTCTTCAACCCACAGCCCCGGCGCCGTTCCTCGCGGATTCGGCAGCACGGCGGCGCCGACCGGCACCAGCGCCTGCTTTACATTGATTTGCGGCATCACCCGGCCGAATCGCTGGAACTTGGCTTCGATGTCCTTGAGGATTTCATCGTCCTGGACGAGAGGCCGCTGGAGGACGGCGGCGAGGGCTTCGCGCGTGATGTCGTCTTCGGTGGGGCCGAGTCCGCCGCTGGCGATGATTACGTCGGCGAGTTCGAGAGCGGCGCGAAATTCGCGCTGGAGGCTGTTCGGCTCGTCGCCCACGATGGTCTTGCGGACGACCTGGATACCCAGGCGGTTCAACTGCGCAGTGAGAAACAGCGAGTTGGTGTCGATGCGGTCCGGGGTGAGGAGTTCGGAGCCTACGGCGATGATTTCAGCTCTCATCTGGTTACGTTTCTACCCGAAGCGGGTGGCGGCTGCAACAGGCAGTGGTTGGTGTTAACTGCCAAGTAGCAGGCCAGCGACCGCCCAGAATTTAAAGCGGGAGCGTGGCGCCCGCTACGTCCCAGTCGAGGACGTAGATGATGGAGCCAGTGGCGAGATAAGACCGGCGCGAGGGGAGCAGGGCCAGTCCCACCAGACCGCTGCCGGAGACGACCACGTCCGCCCGGCCCTGCGGTGTGATGCGCACGATTCCCCGCCTGCCGCCGAACGAGGCGGCGACATAGAGATTCGAGGTGGCGTCGAAGGCCATGCCCTGCGGGCGGCCGAGCCCGCGGAAAAACGAAGTGACTTCGCCGCCCGCCGAGACGCGGACGATGCGGTCGAAGCTGGACGTGGTGGGCCCGGCAACGTACAGGTCGCCGGCGGCGCTGAAAGCCAGGTGATAGGCGGCGATGGAAGGCTCGAGCGTGGCGAAGACCAGAATTTGCCGGTCGGGATAAATTTTGAAAATGGTGCCGCTGCGGTCGCCGCAATAGAGTGCGCCCTCGCGGTCGAACGCAAGGCCGGTGGCGATACCCATGCCTTCCACCCAGCGCTGCGCGCGCCCGTCAGGCGTGATGCGGTGCACGGTGCCGTCGTGGCGGCAGGAAACGTAGAGAGTACCTTCGCGGTCAATCGCCAGGCCGGTGGGATTCATCAGCTCGGTAGCGAAGGGCTTGACCAGGAAATTCGGAGTGATTTTGTAGAGGGAGACGGGCACTTTCTGGCCGCGCTGGCCGCTGAAGGTGACGTAAAGGTTTCCCTCGCGGTCCACCGCGGGATTGGCCACGGGATGAAGGTTGTCGGCGATGGGAATGCCGATGGAGCAGTTGAATTTCTTGCTTTCGCCCTCCGTGGTGGCCACGCGGATTTCGCCGGCTGCGCCCTCGGGCACGCGCACCACCAAACGCCGCTCGGTGCAGAGCACCAGGCTCCCTTCGTTGGGGCCGAAGCGGACCGTGGGGCGGGCGCCGTTGCGATTTGTGAAACCGCTGCCGTGAATCGAGAGTTCGCCGCCGGGGATCGCCGCAGAGGGCGAAATCTTTTCGATTGTCGGACGTTCCGCCATTCCCAGTCCCGCTCTCCTCAGCCCAGCCAGCCGGTCCAGTGGGCCAGCCACAGACAAATTGCCGCGTACGCGCCCGCCACCCAATCGTCTGCCATGATGCCCCATCCGCCCGGCAGCGACTCGGCGCGCCCGGCGGGAAAGGGTTTGGTGGTGTCCAAAACTCGAAAAAGTATAAAACCCGCCAGCAAAGATTTCCAGCCGAGGGGACCGTAGAACATCGCCGGGCCGAGCAAGAAGACAAGCCACTGGCCGGATACCTCGTCGACGACCACGTACTGCGGGTCTTTCTTGCCGCTCAGGCGTTCCACGCGGCCGGCAGCGGCGACGCCCGCCGCGCTCAAGGCAATCCACCAGACCAGAGGATTGAACGGCTGAAACTCGACAATTCCGAAATCGTAGCCGCGGAATTCGGCGCGCCCGAATAGCCAGGCGAGCGCGAGGCCGGCAAGCGAGCCCCAGGTCCCCGGCGCTTTGGGCAATTTTCCCAGGCCGCCGGCGGTAGCCAGCCAGTAGGAGAGGCCGGACGTTGCTGCCTTCCCGGGATTTGACGGCGCTGCTTGGGCGGGTTCGCTCATCGAGCCGATGATCCGACGCGCATCGCAGGGCGCGCCGCTAGGCGAGAATGCGCAGCGCGGGTTCCGCCAGGGCGCGGGGCACGGGCGGCGAGGCTT
>JASHSV010000203.1 GCA_030038535.1 Candidatus Acidiferrales bacterium
AAAAGCCGACGATCCAGACCCACTGCGGCACCTGGGGCCACCACCATCCACAATAGATACCGACCGCGGTGGCTTCTCCGCCAATCGCAATCGATTGCGCGGCCCAGTAGGTGTAGCGAACCGCGAAGCCAGCCCAGCGCGAAACGTAGAGCTCGGCATAGACGCCAAAGGAGCCCGCGGCCGGATGCGCCACTGCCATTTCCGCAAGCGCGCCGACGAGCAGCAGTGCGATCAAAGCGCCCAGCCCGTAGGTAAGAATGACGGCAGGGCCGGCCTCGCGAACGGCGAGTCCGCTGCCCAGGAAGAGTCCTGTACCGATCGCTCCGCCGATAGCGATCATGGTCATTTGGCGCGTGCTGAGCTGGCGCGAAAGGCCGGCTTCCTGCTTCGCAAGATCGAGGACGTCTTCAGATCCGATGTTCGCGGCCGGCCGAGCGGCGTCTGACAGCGGTGGAGTCGAACGGGTCATGGGCAGGGCGCGGGACTCCCAACTGTCCCGCGCTGAAATTCACCGGTGGCCTCGAGCAGGCGGCCGATGTCGGAATCGTTGTTGAAAAGGTGGCAGGCAACGCGCACACCGCCGATTCCCGCCGTGTAGCGCAACGAAACCAGCACTCGCCGAGCGAGCAGATGCTCGACCAGAGCGGCATTGCGCTCCGGAGATCCGAGGGTGAATGTGACGATGCCTGCGCGCTCAGAGCGTTCCCGCGGCGTGCTCACAGAAATGCCCAGCGTGTCGAGCCCGGCCATGAGTTTTTCGCCCAGCGTCCAGACGTGTTCAGCAATCCTGTCCTGTCCCGCTTCCAGAAACATTCGCAGCGAAGCAGCCAGACCGATTGCGCCCGGATAATTGGCTGTCCCGCCGGCCTCGTACCGCCGCGCGCCTTCCACAAAGCGATAGTCGCGCACCGGTTGAATCGAAGGCGTCTGAAAATAATTTCCCCAGCCGCCTTCCGGGGTCTCCACTGCCAGATAGCCGGCCATCGGCGGCTGTAGCTCCGACATTCGCTCCCGTCGTATGTACAGAAAGCCGCAGCCAAAGGGTGCGTTCAGCCATTTGTGGCCGCCGCAGGCCAGAAAATCCATGGGGATCTTCTGGACGTCGATGGGCACGGCGCCGAGCTGCTGAATCGCATCCACAACCAGCCACACGCCGCGTTCGCGGCAGAGCGCGCTCAGCGCGGCCAGGTCGAGTCGGAATCCATGCGACCACTGTACGGAGCTGACCACGACTAGCCGCGTGCGGTCTGTCATCAAGGCCGCGAAGTCATCCACCAGGAGTTTGCCGTTGCGGTGAGGAACAACCGCCAGCTCGATGCCTGCCCGGTCTCGAAGCTGGCACCAGGGAATGGCCACTTCCATAAATTCGGGAGCCGCGACAAGCACGCGATCGCCCGCGGAGAGCGGCACAGCTTGTGAGGCGATGGCCAGGCCCTGCGACGTGCTTTCCACCAGGGCGATTTCGTCCTCCTGCGCGTTGATCATTTGAGCGGCGAGCGGACGGGCTGCCGCCCTCAGCTCATCCATGGCGATGTGATTCAGGGTGGCGGAGGGTTCGGGGCAGTAAGCCGCGCGGTGGAGAAATTCATCCACGGCGGCCACGGCCGAGCGCGGCGCGATGCTTACACAAGCCGCGTCGAGAAACGTTTTCTCCAGCAGAGCGGGGAATTCTTCACGGATGGATTCGAAATTCATGCGCGATGGTGACCGGCCAAGATTCTCAGGCACAAGCGATACGTGGAAGGAGAATCGAAATCGCGAAAGATTGCGGAATCGCGCACGCGCACGCGCAAAATCCGTTCCGGGCGGTCTTCTCTGTGAACCACGTCCCGCGCCTTCTCTGCGCGCACGAACTCCTGCCTGAGCTCTGGAGCGACCAGGATGGGATGCCCGTCCCGTCCATTCATCGCCGGGACCACAATCCCTTCTCCCGGCGCGCGATGCGTGTACGCCCACCATAGCCGGGCCAGCAGACCGGGGAACAAAAGCGGATAATCCACCGGGTAGATCAAGAACGCGGCGTTGCGAGGGACGCGCCGCAAGCCCGCTCGCAACGACGAGATCTGCCCCTCACGCCACTCCGGGTTTTGGATCACAATGGTTCCTTTTGGCGGTTTCCAAGCCGTCAGAATTCGCTCGGCGTCGCTGCCCAGCACGACCACAGGGGGACCTAAACCGCGGGCTTCCGAACAGCATCGCACGGCGCGTTCGAGCGCCGTGTCCCGTCCGAAGGGGGCTAGCGCCTTCGGAAACCGCAGACTGCCGCGCGGCCCGGCCGCGAGGATGATGGGGACAATTTTTTCTTGCTCTTCGGGCTGCGCGGGCTTCCGGCCGTGCGACTTCATAGGCGCCGAATCTACCTTATTTGCGGCGGCAGAGGCCAGACGCGATTGCGGCGGGCGAAGCGCCGACCAATCGTGCAGTGCCGTTCCTGCCCGGGCCGACTTGGGGGCACACCCCCACCCTCCATGAGTAATGTAACTGTGCAATCTAAAGAAGTCAGCAAATCGGTGGCGAGTGACGAGTGGTGAGTGGCGAGCGAGGAGAAAAGAACGGACGTGAGGCAGGGTTGGAGGCGGCGTTCGAGGTGAGTGGGTGGCGAGCGCGCTCATAGGAGGAGGCTAGAACAGATTTTTCGAGTTGGGTACCCCGTATAAAATCGAAAAAAAAGGTCATTTATTGACCCCGTAGGGAAAAGGCGAGAATCGAGTGCCGGGTGGATGTTCAGGTGTGGGGCACCTGTACCTGCTTGCGCCCTCTGGGTGTTCGAACTAGAATCCGGCTCCGCTGACAACTTGAGGAAAGACCCCACACGCGACCACGGCGTGTGGGGCACCCGGCGTGCGGGGCGCCCGCGAGCGCGCGAAAGGAATGTGTTTTGATTCCGTACCCATTCGAGTATCACCGCGCTGGAAGTCTGGAAGAGGCCTCGCGGATGCTCGGCGAGCTGGGCGAGGAAGCGAAAGTTCTTGCTGGCGGCCAGAGCCTGATCCCGTTGATGAAGCTTCGGCTTGCGCGTCCCTCCGCGCTGGTGGACCTGAATCACATTCCTCGGACGGCCTACATCGAAACGCAGAACGGTCATGTGCGTATCGGTGCGATGACGCGCCACGCCGACATTGAGGACTCGCCAGCCGCAGCGTGCATCCCGATCCTGCACGATTGCGCCGCGGGCATCGCCGACGCCCAGGTGCGCAACATGGGCACTATCGGCGGATCGGTGGCAGAGGCCGATCCTCACGGCGACTGGGCCCCGGTGCTGATGGCCCTCGGCGCTGAAGTCGAGTGCATTGGGCCGGGGGGCGCGCGAACGGTTCCGGTTTCGCAATTCATTAAAGACGCGTTCAGCACCGTGCTCGGGCCCGCAGATCTGGTTCGCGAAATCCGTGTGCCGAATGCAGGGCCGCGCAGCGCGGGCGCCTACGTCGCGTTCAAGCGCTGCGCTCCCGTCTACCCTACGGCCAGCGCTGCGGTCGAGGTGAAGATGCTCGACGATGATTTCTGCCAGGACGCGAAGGTGGTGCTCGGTTCGGTCGGATTGACGCCGGTGGTGGTGGCCGAGGCGGCCTCCGCACTGCGCGGACAGGCGATTACCCCGCACGCGATCCGGCGCGCCGCGGAGGCGGCCATGAGCGCTGCCGACCCACAAGCCGATTTACGCGGCTCGGTGGAGTACAAACGTCTTCTGGTGGGGGTGCTGACGGAGCGCGCACTGCTTGCGGCACTGGCGCGCGCGCGCGGAGAGAGGGTGGAGGTAGCGCACGAGTATGCCGGCCGCTAACAAACGAGTCCGCATCCGGATCGCTGTGAACGGCACGCCCCGCGAGCTGGAGATCGAGGCGCGCCGCCTGCTGGTGGAAGTGCTGCGCGAGGACCTAGATCTGACGGGAACTCACATCGGGTGCGACACGACCTACTGCGGCGCCTGCACTGTGCTGCTGAATGGTAGAAACGTGAAGTCGTGCACTGTGTTTGCGGTGCAGGCGGACGGAGGCGAAATCACGACGGTCGAGGGGCTCGAAAAGGACGGAAAGCTGGATGCCGTGCAGGAAGCCTTTGCCGAGTGCCACGGCCTGCAGTGCGGCTACTGCACGCCGGGATTTCTGATGTCCACGCGAGCGCTGCTCTCGCGCGTGGCGCATCCGACCGACGCGCAGATTCGCAAGGGCATTGCCGGAAATACCTGCCGTTGCACCGGATATCAGAACATCTTCAAGGCGGTCCGGGCGGCCGCCGGCGCGGCTGGGAAATAAATGGGATTTACGTTCCAGGGCGACTTTGTGGTGAGGCGCAAACCGGAAGAGGTATTCGATTTTCTCTCCGATCCGGGCCGGTTCTGCCCCTTGCTGCCGGACTTCGAAAAGATGACGGCTGCGGACGCGAGCCATTTTACGGTCAGCCTCAAGGTGGGAATCGCGCACATTCGCGGAACGGCGACGGTGAAAATGGCGCTGGAGGAGGCAGAGCGTCCGCGAAGCGCGCGGTATTCGGGGAAGGGCAGTGTGGCGGGCGGGACGGTGGAGATTGGCTCGGGATTCGAACTGGAAGCCGTTCCGGAGGGCACGCGAGTGCGCTGGCGGGGGACTGGACAGGTTTTTGGGCAGCTTGCCTCGCTGGCCGGCGGTTTGCTGGAGCCGTTGGCTCGCAAGAACGTCCAGCGGCTGATTGACAGTTTGCAAGCGGCATTGGCTCGGGCTTAAAGCGATGAAAGCAAACGTAGGACGAAGCAAATGAGCACGCAGCCGCCATCATCGGGCACAGCGGGCAAGGGCCGCTGGGTCGGCCAGCCGCTCAGACGCCGCGAAGAAAGCCGCCTGGTGCGCGGGCAGGGCCTGTTCGTGGACGATTACAAGCTTGCAGGGATGGTCTACCTGCAATTCGTGCGTTCACCTTACGCGCACGCCCGAATCACAAACGTGGAGACGTCCGCGGCCGCCGCATCGCCGGGTGTGCTGTGCGTGCTGACCGGGGAGCAAGTCGCGGCGCGAGTGAATCCGTTTATCGAAATTGGGCCCGGGTGCGACGGCAAAATCGTCGATCTGCCTATGGCCGTAGGAAAGGTGCGCTATCAGGGCGAGCCGGTGGTGGCCATTGTGGCGGAAACGCCGGCAGCCGCCGCGGACGCCGCGGACCTTGTGGAAGTGGATTACGAACCGCTGGAGCCGGTAATCGATGGAGAGGCCGCCGCCACCTCCAAGTCGCTGCTCCACGAAGCGCTCGGTTCCAACGTGAACTGGCGCAGCCAATTTGCGTATGGCGAGGTTGACGCAGCGTTTCGCGAAGCGGCTTATGTGGTGCACATCCCCAAGCTTCATTTCCACCGATTTTCCAGCACTCCGCTGGAAACGAACGCCGTCATCGCCACCTGGAGTCTGAAAGAGGACACGATTCATTTTCTCTCCACGAATTCATTTCCTGCGTTCGCTGTGCAGTTTCTCTCGCCCGCGCTGGGCGTGCGCATCGACCAAATCCACATGGAGAGCTGGGACATCGGCGGCGGCTTCGGGATCAAGATCACGAGCTATCCGCAGATGGCGGTATGCGCACTGGCTTCGAAGCAGCTCGGCGGGCGGCCGGTAAAGTGGGTGGAAACGCGCACGGAGCACATGCTCGCGAGCGCGCACGGCAACGAGCGCACGTTTGTCGATACCCGCGTGGCGCTGGACAAAGACTGCGTGATAACCGCAATCGAGTCGCGCCACATCGACGACTGCGGCGCCTATCCGCGCTACGAGCCGCTGGGATGCATTATCTGGGCGCAGGTGCTGCCGGCCTGCTACCGCTTCCGCAATTACCGCGTGGATTTTTCGCAGGTGGTGACCAACAAATGTCCGGTGGGTCCGAACCGGGGATACTCGAGGATGCAGCATCTTTGGTTTATCGAACGCTGCCTGGATATTTGCGGCCACGAACTGGGCATTCCGCCGGATGAGATGCGGGTGCGCAATTACATCCGGCCCGAGGAGTTCCCGTACACCACGCCGAACGGCTGCATCTACGACTCGGGGAATTACCCGAAGATGCTGGAGCTGGCAAAAAGGCTCGTGAACTGGGACGAGTGGAAAAAGAACCAGCAGATTGCACGCGCCGAGGGACGCTGGCTGGGAATCGGCATTGGAACCACGCTGGATTCCGGCACGAATAATTTCGGGCAGGCGCGGATTGTGAATGCTCATGCGCCGTACTCCGGCCAGTCGAAGGCCGCCATCGTTAAACTGGACATTTACGGCGAAGTGGTTGTGTTCATGGGCTCGGTGCCACAGGGGCAGGGGCACGAAACGGTCGCGGCGCAGGTGGTGGCCGAAGTTCTGAATATTCCGCCGGAAATGATTGCGGTGAAGCCCGGCTTCGACAGCAACCAGAACGTGTACACCGGCCACACCGGCACATACGCCAGCCAATTTGCAGTCACGGGCCTCTCGGCGATTCACGGCGCGGCCGAAAAGCTCCGTGCGGAGCTTGAGCGCCTTGCCGCGTTTGCACTGAAGGCTGAGCCCCGGCAGCTTGAGTTTGGCGTGGGGAAAATGGGCCCGGAAGTGAGAGTCAAAGAGACCGAAAAATCCATCAATTACTGGGCGCTGGCAAACCTTGTGAACGTAAACAATGCGGAGCTGCCCCAGAGCATGGAAGACATAACGCTAAATTGCCGGCATCTCTACAAAGCCCCGTTTACGGTTCCGGACGTCGAGAAGAAATACGGAAATTTGACGCTCACGTATGCCTCGCAGCTCCACATCGCGGTGATGGAAGTGGACCGCGAGACCTTCCAGCCCAAGATCCTGGCTTATGCCGCAGTGGATGATTGCGGCTCGCAAATCAACCCGCGGATTGTTGCCGGGCAGGTGCACGGAGCGACGGCCCATGGCATCGGCGCCGCGATTATGGAGACGTGCGAATATTCGCCCGAGGGCAACATGCTGACTTCCACGTTCAGCGACTACACGCCCATCACCGCGGTGAATATGCCGGAACTGGCCTGCGGAGAAATCGAATCCCCTTCGCCCTTTTCCTACAATGGCGCGAAGGGTATGGGAGAGGGCGGCGCGGCGCCGCT
>JASHSV010000204.1 GCA_030038535.1 Candidatus Acidiferrales bacterium
ACGAAGCGGTGACGAACGTCCTGGTTGGAGTTCGCACGCTCTGCCGGGTAATCAAACTGATTGACCGGAAGGTTGATAAACGTGGTGAAATTTCCGTTATCCAGTGTATGCGAGTAGGTATAGTTGCCCGTAAGGGTGAAGTACTTTATCCTCTCTAGAACCGTGACTGTTCCGGCGTTGTAGGCCGCATTGACAACACCGTTGTTGTAATCGAGAAGCCCCGCACTGATCGTTTGCAGACCCGAGTTTTGGACGCCGGCAAAGAAGGGCCCCAGGCCAGCCAGTGCTCCGGTCCCAAGCGTCGGTGTGCCGTCACTGCAGCTGGAAAAGCTGCCGTTTGCATGGAGCAACCCCTCGACCCAATCCCCCAGCGGGCTCGTGGGACCCCCGTTCGCCGTTAACTCTGCGGGCGTCCAGGACGTGCCGACGGGGCATGGAACGTTGATATTGTTTCCCCGCACCAGCCTGTGCGCCCCAACGAAGAGGTAGCCTACGTTGATCGAGAAACCGTGGCCGATCTCCCGGTCTATTTCCATGCTGGCTTGCTCGGCGTAAGGAATCTTGCTCACATTGTGGTCCATCCCTCCTTCGCCAATGCCGCACTCGGCGCCGGGGAAGAGACCCAAAAAAGGACTCCCGAGCCCGGAGAGTCCCCCCGTGCCGGGTATGGTGCCAGTGAAGCACGTGCCGACCAGCGAAACCGGATTCAGACTGTCATAGCCGCCGGTCGAGAGAACGCTCGCCCCGAAATTGGCTGCAGTCGGGGCAACAAATCCTGCCAGTTGGTAACCCTGATATGCCTGCCCAGGCCCGAGGTACATGGGAAGGTTCTGTGGCAGGACACCCGCGGAGGCGCAAGCGGCACTCACGCTCGCCGGCGGATTATTCCCGCAAAGGTATCCAGGCACGGCCTTCTGTGTATTCGGCACGAAGAAGAAGGTCAGGTTATAGCGATCATCGAACATCCCGAACCCGGCGCGAATCACTGTCTTTTTGTCTGGGGAGTAAGCTAGTCCAACGCGAGGCTGCCAACCCCCATAATCCGGCTTCACGAACTGCGACAAGCCCGTCTCGACATCCCACCGCAAGCCATAATGCAAAGTTAGACTGCGGGTGATTCGCCATTGGTCCTGGATATAACCGCCCCAATAGCCGTGATCAATGACTTTGCTATAGTTCGGAAAAAGCGATGGAGGATATGCGTTCGCCCAGGTCGAAGTATTCAAATTCGTTCCGTTGGAAGCAAGGACAAGCGGCGCACCGGTCTGAAAAGTGGGACTGGTAGGGAGCGGCACCCCAGCATACGCCACCACAACGCCGTTATCGCTAGCTACTGGGCAAGTTGCGGCTTGGCTTTGAAGCGGTCCCGCCCCCGTGGTTTCCCACGTTGCCCCGTACGTATAAAACTGAGCGAAGGCATAGAGGCAAGGGAGGCCGGCAGGTATGATCAACCGCACTGGGGTAAAGCCGGGGAAATTTTCGAGACTCGTGAGCCAATTGCCATCGGCCCCGAATCTCACCAGATGGTTCCCCTTGATCCACGACACGGAGTCGGAGAGTTCTACGCGGGTCTCGTAAAGTCTGTCATTGGCTCCAAAGTTGTGGCCGAATTGAAGATCGTTGGCCAAGTCCAGGTCGGGCTGGCCGGTCGAACCGGGGAAGTTATAGTGCCGCCGGGCGAACTGCCCCAGAACAGTATTGACCAGATTGGGTCCCAGTATCGAATCTACGGTGGTGACGATCGATTGATCCCGCGTGTAGAGATCCCGTCCTGCGCTGGGAACCGCGATGCCGCCGTTGTCCAGGGGTTGTCCAACAAGTTCGCCAGTCGCTCGCACGTCTTCCACGTTATAGCGCACCGCTAAACGGTTGTTTGTCGTAATTTGATCATCGAAACGGACAAAGCCGGTGTCGTCGTTCTCGGTTTGCAAGTAGCTTTTGATATAGGCGAAGGCTTGCGCCGGAGTCAAATCAGCGCCGCATGCGGTGAGCGATTTGAAACAACCTTCAGGAGCGAGTCCCAATTGCGCTTTCGCCTCATCAACGAGAGACAGGTTATCGATGAAATCCGGTGCATAAGTCGGGGAGCGCGCGCTCCTTTTGCCTTCATAGTTGGCGTAGAAAAAGGCCTTGTCTTTGACAACGGGGCCGCCCAAAGAAGCCCCATACTGATTTTGGCGCAATTCGTCAGGCAATGGCGCCGGTTGCAGCAGCGAACGTGCGTCAGTGGCATTGTTTTGCAGATAGTCGTAAACATTGCCATGCAGGCCGTTTGTGCCCGACTTGGTGACAATGTTCACGATGCCCCCCGACGCGCGGCCGTATTCGGCGCCGAAGCTGTTGTTGACCACGCGAAATTCCTGCACCGACTCCTGGGGGGGGGTCGAGCGCTGGATGCCGCTGGCCGAATTGACGAAGTCCGCTCCGTCCACCGTGATTTCGTTGCTGAACGAGCGCATGCCGCCAAAAGAAATCTGCGTGACCTCGAATTCGGTGAATACCGTGCCGAGGCTGGTGCGGCTTGTGGCTACTCCGGGTGTCAGTAGGGCGAAGTCCGTGAACACGCGTCCGCTGATCGGCAGCGCATCGATTTGCTGTGATTCCACCACTTGGCTGACTTCCGTCTTGGTTGGCTCAATCACCGGCGCCTCAGTGGTCACGATCACCTGCTCGCCCTTCGCGGCCACTTTCAGCGTCACATCGTCCGTCGCAGACTGCGCCACGGTCAGCGTAATTCCGGTTTGCGTGAAGTTGGCAAAGCCTTTGAACGCGGCCTTCAGCTCGTATCTTCCCGGAGGCAGGTTCACGAACGTGTAAAAGCCCTTATCGTTGGCGGTCGCCGAGTAACTGCGGTTGGTGTCCACTTCCCGGATGGTGACGCTGGCGTTGGCCACCGCGCCGCCGCTTTCGTCGCGCACCGTCCCGCTCAATTGCGCGGTGGCGCTGCCCACCTGCGCGGAGAGGGAAGCCGCACTGCCCAGTGCCAGAGCCAGGACCAGCAATACCGCAACGGCGTGAGTTCGGCGCATGAACCACCCCTTTTCCCGGGGTGTTCCCCTGGACCTATCCAAGTTCCCAATCCGATGGATAGACGTACCCCCGGTGACTCGTACCTGTAACGCGGGTGTAAGGGGAAGTCAAGCCTCTAATCGGGCAGTCGTGCGGTTATCGGCCCCGTGCCTCCTCCCCGCACGTGACTGTGCTACAGTACGCACGCGTGTCGCTGCTCTCTGCCTTTCGTTTCCCGTTCCCTCCTGGCGTACTCGCTTCGCGTTCCTGCAGGATCCGCCCCTGGCCGGCAGTTTTCCGGAGCCGCAGTGGCAGCCTCAATTTGCTCTCCGCCGGCATCCCCCTGTGGCTCGTGTACTTGGCCTTTGTCGTCCCCCTCTCCGCGCAGTCGCTGCGCATCGACGGCATTGTTCGCGACCCCTCCGGTGCGCCCATCGCAGGGGCCAAAGTCATTCTCCAGATTGGGGCCGAACAGCACACTGTAGTTGCGGATTCAGAAGGGCGATTCTCGTTCGAGGACCTGCCGTTGCAGAGTGGAAAGCTCCTTGTGTCCGCTAAGGATTTCGCTTCGGTGGCGCGCGATTTCAATTTCGCGGGCGGTCAGCCGATCCATTTCGAAATTGTTCTTCCCTTCGCCACCAAAGAGGAACGAGTTGTGGTCACGGCCACGCGCATCGAGTCGCGACTGGGCGACGTGGCCGATAGCGAGGTGGCGCTCGACTCCGCAGACCTCATCGCGACTCCCGCCCTCACCGTGGACGATAAATTGCGCCAAATCCCGGGCTTTTCGTTGTTTCGCCGCAGCGGGAGCCGCACCGCAAATCCCACCACCCTCGGCGTCTCGCTCAGCGGGCTGGGCAGCAGCGGAGCGAGCCGCGCCCTCGTGCTCGAAGACGGCGTTCCGCTCAACGATCCCTTCGGAGGCTGGATTTACTGGGACCGGATTCCGCAACAGTCCCTGGACGGCGTGGAGCTGGTGCGGCGCGGCGAGTCGAGCCTTTATGGCGGCGACGCGCTCAGCGGGGCCATCCAGTTCTTCACGCGGCAACCCCTCGGACCCGATCTCTCCCTTGAGGTTTCCTACGGCTCGGAGAACACCCCGGATCTTTCGCTCTGGACCGGAACTCGAATCGGCCCGTGGGATTTCTCGCTCGCGGCGGACTTGTTCCACACCGATGGCTACATTCTGGTGCCCGCATCGATTCGCGGCCCTGTGGATACGCGCGCGGATTCGCAGGATGCGGTGCTGGATTTCACTGTCGGCCATCGCCTGGGGGAAAAGGGCCGCATATTCGGCCGCACCTCCTACTTCACTGAGGACCGCGACAACGGGTCGCGGATCCAGACGAATGATACGCAGCTCGGCACGGGCGTCGTGGGAGTAGATACTCCTTTGGGCACTGCGGGCTCCATTTCCGCCCGCGCCTACGGCAGCACGCAAAGTTACAGCCAGAATTTCTCCGCCATCGCCGCCAGCCGTATGACCGAATCGCTCACCGACCAGCAGCACGTGCCCTCCCAGCAGGGCGGCGGCTCCCTGTTCTGGTCCCGCGCGGCCGGTTCGCGGCAGACTCTCGGTCTGGGTGCCTCGGCAGACGAGGTGATGGGCTCGAGCCACGAAAATTTCTTTTCCTCGGGCACCCACACCGCTTTCCAAACCTCCGGCGGCCGCCAGCGCTCGGTGGCCGCCTATGGCGAAGACATCCTCCGGATTACCGCGAGATTTACGGCGACGGCCAGTTTCCGTTTTGACGACGTGCGAAATTTCGACGCCGCGACCGTGCGCACGCCGCTCGCCCCGCCCGGGCCTCCGGTCACCACGCCATTCGCCGATCGGACCGACACAGCCTTCAGCCCGCGCCTTTCTCTGCTCTATGCAGCGAACAAATCTGTTTCCCTGACGGCTTCCGGATACCGTTCCTTCCGCAACCCCACGCTGAACGAACTCTACCGCTCGTTCCGCATGGGCGATGTGCTCACCGAAGCGAACGCCGGCCTTGTCCCCGAACGGCTCACCGGCGCCGAGGCGGGCGCGAACGTGCGTACTTTCAGCGAAAAGCTCATCCTGCGCGGCAATTTTTTCTGGAGCGACGTGACCGATCCGATCGAGAGCGTCACGCTGGCCACCACGCCCACGCTGATCACCGAGCAGCGCGAAAATCTCGGCCGCACGCGCTCACGCGGCGTGGAGCTCGACGCGGAAAGCAGGTTGAATAAACATCTGGAAATCTCCGGCGGATATCAGTACGTTGCCGCCACCGTGGTCAGCTATCCGGCCAACGCCGCGCTCGTTGGGCTCGATGTGCCCGAGGTGCCGCGCAACCAGTTCACCGTCCAGGCCCGCTACTGGCATCCATCCAGTTTCGTTCTCAGCGTCGAGGGACGCTTCGTGGGCCGCCAGTACGACGACTCTCTGAATCAGTTTCTGCTCCCGCGCTATTTCGCGCTCGATTTGTTGGTCGCGCGCTCCCTGGGCCGCGGCGTGGAGGCCTTTGCGGCGTTTGAAAACCTGTTCGACCAGCGCTATTACGTGGAGCTGACTCCTACGCCCATGCTTGGGCCTCCCATCCAGGCCCGGGTCGGACTGCGCTACAGGCGTTCGCGGGACGCTAGGCCGGCTTGAGGAGCTGGGAAGCCCACTGGAGAGCCTATGCGCATGACGAAACAAAATACTTTTGGAATCATTCTTGCGCTGCTCGCCTCAGCGGCCTGTAGCCGCAGCGGTCCCGGTGCGGAAAATCAGCCGGCTAGGCCTGCCGCAGTGGACGCCGCCCGTCTCCTGCACGCGGATTCCGAGGCCGGCAACTGGATGACCACTGGCCGCACGTACGGCGAGCAGCGCTTCAGCCCGCTGGCGGACGTCAATGCGCAAAACGTGGGACAGCTCGCGCTCGCCTGGTCATATGACTTGGACACTCGCCGCGGCCAGGAGGCCACGCCCCTGGTCATCGACGGTGTGATGTACTTCACCACCGCGTGGAGCAAAGTGGTGGCGCTCGATGCCGCCACCGGCGCGCGCGTGTGGACCTACGATCCCAAAGTCCCCCCGGAATGGGCCGTAAACGCCTGTTGCGATGTGGTGAACCGCGGCCTGGCCGCTTGGAACGGCAAAGTCTTTCTCGGCACTCTCGATGGCCGCCTGATCGCGCTCGATGCCGCCAGCGGAAAGCCCGTATGGTCCACGCTCACCATCGATCCTGCTTTCCGCTACACCATTACGGGTGCGCCCCGCGTGGTGAAGGGAAAAGTCCTGATCGGCAACGGCGGCGCGGAAATGAGCGTGCGCGGCTACATTTCCGCCTACGACGCCGAAACCGGAAAGTTGGCCTGGCGCTTCTATACCATTCCCGGCGATCCCTCGAAGCCGTTTGAAAATCCCGCCCTCGAGAAGGCCGCGAAAACGTGGACCGGCGAGTGGTGGAAGCTCGGCGGCGGCGGCACGGTATGGGATTCCATGGCCTACGATGCCGACCTCGATCTCCTCTACGTCGGCACCGGCAATGGCGGCCCTTGGAACGAACGGATCCGCAGTCCGCGCGGCGGCGACAATCTCTATCTCGCTTCCATCGTCGCGCTTAGGCCCGACACCGGCGAAATGGTCTGGTATTACCAGGAAACCCCGGGCGAGATGTGGGACTACACCTCCACACAGCACATCATCGTCGCCGACATCACCTTCGACGGCAAGCCGCGGAAGGTCTTGCTGCACGCGCCCAAGAACGGCTTCTTTTACGTGATTGATCGCACCAACGGCGAGCTGCTCTCCGCCAAGCCGTACACTTTCATCAATTGGGCCACGGGCGTGGACATGAAGACCGGCCGGCCCGTCGAGACCGGCATCGCGCGATACCCTGGCCCGAAACCCGCTCCCGTGGTTCCCGGGCCGCTCGGCGCGCACAGTTGGCAACCCATGTCCTTCGACCCGCAGACGGGCTTCGTGTACTTCTCCGTGCACGACGCCGGTTTCCTCTATAAGTCTCCCGAGCATTTCCAAAAGAACGCACTCTCTCCCAACTATGGAATTGATGTGGTGGCCGCCGAACTGCCGCAGGATCCCAATATCAAGAAAGCGATCATTTCTAGCGTCAAAGGCCGTCTCGTTGCCTGGGATCCGGCAACGCAAACACAGGTGTGGGAAGCCCCGCGTACCACGGCGTGGAACGGCGGAGTCCTTTCCACCGCTGGCGGTCTCGTCTTTGAAGGCACAGGCGACGGAAACTTCGAGGCCCTGCGCGCTGCAAACGGCGAAAAATTGTGGTCCTACTTCGTTCAGGCTGGTGTCGTTGCCGCTCCGGTCGCCTACACAGTGAAAGGCGAACAGTACGTGGCCATCCTCGTGGGTTGGGGCGGCGTCTTTCCGCTCGCTCCGGGCGAGATTGCTTTGCGGCCCAAGCCGCTGGCAAACATCGGCCGCATGCTCGCTTTCAAAATCGGCGGAAAGGCTTCGCTGCCTCCGCCCGTAGAAATTACGCCGCCGGTGCTGAACCCGCCGCCAGCAACGGCCAGCCCCGCAGCCGTAGCCAAGGGCGAGCGCATCTTCCAGACCTACTGCGCCGGCTGCCATGGCGACGCCGCCGTGAGCGGCGGAATCCTTCCCGACCTTCGCTACTCCAGCTCACTCAGCGATGATTCTTGGTTCAACATCGTGCTGGGCGGCTCGCTGGTCGGAAACGGCATGATTTCGTTCGCCAAAGAACTTTCACGCGACGACGCGGAAGCGGCCCGCGCCTTCGTAATCTACCGCGCCAACCAAAGCCTTGCGCAATCGAAATCGGCCGGCGGCTCGCCGGGCACGAAAAAACACTAGCCGTCGTATGGGAATCAGACGCCGACACTCTGCTTTGCAATCACAGACTTCACTGCGCTTATGATCTTCTCTTCATCCGGCAGCACGTAACGTTCCAGTGGCTCGCTGTACGGAATCGGCGTATCGAGCGCGGTCACCATGCGCACCGGCGCCTTCAAGTATTCGAATCCATGTTCAGCCACTTCACCGGCAATCACCGCGGCGGCCGAAGATTGCCTCGGCGCCTGATCCACCAGCACTAGCCGTCCGGTTTTTTTCACCGAGGCGACGATTGTCTTCACGTCCAGCGGCGCGAGCGTTCGCGGGTCCACTACCTCCGCGCTGATTCCTTCTTTCGCCAGCTCCTCCGCTGCGGCCAGCGATTTTTTAACCATCCAGGCCGTGGCCACGATGGTCACGTCGCTCCCCGCTCGTTTGATATCCGCCACTCCGAGCGGCACCACGAAATCCCCCTCCGGCACTTCGCCTTTGTCCAGCATCAACATGTAGTGGTGCAGATAGACCACCGGATTGTCGTCGCGGATCGCTGCGGTCAAGAGCCCTTTTGCGTCCGCGGGCGTTGAAGGCATCGCCACTTTCAGCCCCGGAATTCCCATCATCGTGTGGTAGAGACAATTTGAGTGCTGGCCTGCCCATCCCGCAGCGAATCCGAAACCCGCCTTCAGCACCAGCGGCACCCTCACCTGCCCGCCCGACATGTAACGCAGCCGCGGAGCTTCGTTGATCACCTGATCGAAGGCTACGAGCATGAATTCGTTCATGTACAGCTCGACGATCGGCCGCAGGCCCGTCATCGCCGCGCCCACACCCGCGCCGATTTCCGCCGTCTCCGAAATGGGCGTGATGCGCACCCGCTCCTTCCCGAACCGCTTTAGAAACGGGTCCCGCTCCGTCATGGCCATGTTCTGACCGTAAAACACCACGTCGGAATCGCGCTGCATCTCTTCCATAATGGCCGCCGCCATCGCTTCCGCGAACATCATTTCCCGTGCCATCCCGTCCTCCTGCTGTCTTTCTCTTGCCGATTTTCGTCTTTATCCTCTATGCCCACACGTGCTTCATCGCCTCTCCCGGTTCCGGCAGCGGACTCGCCAGTGCGAATTGCACTGCCTCTTCCATTTCCGTTGCCACGCGGTCTTCGATCTGCTTCGCCGCCGCGTCCGTGAGCGCGCCGGTGCCTGTGAGCCTTGCGCGGAATCTCGCGATGGGGTCCTTCGATTTCCACTCGGCGTATTCGGCTCTGTTGCCGTACACCTCGACGGCCTCGTGCTCGGGAAATTGCGTTGGAACCGGCGGCACCGTGATGGCATTGCCGTGCGCGCTTAGCCGGTAGAATCTCGCCTCCACCAGGCTCGGCCCCTTCCCGTCGCGGGCGCGTTCGGCCGCTCGCCCCACGGCTTCAAACACTTCCAGCACCTCTGTGCCGTCCACCGTTTCGCCCGGAATGCTGAATGCCTGCGCCTTTTGCGACAGCGGGTC
>JASHSV010000205.1 GCA_030038535.1 Candidatus Acidiferrales bacterium
ACCGCTCCAGTCGCCGGAACAGCTCATCCTCCTGCCGACCAAGGCGGGAGAGCCGAAGCAACTGGCCCCGAGCGGGATCAATCATTATCAGGCGCGCTGGTTTCCCGATGGGAAGCGAATTCTCTTTTCGGGGAATGAGCCGGGGCACGGAGTCCGGCTGTACGTTCAGGACCTCGACGGTGGAAAGCCGCAGCCCATCACCCCGGAAGGGATCAGCCCTCTCGCGTATCCACTCTCTCCGGATGGCAGACTGGTCGCGGCGGTTGGTCCCGACCAGAAGGGCTATCTCTTTCCGGTAGAAGGAGGGGAGCCCCGGCGGCTTCCGGGACTGGAAGGGAACGATGCGCCAATCGCCTGGGAGGCGGATGGCCGCGCGCTATATGTATACAGGCGAGGAGAAATACCTGCGCAGGTCTTCCGCCTGGAAATTGCCACGGGTCAGAGAAAGCTTTGGAAGAAGCTGATGCCTCTCGATCCCGCCGGAGTTGAGATCATCTGGCCCATCTGCGTGGCACCAGACGGAAAGTCGTACGTGTACGGTTACCGGCGGTATCTTTCCGATCTTTACCTGGAGGAAGGGATCCACTAGCCGGGGTGCTAAGCACTGGCGCCGCAGCCACTCCCGGCTGCGCCCCTTAGTTTTCCCTTCGCTGTGCTGAATGCAACGTTGTCGGCCGTCGTGGCAAGCCGCGTGACGAATCAGGCCAGGGCGGCTTTGGCCTGCTCGGCGAGTTGCGTGAAACCTGCCGCGTCGGCCACTGCGAGATCGGCCAGAATTTTGCGGTCGATCGCCACGCCGGCCTTTTTCAGGCCGTTGATGAGCGTGCTGTAGGTCATGCCGTTGTTTCGCGCGGCGGCGCCGATGCGCTGGATCCACAGCCGGCGAAAATCGCGTTTGCGGTTTCGACGGTCGCGGAAGGCGTAGCGGTCGGCGCGATTCGCGGCTTCCTGCGAGGCCTGGAAGAGCTTGCTCTTGGTGAGGAAAAAGCCTTTCGTGCGGCGCAAATACTTCTTGCGGCGCGCGCGGCGCTTGGTGCCTCGCTTGACTCGAGCCATGTTTGCTTTGCTCCTTGGCATGGAGAGCCGCGCCCGCACCCGCAGGGCGGCATCTCCACGGCGCGTTTCTGTGGGACCAGCGGCCGGGAAATTACCGGCTGCCTACCCTCGTCTCCGGCCGGCAGGCCCGCCGTGGCGGGAATTGCGCTGCCTGGCACGGTAATTCGTTCCGGCTGGCCGGAACAAAAGCTCTATGCGTACGGGAGCATGCGGCGGACCGTCGGGGCGTCCGCGGGATGCACCTCCGTCAGCTTTTTCAGCCGGCGCATGCGCCGCGCGGGCTTGGTTCCCAGCAGGTGGCGCTTGCCGGAATGCATGCGCATGATCTTGCCGGTCGCAGTCACGCGGAAACGCTTGGCGGCGCCGCGATGCGTCTTCAGTTTTGCCTTCTTGGCCATTCCGCTCTCCAATTCCCCGGCGCGTCGCGCGCCTTACTCCGGGCTGCCGGGCTGCAGCGGCCGCGCCGCGGGCAGCGTGACGCCCTTCTTGGGTGCAAGCACGGCGAGCAGGATGTTTGCTTCCATGCGCGGCGGGCTTTCGATTTGTCCCAGCGCCTGAATATCTTTTTCCGCCAGCAGGCGCGTCATTTTCTGCCGTCCGACTTCGGGGTGGGCCATCTCGCGTCCGCGATGGAAAATCATGGCCTTCACCTTGTACCCGTCGGTCAGAAACTCGATGATGCGGTTCTTGCGCACCTGGTAATCGTGCTCGGCGGTCGAGGGACGGAACTTCACTTCCTTGATGTGGCCGCCGCGGTGGTGTTTGCGCTGCTCGTGGTCGCGCTTGTTCTCCTCGTAACGAAACTTGCCGAAATCCATAATCTTGCAGACCGGAGGCACGGCGGTCGGCGAGATTTCCACCAAGTCGAGACCCGCTTCCCTTGCCTTCCGCATGGCTTCAAACGGCTGCATGACGCCGAGCTGCCCGCCGTTCTCGTCAATCACCCGGATCTCGCGTTCACGGATGCGTTCATTCACCCGGTATTTACGATCGCTGCTGATACCAATGCCTCCTTCGCCTCAGCTCCCAGGGGAGACAACTCCCCCGCAATGACCGAGCTCCTGGAAAACCCACCCCTGGGCGGTTCCGGACCGGCGGGTGACTGACGCGCAGTCGCAAAGTATAGCATGAAAACCGCCGCCCCAATTGGATGCCGTTACTGGGCCACACGGTTTTCAACTTCTTCGAGCAGGGCAGTGACGAACTCCGCCAGCGGACGCGCGCCCAGATCGCCTTTCGACCGGTGGCGTACGGAAACGCTGCCGGATTCGGCTTCCTTGCCGCCCACGATCAGCATGTAGGGGATTTTCTCGAGCTGGGCGTCGCGGATTTTGGCTTGCAGTTTTTCGTTGCGGTCGTCCAGGTGCACGCGGAAGCCGGCATCGCGCAGCTTATCGGCCACGCCGCGCGCGTATTGTTCGAATTTTCCGCTCACCGGAAGCACGGAGACCTGCACGGGAGCGAGCCAGGCCGGAAACGCCCCGGCGTAGTGCTCGATGAGCACCCCGAAGAAACGCTCGACAGCCCCCCAGAGCGCGCGATGCACCATCACAGGCTGGTGGCGGGCCCCATCTTCGCCCACGTACTCGAGGCCGAAGCGCTGCGGTAAATTGAAATCGAACTGGACGGTCGAGAGTTGCCACGGCCGGCCGATGGCATCCAGCAATTTGAAATCGATCTTGGGACCGTAGAAGACGGCTTCGCCCGGCATGTACTTGTAAGGGATGTTCATGCGGCCGAGAGCGTTCTTCAGCGCGCCCTCGGCGTGCTCCCATTCCTCCACGGTGCCCGCGTAGTGCTCCGGGTGCGCCGGGTCGCGCGCGGAAAGCTCGATGATGTACTGCTGGAAGCCGAATGTGCGCAACACCGCGAGCGCGAAGTCCACGCAGCCTTCGATTTCCTTTTCGAGCTGATCGCGCGTGCAGAAAATGTGCGCGTCGTCCTGCGTAAATCCGCGCACCCGCATCAGCCCGTGGAGCACGCCGGAACGCTCGTAGCGGTACACGGTGCCCAGCTCCGCCAGCCGCAGCGGCAGCTCGCGGTAACTGCGCAGCCGCGATTTGTAAATCAGGATGTGTCCCGGGCAGTTCATGGGCTTGAGCTGGTATTCGGCTTTTTCAACTTCCATGGGGCCGAACATGTTCTCGCGGTAGAAGTTCGTATGTCCGCTGGTGTTCCACAGGTCCAGGCGCATCACGTGCGGCGTGAAGACGAGGTTGTAGCCGCGCCGCAGATGCTCCTCACGCGACCAGTCCTCCATAATCTTGCGAACCAGGCCGCCCTTGGGATGCCAGAAAATCAGCCCCGGCCCTGCTTC
>JASHSV010000206.1 GCA_030038535.1 Candidatus Acidiferrales bacterium
TCGGCGGTACGCCCCTCGTCCTCGGCGAATACTCGCTCGCCGCCGAAGCACGCGAACTCAACCGCACGGCCGCCGCTCTTGCCCGTCAGGCCGCCGACGAATTCTCCAAGTCCGGCCGTCCTCGTTTCGTCGCCGGATCCATGGGCCCCACCACGCGCGCCATCAGCGTCACCGGCAACGTCACCTTCGACGAGCTCCGCCAGACCTTTTACGAGCAGGCCATGGGCCTGATCGCGGGCGGCGTGGACGTCCTGCTCGTCGAAACTTGCCAGGACACGCGCAACGTCAAGGCCGCCCTGCTCGCCGTCGCCCGTGCCCGTCTCGACTCCGGCCACGATGTCCCCCTGATGGTCTCCGGCACCATTGAGCCCACGGGCACCATGCTCGCTGGCCAGACCGCCGACGCCTTCTGGGTTTCCGTGGCCCATGCCAATCTGCTCTCCATCGGTCTCAACTGCGCCACAGGCCCGGAGTTCATGACCGATCACATCCGCACACTCAGCGAATCGGCCTGGACGCGCATTTCCTGTTTTCCCAACGCCGGCCTGCCCAACGAAGAGGGCCGCTATCTGGAAACCCCCGACTCGCTCGCCGCGCAGCTCGAACGCTTTGCCCGCCACGGCTGGCTCAATATCGTCGGCGGCTGCTGCGGCACCACGCCCGCGCACATCCGCGCCATCGCACAGATGGCGGAACGCAAGCCGCCCCGCCGCGTTCCCGGCCGCTCCCTGCGCAGTCTCTACACCGGCATCGAGCTTATCGAAGCGGAAGACTCCACACGCCCGCTCCACGTCGGCGAGCGAACCAACGTCATTGGCTCCCGCGAATTCAAGAAGCTCGTGACCGAGGAAAAATGGGAGGAAGCCAGCGAGATTGCCCGCCGCCAGGTCCGCAACGGCGCCCAGATTATCGACGTCTGCCTGCAATCGAGCGAGCGCGACGAGCTGCGCGACATCGCCCCCTTCTACGACCGCCTCATTCGGAAAATCAAAGCCCCCATCATGATCGACACCACCGATCCGCGCGCCGTCGAGCTCGCCCTGGCCTACTGCCAGGGCAAAAGCATCATTAATTCCATCAACCTTGAAGACGGCGAGGAAAAATTCGAGCGCGTCTGCCCGCTCGTCCGGGCCTATGGCGCTGCGCTCGTCGTCGGCTCCATCGACGAGGATAAACAGCAGGCCCAGGCCTTCACCCGCGAGCGCAAACTCGCCATCGCCGAGCGCTCCGTCCGCCTGCTGACCGAGAAGTACGGTATCCCCGCCGGAGACGTCATCCTCGACGCCCTCGTCTTCCCTTGCGCCACGGGCGACGAAAACTACGTCGGCGGTGCTGTCGAAACCATTGAAGGCGTCCGCCTCATCAAAGAAAAAATCCCAGGCGTCAAAACCATCCTCGGCATTTCCAATATCTCCTTTGGCCTGCCTGCCGCTGCCCGCGAAGTGGTGAATTCCGTCTTCCTCTATCACGCCACCAAAGCCGGCCTCGATCTCGCCATCGTCAATGCCGAGAAGCTCGAGCGCTTCCCCTCCATTCCCGTAGAAGAGCGCCGCCTAGCCGAAAACGTCCTCTTCAACTCCCCGCCGGTGGACCTGCCCGCCGGCCACCCGCAGGCCCAGCTCCTTCGCACCGCTCCCGAAGACTGGCGCCAGCAGTCCCGCGACCAGAAGATTGCCATCAACCAGTTCCACATCGCCGCCATCACCGAGCATTTCCGCCAGCGCAAATCGGCGTCCGCCAAAGCCAAGCCCGCCGATCTCCCCCTCGATGCCCGCCTCGCCAACTACATCATCGAAGGCACCAAAGACGGCCTCGTCGCCGACCTAGAACGCAAGCGCGCCGAGGGCGCTGCTCCGCTCGAAATCATCAACGGCCCGCTCATGGCCGGCATGAGCGAAGTCGGCCGCCTCTTTAACAACAACGAGCTGATCGTCGCGGAAGTCCTGCAATCTGCCGAGGCCATGAAGGCCGCCGTCAATCATCTCCAGCAGTTCATGGAAAAATCCGCCACGCACACCCGCGGCAAAATTGTGCTCGCCACCGTCAAAGGCGACGTCCACGACATCGGCAAAAATCTCGTCGAAATCATCCTCTCGAACAACGGTTTCCAGGTCATCAATCTGGGCATCAAAGTCCCGCCCGAGGAGCTCATCCACGCGCACCAGCAGCACGCGCCCGACGCCATCGGCCTCTCCGGCCTCCTCGTCAAGAGCGCCCAGCAGATGGTCGTCACTGCGGAAGACCTTCGCGATGCCGGCATCCGTGTCCCCCTGCTCGTCGGCGGCGCCGCACTCTCCGACAAATTCACCCGCGCCAAAATCGCTCCCAGCTACGCTTCGCCCACTCTCTACGCCAAGGACGCTATGACCGGTCTTCGCCTTATGAACGAAATCATGGACCCGGCCACCCGCTCCGCCGTGCTCGAATCCCATCGCGCGGCGGACGGCGCTCCTGCACCCGAACCCGCAGCTATCCCGGTCGTTCCCGCTGCAGAATCGCGCTCCCGCCGCGTCCGCACCGATATCCCCGTTCCCGCCGCTCCCTATCTCGACCGCCGCGTCCGCACCATTCGCAATCTCCCCGAGGTCTGGAGCTACATCAATCCCTTCATGCTCTACGGCCGCCATCTCGGCTTCAAGGGCAACTTCGAGGAGCAGCTCGCCGCGCGCGACCCGAAAGCACTCCAACTGTATCATCAGGTAGAGGAGATAAAGCAGGAGGCCGCGCAATGGATGAGTGTCCGCGCCGTCTGGCAATTCTTTGAAGCCGAGCGCGCCGGCAACTCCATACTCCTCTTTGCGCCCGGCGCCAAATCTCGAGACCCGCTCCACACCTTCCGCTTTGGCCGCCAACCCAAAACCGACGGCCTCTGCCTCAGCGATTACATTCTCGAGCCCGAAGGTGACGGCCTGCGCGACCACATCGCCATTTTCGTCGTTACCGCGGGCCAAGGAGTTCGCGAGCGCGGCGAACAAGCCAAAGCTGCTGGAGAATACTTCCGCGCCCACGCCGTCCAGGCTCTGGCCATCGAATCCGCCGAAGGCTGCGCCGAGTGGCTCCATCGCCGCCTCCGCGAGGATTGGGGATTCCCCGATTCGCCCGCCACCACCATGCAGGATCGCTTCACCTCGCATTATCGCGGCAAACGCTACAGTTTCGGTTACGGCGCCTGCCCGAATCTCGACGACCAGCAGGGCATCTGGAAGCTGCTTCATCCGGAAGAAATCGGTGTGCGCCTCACCGAAGGCATGATGATGGAGCCCGAGGCCAGTGTCAGTGCCCTCGTCTTCCATCATCCCGATTGCGCCTATTTCACCGCCAGCGAAGTCTGACTCTCTGTCTCGGTTTCGCGCAATCCATCATCCTCATTTCGTCTCGAGGTTTCGTGAAGGGAGAAGAATCTGCCTTCCCTGAAATTGTTCTCCGGCGCGGAATCCTCCCGGCGCGCGCTCAGTGCTTCACCTGCTCCGCCTCCGCTCCCACTCCCGCCTCCACCACCCGCGTCTGCGGGGCGTACCGCGCAAGCGCCGTGACCAGCGCGTCCTTTTGAATCGGTTTACTGATGTGATCCTCCATCCCCGCTTCCAGGCATTTCTCCCGGTCGCCTTTCAACGCGTTCGCCGTCATCGCTACGATCGTCCGGTGCTGCCCGCGCTTTTCCCGTCGTCGGATCTCACGCGTCGCCTCGT
>JASHSV010000015.1 GCA_030038535.1 Candidatus Acidiferrales bacterium
ATCACCGTGCCGACCATGTTCACGCTGTTGGTGCTGACGGTGTTCAGCATCGCGCGGTTCGGCGCCGGCATGAACGTTCCCGTGGAACGCGTCATTGTGTTCCCCATGGCTGTGGTTCCCAATCTATTCGGCGTGTGGAACATTCTCTACGTTGCCGTCTTCCATCGCCGCAACGTCCCGATAGGCCCTTTCGGCGCCATCCTTCCCTTCCTGCTCATGCCGCTCGGAATCCTTCTGGCAACGGGGCTCGGATTCCTGACGCATGGGGCCCACGGAATCGTCCTGTTCGGCGTGCTTTCTGTGCCGTACACCGCGATCGCTACATTTTTCTGCGTAGCCTTGGCTATTTACTACCTGGTGTGGAAGCATCTGGTCGGCGGGCTCAATGCCGTACTGGGGATCGCCTGAACCGGTGGCTATTGGGCATGAGGCCCAGCCGCAGGCACCGCCCGGTTGCGCGCCCACTCGCGGAGTGCGCCGATATCCTCGCGCCTCGTAATCGAAAGCGGAACTGTGCGCCCCAATTCGCCCCGGATAATCTCGGTGGAAAGCTGCGCTTTCCTGGAAAACGCGGTATAGAGCGAGGCGATGATGGCCTGCTCGATTTCCGCGCCGCTGAAACCCTCCGACGCAGCCGCCAGCGCCCCAAGGTCGAATTGCTCCGGATCGCGGCCGCGCTTCTTGAGGTGCAGGCCGAAAATCGCCGCGCGTTCTTCCGCCGTCGGCAGGTCCACGAAGAAAATCTCGTCGAACCGCCCTTTGCGCAGCAGCTCGGGAGGCAGCTTGGAGATATCGTTTGAAGTCGCCGCGAGGAACACACCTGCGTGCGGCTCCTGCAACCAGGTGAGAAATGTCCCGAGGATTCGCTGCGAAAGTCCGGCATCGGCATCCGCGCTCCCGCTGGCAAAGCCCTTCTCGATTTCATCGATCCAGAGGACCAGCGGCGCCATGCTCAGGGCCATTTCCAGAACGACGCGCAGGCGCTTCTCCGACTCGCCCACGTATTTGTCGTAGAGCGAGCCGGCATCGAAACGGGCAAGCTGCAGTCCCCACTCACCGGCCACGGCGCGCGCACAGAGGCTCTTGCCGCATCCCTGCATGCCGGTGATGAGCACGCCGCGCGGCGGCTCGAGTCCGAACTTCTGCCCTTCCGGTGTCAAAGCAGAGCGGCGCTCTGCCAGCCAGGCACGCAGTCCAGCCAGGCCGGCAACGTTGTTGAAGGAAAAATCCGCTTTTACGAAATCCAGCACGTCCGCACAGCCCAGGGCCGCGCGCTTTTCCGCCATCACATCCGAAGCGAGCGTTCCCAAGCTGCATCGCCCGGCAATCAAGCACTTCCTCAGCGTGCCGCGCGCCTTTTCAAAGGTCATCCCGGCGAGCGCTTGGGCCACGCGATCCTGCTCTCCGGCATCGATCGGGCACTGCACATCGTCCTGAGAGGCAGCTTCGGCCAAGGTCTGACGCACGAGTGCGACGAGCGCCGGGTGGTCGGGAAGCCCCAGGTGGAAGTGCGCTACCTGATCGGCAATCTCCGCCGGCACCTCCAAGTTGGCGCCGCACAATACGATCGATCGACGGGCATGCTTGAATTTTGCGGAGACGTCGCGCAGCGCGCGGACGAGCACATCGTCTTTCAGGTACTTCGCGCCGTCCTTCAGCAGGTAAATGCCGTCGCCGCGCATCAGGGCGACGTTTGCCAGGCAACTCGCCGGCTGGCTGGTGCCATAGATCGGCCCCTGGCCCCCGAGCAGGGCGAGGCCCGTGGTCATGGTCCAGACGAACAGAGGAATGTGGAGTTCCGCGGCGATGGCCGCGAGAAGCGACTCCAGCCGGTCCTCCTCTGTCGTTTCCGCGGCGATCAAAGGAAAATGGGAATGGACCAGCAGACGGAGGTCGTCGCGTAGTGGCGGCGTGGGGAGGCTCGGCGCGGTGGACATACCTCTCTGGCTGACCGCAAGTGTAGCCAAACCGGCGGCGGCCGAAAAGACGTTCCCTCGCTGCGCTTTCCTTCACAGACCCAGCGGATTTAGAGGGCTTGTGCGGTCCGAATTGACTTCGCCGCGCACGTCCGTTAGCTTAGATAGTTTGAGCACACCACAAAAGGAGCGCTAGATGGCGCAGGCGACAGCGAAAAAACAAAAGAAACGCAAGAAATCGGTTTTGAAGCGCATACGGCAGACCGCCAACCGCACGGAAGTGAACCGCGCCAACCGCAGCCGGGTCCGCACGGCCATGAAAGTTCTCCGCAGTACGATCGCCTCGGGGAACGCCGCGGAAGCGCGGAAACTGCTGCCGGAGACGCTGTCCGCCATCGATCGCGCCATACGTCTGGGCGCGCTCAGAGAGAACACCGCGAATCGGTACAAATCGAATCTGTCGCTCGCCGTCAACGCCCTCGCTGCGCCGGCCTGAGCACTTTCGGCAGGGCCCAGCCCGGGATGGCCGCCGAAACCGGAATGGTGCCCTCTACGTCGTTTGCATTTGCGGGCGCCGGTCAATCGGCCGCCGGATCTTCCGGCCTAACCCGACAAGCCCGGACTGTAGGGGCACGACCTGCCTGCGGCACGCACGCATGGCCTGCCCCCACAGCCAAATTGTTCTGGATCGAGTGAAGCGGACGATCTCGCGCCGCAGCAGAGTTCCTAGTCGCGCGCGGCGGGCATTGCGGTCAGTTCGCTGATCAGGAATTGGAGGATGGCTCTCGAGGAGCGGTTCCCGGATTTCAGCCGGGAGTCGGCCTCGGCGAGCGCCTCAATCCCGTGCAGAAGCCGCTCTCGCGGCAACGACCGTGCTTGGCGCTGGGCTAGGGCCACCGTGTCGGGTCGCATGTGCAGTTTTCCCGCAGCCGCATAAGGATTCATTCCCGCCGGCAGCTCCTGGACTTCGATCAGCTTGCGATACATCCAGGCTATAGCGCCTACCAGCGCCGCGGGTTCTTCGCCTTCGCGCAACAGGCTGTCCAAGAATACAAGCGCGCGGCTGCGCTCGCCGGAAGCAAGGATTTCCGCCAGTTGCCATACCGAATAGGTCTTTGCCGCGGGGACCAGCAAGGCAATATCGGCGGCGTTCACGCGTTTGCTTTCGCCGGCGTGCGCGGCGAGCTTGGCCACCTCCGGCGCAATGCGTTCCAGCTCGCCGTCGAGGCAATCTGCGAGTTGTGCCGCCGCTTCCGGTTCGATTTCCACGCCCTCGTCCCGCGCCATGCGGGCGATGGTCTTGATCGCGTCCTGCACCTTTGCACGAGTGTCGTCCTTCAGGTCCAGCGAGATAACGAAGGTCTTCTCCGCCAACATCTTCGAAAGCTTCGTGCGCTGATCGAGCCCGGCCGCTTCCAGCACAAGTATCGTAAACGGCGCGGGATCGTCGAAATAGGCCTCCAGCTTTTCGCGGGCCGCGTCTCGCGCCTTTTCTTCCAGGTCTTCCAGCGCTTCGAGGTCCTGCGCAAAGATTACCTGGCGCGGCGCGAGCATCGGGTAGCTTTGTGCCATGCTCAGAACCCGTTCCAAGCCCTCTTCGCGAAGCGATACGCGCACCACGGCCCATTCCGGCGCTCCATCCGGGAAACACGCCGTCACGATTCCCTTGCGGCTAAATTCGCGAAGGTAGGCATCCTCGCCCGCGAGCACGACGCACGCCGCCTTCGGCTTGCGCCCCGCAGGCGCGGCAAGCAATTGGAAGACCCGTTCCGGCGTCATTTCCGCCATCAGAACTTCTCCAATAGCGCGGAGACTACGGTGCGGGCGAAATCCCGGGCCATTCGGTCGAGTCCCGGCCCCTCTTCCTGGAAGAAGCTGGGGATGTCCGTGGCAATTTCGTACTCGTTGCGAAAGACCATGTTCGCGTTCTGGTACACCGGCTTACCGGACGCACGGTCCACGAGCCGCACGCGGAGAGAAATGGAGACGAGCATCAGGGTGGCGCGCGTGGTCACCGGATCGAACAGCACGGGAGTGGTCTCCAGCGAATTGATTTGGCCTTCGAGCACAGCGTCGGCGTCCTTTTCCTCGGGCACCACCCGGTATTTCGTGCGCGAAATCATCTCGCGGACAAGGGCCTGGGTAAACCGCTGCTCGATACGGTAGCTGGAAGTCTTGTTCTTGAGCGCCGGAATGGAGATGACCTTCCACTCCTGGGGCAGGGCGTTGCCGCGGCCAGCCACGTGATAGCCGCAGGAGGAAACGACAAAAACCAAGAGCAGGAGAGAAACCCAGGGAGCACAGCGGGGAGGCGCACTACCGTCTGCAGCGCGGCACTTATTGCTCGGTGGCACAGATTCGCTCCGCAATGCGAACCGCATTCTGCGCCGCGAGCCGCACGTTGTCTACGGCGCCCCAAATCCACCAGATCATCGGCAGGTTCGCGTCGGTGCGCAGAGTGACGTTGATTTCTGCGGAGCCTGCCGCGGAGGCGTTCGACGGCGAGTCTTTGCCAACCACCACGCCCATTCCTCTGAGCGCTTGCGCGATCGATTCCTCCGGAAACGGCCCGTCGAACTCGACCATAACCGTAAATGCCGAGCCATAAAACACCGGAGCCTGGATAAGCTGAATGGCGGGCATTGGCGCGCGATAGGCCAGGTACTCGGATAAATCGTGCGCCACGCGCTTGCGCACATCCTCCAGCCGCTCCCGGCAGGCCTCCCCGTAGCGGTCCAGGAGGTTGAAGGCCACCTGCGCGTCATACACCTCGCGGGTGATGGGCTGGAACGAGAGCAGGCTGGCCGTCTGCGCTTCAAGCTCGTCGATTCCAGCCTGGCCGCGCTCGGAAACGGGATGGAAAAACGTGGCTGCAATCCTGCGCACGGGCAGCATGCGCACCGCAACCGATACTGTCGCTCCTGCAATCACTGCGGCGCAGGGCGAGCGCAAAAGGAGAGAGGAAGTCGGGCGTGGAGAGGCCAGCGTGGGGTCTAGCGAGGGGATCGAGGGAACGGCCGCACGCACACCGGAAAGGCCGCCGGTAAGATCAATCACCGCGGCGCCCGCGCGCTCGGCCTCCGCCCAGTGACGCGCCGTGAATTCCTCCAGGCCCGTGAAAAACACGAGCCGCGCGCCCTCGAAGCTTCCCGGCACCAGTTTGTGGATTACCGCCGGCTCGCCGCCAGCTTCCGTGAGTGTCCCTTCAAGCGCCGCGTCGTCCAGCAGGCGCAATTCATGCGCCGGAAGCTTGCTCGAGGAGAGCAGTTCCGTGACTTCTTTTCCGAGCAAAGAGGAGGCTCCGGCGATGGTGATCCGCAGCGGCGGCGAGGAACGAAGAGTCATCGTCCTGCGGGCGTCTCCACCGAGCGCGAAGACGCGCGCAGATGCAGGGCGCGATAGAGCCAGAGCAACGGGCCGGACATCGTATAGGCCGTAGCGCTCAGGAGCAGCACCTGTTCCGAATAGATGAAGGCCACCACAGTGATCAGGGCCAGCAGGACCACGAGCAGGAACGGCTGGCGCGCCTGCCACTTCAAATCCTTGAACCCGTAGAAGCGCAATTTGCTGACCATCAGCACCGCGAGCACGGCGACCAGCACTAGCCACGCCGCGGAAAGCCTCATATCGTCCAATGGAAACTTCTTTGCGTGCACCATGGCGGCGATCATCGCGGCCGCGCCAGGAGTGGGCATGCCGACGAAATACCGGTTGCTCGTTCCCGGCATCATCCCCTGGATGTTGAAGCGCGCCAGCCGCCACGCGCAGCACAGCAGGAATCCCAGCGTCACGATCCATCCCATCAACAATATGTTCCGCGCCAGCGGATCGTTTTCCGAAAGCCCGTGCAACCCCCAGACGAAGGCCAGCAGAGCGGGCGCGACTCCAAAGCTGATCACGTCGGCCAGCGAGTCGAGCTGCTTTCCAAACTCGGAGTCGCCTCCGATCACGCGGGCGATGCGCCCGTCCAGCGAGTCGAAGAGGATGGCGAGCCCGATGGCTCTCGAGGCGTTGTCGAAATCCTGCGAAGTGCCCTGCAGCGCCATCAAAATTGAGTAGTAGCCGCACAGCAGGTTGCCTACGGTGAACAGGCTGGGCAACAGATACACTCCCCGCCGCAGCCGCGAGGCTTTGCCGTGAGAAAACATTTGCTTCCCGCCGTTCATTTCCATCTCGCCAGAAGACTCGAACCGCCGCGCACTCTGTCGCCCGGCCGAACCACGATCTCAGCGCACGCGGGAAGCCATACGTCCACGCGGGAGCCGAACCGTATCATTCCCACGCGGTCGCCGATACTCACATCCGCCCCGCGCTCTTTCCAAAACACGATACGCCTGGCGAGGAGCCCGGCAATCTGTTTGAACACCATGTCGCCTCGCGGTGTGCTCATGCGGATTACGTTCTGCTCGTTTTCTGCGGAGGCTCGCTCGAAGAGTGCTCCATGGAAGCTTCCGCGGCGGTACTCAAGCGTCGCGATTGTCCCCGACACTGGCGCGCGGTTCACGTGCACATCGAAGACCGAGAGAAAAATGCTGATGCGCTGCCCGGCGCGCCCTTCCAGCTCCTCCGGCGCGACCACCACCACGTGTCCATCCGCAGGCGAGACAACCGCGTCCGGTTCCGTGGGAATCCTGCGGTCGGGGTCACGAAAAAAGTACAGCACGAAGAGCCCGAGGAACAGGAAAACGACGGCTGCGATGTCGAACCACACAGCCCCGCCGTAGATCCGGGAGCAGGCCACCGCCGCCAGTGCGGCAGCCAGAGGCGCAGCAGCGAATTTGTACCCCTCAGCGACCATGCCGCGCGGGCCGGATGGAACACACGGACACCTCAACCGTATTGTACCCGACGTCGGCCCCTACGGCCGTTCTATCGGTTGTCGAATTCGCGGCGGCGGCGCGCCACGAGAATTTCCATCTCGTCCTTTACTCGTAATTTTCGTTTCTTGAGTTCGATTTCCAGGAGGAGGTCTTCCGAGTTCAGGTAGGTTTGGTGCGAGAGCCGGTCGAGTTGGGTTTCGTACTGCGAGTGTTCCTGGGCGAGTCGCTGGAAGTCGGCGTCACGCGCCATGAGGAACTCGCGCACTTCCTGGGGTGAGACGGCCATGCGTCCTCCCTTCTGAAGAGCGGCGAAAATCCGATCAATGCGCGAAGCGTAACACAGTGTTCACCTCGCTGCAATAGTGCGGCGAGCGCGGGTTCCGTTCAACCCCTCGAGGGTAGTGGAAGAGACAAGATGAGCGCGTCTTCCGCGGGGGCCTGGTAATAGCTCGGCCGCCGGCCGGCCATCGCGAATCCGAGAGCCGCGTAGAATGCGAGCGCGCCGGAATTGGATTCACGAACTTCCAGGAAAGCCTGCGATGCACTACGCGCCATTCCTTCCGCGAGTGCTGCGCTCACCAGCGCCCGGCCTGCACCCGCTCGCCGAGCCGCCTGCGCGACGGCCAGATTCAGCAACTCCATTTCTCCCCCGGAGTACCGTGCCAGCACGAATCCCGCGATGGAAGCTCCTTGCTCCGCGACCCACGCGCACATCTCGGAATCGGGAGCAGGCAGGTACGACTCCGGTGTCCACCGGGCAGCCCATGGAAGCGCCCCCGACTCAATTGCCAACACCGTCGCGAGGTCGCGCGGTTCCAGTCGGCGAACTACCGTTCCGCTCACTTGCTGTCGTGCCACAACAGCTCCGCATCCGACCGTCGAACGTAATGCGCGTCGAGCGTGAGCGCGTCCACTACCTCGCCTCTCAGCGCGCGTGCGCGCCCGAGCCTGCCAATGGCCGGAGCCAGCGCCGGGTCCGCCGCGTCTACGCGCACGCCGGCCGCGGCCGAGCCGCGGACAGCCGCTCGCACGATCTCCGGGGCCGTCGTGCAAATTACGAACGGTGCACCTGCGGCTTGCTCCGCCAGATACGCGAAGCACTCCGCCGGAGGCATCACAACATCATCGCCGCGCCTCTGGAGCCGCCCGTCCCTGCGCTCGTAGAGGCCGGCAAAAAACTGGCCGCGATGGGCGTCGGCAACGCCGGCAATCAGCGAGTTTGCCGCGGCCTGCGAGGCCAAGGCCTCGAGCGCGCTCACCGCAGCTACCGGCTTGCGATAGACTTCTGCCCAAGCCTTCACTGCCGCCAGCCCAACGCGCACGCCGGTAAACGAGCCCGGCCCGGAAGCCACGGCAAAGAGCTCGACATCGGGCATTTGCGCGCCGGCTGCGCCCATCACTCGTTCCACATCGCGAAATAATCGCGAAGAATATGGCTCGGCTTCCGTAGATGCCACTTCTGACACCAGTTCTCCACCGCGTAGCAGCGCCACGCTGCCCGAGGGTGACGTCGTATCGATTGCAAGGATCAGCATTCGGGATGTATCGTGGCGCTCGCTGTGCGCTGCCGCGAGAGCACCCGGCTATTCGTCCCTACGGCGCAGCAGCCGGACCCCTTCGGCCAGCGCACTCGCGCTCTCGGAAACGTCGCCAACATCCGCCGAGGCCTCAGCCGGCTCGGCCTCTTCCCTGCCCTCGCCGGGAGACAGAAGGATGTTCGTCTCAATTCCATGCTGCTTCGAGTAGAGGTCCCAGTAGCGCCCGCGGGCCGCTAGGAGAGCCTCGTGCCGGCCGCGTTCAATGATCCTGCCGCCCTCCACCACCAAAATCTGGTCCGCGCTGCGAATCGTCGAGAGCCGGTGCGCGATGACAAACGTTGTGCGTCCGCGCATAAGGTGCGCCAGCCCTTCCTGAATCAGCGCCTCCGATTCCGAGTCGAGGCTCGAGGTGGCTTCGTCGAGAAGCAGGATGCGCGGGTCGGCCAGAATCGCCCGGGCAATCGAAACTCGCTGGCGCTGGCCTCCGGACAGCTTTACTCCACGTTCGCCGACGATCGTGTCGTAGCGCTGCGGGAACGCTTCTGCAAACTCATCCACCCGCGCAATCCGGCATGCTGCCAGAATGGCCTCCTCCGACGCAGCCGGACGCGAAAAGGCGACGTTTTCGCGAATCGTTCCGTCGAACAGGAACGATTCCTGGAGCACGACGCCGAGCTGGCGGCGGTAGGAATCCAGCCGCACTGCGGCCAGGTCCACGCCGTCCACGCTCACTTCGCCCGCGGAGGACACGTAAAACGCGGCGATCAATCCGATAATTGTCGATTTTCCTGCGCCGGAAGGACCCACAAGGGCGGTCACCGTCCCGGGCTCGGCGCGCAGGCTCACTCCGTCCAGTACCTGCTTGCCGGCCTCATAAGCGAAGCTGACGTGATCAAATTCCACCAGGCCGCGCACGGTGCCCAGAACCCGGGTGCGCCGCGGGTCTTCGTCTTCAGGGCGCTCGCGCAGCACCTCGTGCGTGCGCTCGAGTCCGGCGAGCGCTTCCGTAATTTGCGTTCCAATGGACACGATTTGCAACATGGGTGATACGAGCATGGCCAGAAACGCAGTGTAGGTCACCAGCGATCCCAGCGTCATCGCGCCCGACAGGATTTGCCGCGCACCGATGAACATGATCGTCGCGCTCACCAGGCCCAACAGCACGCTGGAAGAGAGATTCATCAGCGACATGGCCGTAAGAGTCTTCAGCACGTTGTCCAGGAGCCGCTGCACTCCCGCCGAGAACACGCCCGCTTCGCGTTCCTCCGCATGATAGCCCTTCACCACGCGGATGCCGCCCAGCGACTCGGTCAAGCGGCCGGTGACCTCCGCCTGGATTTTCGGCCGGGCACGGAACATCGGGCGGATCTTTCCCATGGCCTGCTTCATGGCTGCGCCCAGCACAATCAAGAACGCCAGGGCCACAAGCGTCATCACCGGACTGATCCGCACGAGAATCACCAGCGCAAAGGCCGAGGTGAGCAGCGCGCCGACAAATTCCACCATTCCCGTGCCGATCAGGTTGCGCACGCCCTCGACGTCGCTCATGATGCGCGAGACCAGCACGCCCGTTTTGTTGGCGTCGTAATACGCCACCGGAAGGCGGCCGACGTGCTCCTGCACCTGCCGCCGCATATCCGCGATCAAACGCTGCGCGGCCTTGGACAGAATCTGGGTAAGGGAGTACGAAGAAACGCCCTGAACCAGCGTGGCGAGTATTACGGCCCCCACCAGCGGCAACAGGAGTGTGATGTGCCGTTTGCCAAGCACATCGTCGATCAGGAATTTCGTCGAGGCGGGCAACACCAGACCCGCTAGCCGGTTGACCACCATCAGCGCGAACCCGAGCGCCAGCAGCCCACGGCGCGGACGCACGAGCGCCCAGACCCCCGGAAGCATTTCCCGCAGCTTCGGCTTCGGTTTTTCGACCGCGGATTCCGCTTTCATGCCCGCCCCGCGACGCTCAACACATCAGGATGACATACCAGGGCGGATTTCTGAAATCGGAGCTCCACTCAATCCTTCGACGCTTCGCATTCAGTGCGAGATGCAGGCATCAGCCCGATCGCTTCAGAGCACCCGTTTGGAGCGTATAATCGGCAGCGGCAATGGGAAACCCTTACCTGTGTTTCGAGTGCCAAGCCATCGTTGAGGAATTCACCGCCGCCTGCTCCGAGATTGAGGCGTCGCCCATGCTGAACTCGGATTTGCGAGCCGCCTACCAGGAATTGCTGGCTTTTATCGGCGCGACGCGGCCCAGCTTCAGCGATGAATTGCGCTCTGCAAATGACGCAGTGACACGCATGGTAGGCGGAACTGAAGAGGACGCGGAACGGGCCGAGGAATTACTCCGCAGACTGCCCCCGCGCGACGCGAGGCCCGGAGGGTCCGCGGTGAAAACTGCGTATCAATTTCCCCGGCTGTGTGACGTGATTAAGCGGCTCGAAATGCACCGGGCGCGTTCGGGCCACGTGATTGCTCCTTTCCGCTAGGACGTACGGACATCTGACCTTCGCCTTTCCTTCACCACAGCGCTTTTGGAGAGCCGCGTGGATTGCCTTGACGTCCGCAATGTGCAAACCTAGACTTGCAATATCTGCTCGGGGGCTCTCGATTATGGACTTCAGGCTCGGTGAAAAGGTCGTATATCCCAACCACGGTGTAGGCGTAATCGAACAAATCAGCTACGGAGTCCTCAACGGCCGCACCGAGAAGTATTTCATGCTTCGGGTGGTCTCCAGCGGCCTGCGAGTGATGGTGCCGCACTCGAATGTGCAAGCCGTGGGACTACGGCCTGTAATTCGGTCGAACGAGGCCGGACGCGTTCTCACGTATCTCGAGAACACGAAGTGCGGCTCGCATCACGACTGGAAGCATCGCTTCAAGGAGAACTCGGAGCGAATGCGCACCGGGTCGCTCTATGAAGTGGCCACCGTCCTGAAAAGCCTCGTATCCCTCAGCCGCTCCAAGCCCCTTTCCTTTCGCGAAAAGAAAATGCTCGAACGCGCCCGCCATCTGCTGATCAGCGAACTGGCCACCGCGCGCAATTCGCCCGAAGAAGCCGCGGAAGACAGCGTGACCAAGGCCCTGGCCAAGAGCAAGCTCACGCTCCCACCAGCGAGCGACAAGCTTCTCGATTGATCGCATTCGAGATTTTCAGTCTGCAGCGATTTCGGGCATTTTCTAGCGCTTCGGTTTTCCCCATCCTCCGCCACCGGGTGTTTCCATGCGCAGCAGGTCGCTGCACTCCAGGCGCAGGCTGATCTTTGACGGCAATTCCCGGCTCCGCCCGCCACGAATCAGCGTATTTCGTCCGGTCGCTCCGGGGGAGCCGCCGGCCAATCCGTAGGGACCGATTCGTCTTCTCTCGGAAAGCAGGCTCGCCTCCACGGGTGTGAGAAATTCGATTTCGCGCACAATGCCGTCGCCGCCGCGCCAGCGCCCAGTTCCGCCCGACCCTCGCCGCAGATGGTACCGGCGCACCCGCACCGGATACCCCTGCTCCAAGACTTCCACCGGCGTATTGAGCGAGTTCGTCATGTGACTGTGGATGCCGGAAATCCCGTCACGGCCGGGCCGCGCACCGAGTCCGCCGGCGATCGTTTCGTAGTAAGCGAAGGCACGTCCAGTGCGCGGGTCGATACCGCCGAACGACAGATTGTTCATGGTGCCTTGCGACGCCGCCGGAACGCGCTGCGGGAGAGCCCGCGCGAGCGCACGCAAGAGCGTATCCACGATGCGCTGCGAGGTCTCCACGTTTCCTCCTGCCACGGCGCATGGCGGCCGCGCGTTCACCACCGTCCCCAGCGGCGCAATCACCTCGATGGGCCTCAATAACCCCGCCGTTGCAGGTACCTGCTCGTCGAGCAGGCATCGGAACACGTAGTACACCGCGGAAACCGTTATTGCCTCGACCGCGTTGACGCTTCCAGCGCATTGCGGCGCCGAGCCTCGAAAATCAACGCGCGCGCGCGCGCCGCGCACTGTAATCGCCACGCGAATCCGCACCGGCCGCGGCGTGATTCCGTCGTCGTCGAGGAAATCTTCCGCTACGTAGCGCCCGGAGCGAATTCGACGAAGCGTCGCGCGCATCATGCGGTCGGAATAATCGAGCAGGTGCCCCGCATAGGTAGACACCTCGCGGAGGCCGTATCGTCCAACAATCTCTTCGAGACGTCGCGCACCGGTCCGGCACGCTGCAATCTGCGCCGTCAGGTCCCCCTGCCGCTCCTCCGGCGTGCGCACGTTGGCCAGCAGGAGCGCGAGAATGTCGCGGTCAACCGTCGCTCCGCGGCAGAGTTTCACCGGCGGCATGCGCAGGCCTTCGGCAAAGATCTCCTGTGTCAGCGCCATAGAACCAGCCTGCGCCCCGCCCACATCGGCGTGATGCGCCCGGCTCGAGACGTAAAACTGCGGCTTCCGGCTGCCGGCCACGTACACGGGCATTACCAAAGTGATGTCCGGCAGGTGCGTCCCGCCCGCGTACGGATCGTTGAGCATGGCCACATCGCCGGGCGCCAGCGGAAACGTCCCGAGTGCGGCGGCCACCGACATCGGCATCGAACCCAGGTGCACGGGCATGTGGTCGCCCATGGCCAGCGCCTCGCCGCGCGCATCGAACACGGCGCAGGAGTAATCCCGACGCTCTTTGATGTTGGGCGAGAAGGCAGAGCGGCGGAGCGCGGCTCCCATCTCCTCCGCAACGGAATGGAAGAGGTTCTTCAGGATCTCCAGCCGGATCGGATCCACGCGTGCGCTCATCGCCGACCCATCCCGAGGAGCAGATTGCCGTAGGCGTCCACTCGCCCGTGCCACGCCGGAGGCACGAAGGTGGTGGCTCCGTATTCGCTTATTACAGCAGGCCCGCGAAACAGGTTCCCCGCCCGCAGCCTGGAGCGTTCATAAAACCTCGCCAGGCCCCAACCTCCTTCCATAAAGACGCGGCGCCGACCGGCCTGCGCCGCGTCGGGCGACGCTCCCGCCCGTGGTGCGCGTTCCAGTTCCGGCTTTGGCGTCAGCCCGGCCATTCGCGCCCGTACGTTGACCACCTCGACGACTCGCGATGTGTCGGAATGGCCGTAGCGCTGCTGATGCGCCCGATGAAACGAGCGTACAAAATCGCCGCTGGCCGGAACCGTCAACTCATATCCCTGTCCCGCATACCGGCAATCGAGAAAGCGCTGGACACGTATGTCGGCGCGCCTGCGAAAGTCCTCCCGCGCCAGTTCGCGCGCGCCACGGCGCTCGAGCTCCGAAAACAGGATGGCCAGTCTGCGCCGAACCTGCTGCTGCGGCAGCGCGGCGAGATGGATCGTGCGCACGTAGTCGCGCACCACGTCGGCGCGCAGGATTCCGAGCGCCGAAAGGCCTCCCGGCAGGCGCGGCACGAGCACTCGCGGCAGGCGCAGCGCCGCCGCCAATTCGCACGCATGGAGGCCGCCCGCGCCGCCGAAGGCAACCAGCGCGTAATCCCGAGGGTCGTACCCACGTTCTACGGAAATCACACGGATCGCCTTTTCCATCACCGCATTGGCCACATCCACAATGCCCTGGGCGAATTCCTCGACGCTGCGCGGCCCCGCAGCAGCCGCGCGCAGCACCTGTTCGAGGGCGCGCCTCGCCCGTCCGGCGTCCAACCGGAACTCGCCGCCCAGAAATCCTTCCGGCGAAATTCGCCCCAGCACGAGCTGAGCATCCGTCACCGTGGGCCGTTCGCCGCGTCCGTAACATGCCGGTCCCGGGTTCGCCCCCGCGCTTTCCGGACCCACGCGGAGCGCTCCTGCGCGATCAAAGCGCGCGAGCGAGCCTCCACCGGCCCCAACCGTGTGAATATCCAGAACCGGCACGGCGACCGGCAGGCCCGCCACCACGGCTTCGTTTGTGGCGCGGGGCGCGCCATCGAGCAGCGATACGTCCGTGGACGTGCCACCCATGTCGAAGCTGATCACTCGCCGGAATCCCGCCACCTCCGCTACGTATTCCGCACCCAGCACGCCGCCCGCGGGCCCGGAAAGAATCGTCCGCACCGGCTCTCTCGCTGCTGCGGCGGCGGAAACGATGCCGCCGTTCGACTGCATCACGCGCACGCGCGCCGCAGTCGCGCGCGGCGAGGTCCACGCTTCCGCCGCGCGCTTCGAGGCTTGCCCCAGATACCTGCCCATCACAGGAATCAGGTAGGCGTTCACCACCGTAGTCGCCGTGCGTTCGAATTCGCGGAACTCCGGCAGCACCTGGGAGGACAATGAGCAGGGAAGCCCCGCGGCGGCCAGCGCAGCGCCGACCGCCCGTTCGTGCGCGGGATTCGCGTAGGAAAACAGCAGGCAAACGGCGACGGCCTCCGCTCTCGCGGCGCGCACCCTGCTGACGACGCGCGCCAGTTCAGCGCGCGGGGGACGCAGCCGCACGCGGCCGCCGGGGCCCATTCGCTCGCGCATCCCAATCCGCCGTTCGCGCGGAACGAGCGGTTCTGCTCGCTCGACAAACAGGTCATACAGCCTCGGACGCGCCTGTCTGCCGATCTCCAACACGTCTTCGAGCCCCGCCGTCGTCACCAGGGCCACGCGGCCGCCTCGGCGCTCGAGCAGTGCGTTGGTTCCGACCGTCGTGCCATACAAAAGTTCGAGCGGCGAGCCCGCGGCATCGGGGTGGTCCGCCAGCACCCGCTCCAACACGCGCGCAATCGCGTCGGCGGGATTTCGCGGCGTCGAAGGAACTTTCAGGATGGCCAGCCGGCTTCCGGAAACGAAGACTGCATCCGTAAACGTACCTCCGGAATCGACTGCGATGCGCATGGCCTTGAACTTTGAGCTAGGAAGTGTGCGGTTGGAGGGACTGAATCGCAATAGAGAAGTTCTGTGCTTCGCCAGCGAAGCCTCGAAGCGCGCGTTTCAATATACGCGGGATTTCAGCCCGAAGATGCCGGAGCGGCTTTGCCGGACAGCCGGCTACCGCCCTTTTTTCCCAGCAGCCAGCGCCGCCTCAACCTGCCGAATGTGATTCAAATCATGGCCGGCGATCATGTTGACGGTCATCTCGATGGACTCCTGGCCGCGCTCCGAATGGATGCCGTAATGTTCCCACTGCTCCGGCCGCAAGCGGCCCAGCCAATCGAGGTTGGCCTCGCGCGCCGCGCGGAAAAAGGCGAGCGACTTTTTCGCATCGCGCGCGGCGTAATTGCCCGCTGCCGCCCAGGCATCCTGGTCATAGGCCTGAATCGACGTCCCCGGGGCGCCGACAATCGCTCGCATCCGCCATCCCACCACAATCTCCGTCTCCGAAAGGTGGGCCAGAATTTCGTTTACGCACCATTTCCCCGGCGCCGGCTTTCGCGCGAGCCGTTTCGGGCTTACTCCGCGAATCAGCTTGGCCAGGCGGGCGGCGGACGCGCCCTGCACCTTTCGCGGGTCCTTCCCGGCCAGGTTGTTGAGAATTCGTTGGCGGTACTCCTGCGGCGTCTCCTGCATTTTACCCTCCCAGGATAGCTTAGATGCATCCAACGGCCTTCAATAGTGCCGAATTGGCTGGGCTGGTACGCGCACGCGTAGCCTCTTTGCCCTTGCCGCCCTTGGCGACAGAGGATTCCTCCTACGCCAATGGCAGATTGGCGTGGGCGCCCACGTCATCTCCGGCAAATTCTCCTGCGAGGATGCGCGGATAGGCCGCCGCCGCAATCATTGCAGCGTTGTCCGTGGAGAGCGGCCGGCTGGGGAAAAATACGGGCAGGGCGCGAGCCGCCGCTTCCTGTTCGAAGGTCGCGCGCAGCTCACTATTGGCCGCCACGCCGCCCGAAACGAGCACCGACCGCACCGCACGCTCCTCAGCGGCAGCCAGTGTCCGTTGCACCAGGTCGGCGACTACTGCAAGCTGGAAACTCGCCACGAGGTCCAGGGTGAGCCGCGAACACAGCGGCAACAGGTCCTCTGCCCGGCGCGCGCCCGCGCGCAGAGCCTCGGTGCGAACAGCGATTTCTGGGCCAAACTCCGCGCGCCCGCGAATGTGCCGCAGCACGGCCGTCTTAGTCCCGCTGAAACTGAAATCGAATGGATTGCCCCGCGTGCGTGGCGCCGTAAACTGCACGGCGCCGGCGTTGCCATGCCGCGCGAGCTGGTCGATCACCGGCCCGCCTGGATATCCGAGCGCCAAGAGCTTTGCCACCTTGTCGTAGGCTTCCCCGGCGGCGTCGTCACGAGTTGATCCGATGCGGCTATACGCGCACCGAAACACGGGATACTCCGCCGAGCCCCCTGCTCCGCCATCCGCGGCACGCACGTCGTAGAGCACTGTGTGCCCGCCAGAAACGATCAAGCACACCGCGGGAAGCTCCGGCATGCGGCCGCGCGCCCCCGCGCCGGCCTGCTGCGCCTCGAGAAACACCGCGTAAACGTGGCCCTCCAGATGATTTACCGGCACGAGTGGCTTTCCGAGCGCTTTCGCGAGCGTCTGGCCATAGGTGTATCCGACCAGGAGCGAGCCAATCAGTCCCGGCCCCTGTGTAACACCGATGGCGGTGATACCTCCGAAATCGAGCTTCGCCCGCTCCAGCGCCTCGCGAACGACAGGCACAATCCGCCGAAGGTGCTCCCGGGAGGCCAGTTCCGGGACCACGCCGCCATACTTCCGGTGCACATCGTCTTGCGAGGCGACTACGCTGGACAAAATCTCGCGTCCGCCACGCACCACTGCCGCGGCGGTCTCGTCGCAGGAGCTTTCGATACCCAGAATCGTCGCCGTCACTACAATCACCTTGATCGTGCCCTGCCGAACGGCACAACAGGGCTGCGCCGCCGGTCGGAAAGTTCATGCTAGCATACCGAGAATGTCCCACCGGCTTGCGCAGCAACTGGCCCGCGTGGCGCGGGACCGCACGTCCGGCGCTGCGCAGCTTGCCCTGGAGAGCGCTCGGGCCGTCGAGCAATGGCTGGGGCGTCACTCTGACCCCAGCGAAGCGGAACTGGAAGACGTTGTCGTCGGCCTTCTTCGCCTTCAGTCCTCGATGGCGCCCATCCTGCGCCTGGCCAACGAAATCGCTCTGGCCGCCGACGGACCTGACCGGTCCCGCGCTCTGGCGAAGCGTCTGGCCGCATTCCGCCGCTGCCTGGATCGCGCGCGAGGCAGAATAGCCCGCCATTTTGCCGGCGCGCTCGTCAATTCGCGGCGGCTGACGGCAGCGACCTATTCGTTCAGCTCGACCGTCATCGGCGCGCTTGCCGCGGCGCGCACGCGGTTGGCGTCCGTGCTCGTGGCGGAAAGCAGGCCGTCACTCGAGGGACGCCTAACCGCGCGACGCCTCGCCCACGCTGGCATCCCCGTTCAATACACGACCGACGCGGGCCTGCTCGGATTGCTCCACACCGCTGGCGTGTTTGTGATCGGCGCGGACGCGGTGCTCTCCCATTCGTTCGTCAATAAAATCGGCACGCGCACGGCCTGTCTGGCCGCCCGCGAGGCCGGCATCCCGGTTTTCCTGCTGAGCGACGAATCAAAATTTCTGCCCGAGGAACTCGCCGCGCCTTTCTGGCGCCCCAGCGAAGGCCCCGCGGCACAAGTATGGGCCCGCGCCCCCCGGGGCGTCTCGTTGCGCAGCCCGCTCTTCGAGCACACCGAACTCGCGCATGCACGCGTGATCACAGAAACCGGGGTACTGGATGCATCGGAAGTGCGCCGGGCCGTCGAATCGGTCCGCGTCTCTCCGCGCCTCAAGCGCCTGGCCGACTAGATCTGAGCAACTGTCGGCCACACGCGCGTTGACACCCGCAGTTGGCCTCACGTATGTTGGCGTCGCTTGCGGTGAGCGCGCACAACGCTCGCGCCGCGGCCAATCTTGATGTCCACGCCATCCTCTCGACGCGTCCGTAAAGCAGTGCTACCCGCTGCGGGCTTGGGTACACGATTTCTCCCGGCCACAAAAGCCGTGCCGAAAGAAATGCTGCCCGTGGTGGATAAGCCGCTGATCCAATTCTCGGTGGAGGAATGCGTCGCGAGCGGCATCACGCACATCATCATCGTCACGGGCCGAGGGAAGAGCGCCATAGAAGACCATTTCGATTTCGCGCCGGAGCTGGAGCAGTTCCTGGCCGACAAGGGCAAGACCGACCTCGCGACCGAGGTCCATGCCCTCGGCAACCTGGTTGAGTTCAGCTACATCCGCCAGCGAGAACCGCTGGGGCTGGGCCACGCCGTGCTCACCGCCAAAGAGCTGGTCGGGAACGAGCCGTTCGCTGTGCTGCTTGGCGACGTCATCATCCAGTCCGAAAGACCGGCCACGCTCCAGCTCATCGAGGTGTACGGCGCCACGGGCCAGGGCGCGATTGCTGTCGAGCCCGTTCCCATGGAGCAAGCCCATCTCTACGGCGTCATCAAGCCCGCGGCAAACCCTTCGACCACGCCACCCATGCCGTCCCGGAT
>JASHSV010000207.1 GCA_030038535.1 Candidatus Acidiferrales bacterium
TGGAGCATCTGGACGGTGTCTGCGCCGATCGAATTCATCTTGGAGTGAAATTCGCAGCAGACCACGCCGTCGCCCAGATCGAGGAGGCTGGCGCCGGCATTGCGTTCGACGACGCGACCGGCCTGGCGCAAACGATCGAGCACAATTACGCCGGCGGGAAGCGTCTCTTCGCGGTCGCTCTTCGACGACAGGTCGAAATAGGTCTTCCGTCCCGCTTGGCCGCCGTAGAAGGACTTGCGTCCGGACGAGAGCAGGGCGGTGACGAGAGGCGGGAGAGCGCGGCCCTCCTGCTCGATGCGGCGCGCCATGGGTTCGACTCCGGCCGCATCCCAGATTTCGAAGGGCCCCATTTCCCAGGCGAAGCCCCAGCGCATGGCGCAGTCCACGTCCACAATACTGTCGGCAATTTCGGGGACGCGGCGGGCGGCGTAGAGGCACATTTCGGAAATCGAACGCCAGAGGAACCTGGCGCCTTTGTCGCCATCGCGACCGGCGAGCGCGGGCGCGAGGAGTTCGCGCAGGCGATCGCGCGTGTCGTCAATCGCCTTGCCGCCCTCGATCGAGCCGAAGCGGGCCTTGGCCCTGGGGCGGTAGTCCATGGCCTTCCAATCGAGCGTGAGGATGTCTTTGCCTTCCCCACCCTTCACGCGCTTATAGAAGCCGCTGCCGGTTTTTTCGCCGAGCCAGCCCCGCTTCATCATTTCCTCCACCATCGGAGGGACGCGGTAGCGCTCGCGCATTTCGTCGGCGGCCGCGGTTTCGTAGATGTTGCGAACGACATGGACGAGCACGTCGAGCCCGACGATGTCTGCGGTGCGGAAGGTGGCGGACTTGGGCCAGCCGACGGCGGGCCCGGTGCAGGCGTCCACCTCCTCGATGGTCATATCGAGTTCCTGCATGAGGGCGAGCACGTTGAGCATGGAAAAGGTTCCGATGCGGTTAGCGATGAAGTTGGGCGTGTCTTTGGCGACGACCACGCCCTTGCCGAGCGCGCGGTCGCAGAATTCACGGAGCGCGGCGAGGGCCTCGGCACGCGTGTCCGGACCCGGGATGAGCTCCACGAGCTTCATGTAGCGCGGCGGATTGAAGAAATGGGTGCCAGCCCAATTGCGGCGGAAATCGTCGGAACGCCCCTCGGCGATTAGCCGCACGGGCAGGCCCGAGGTATTCGTGGTGACGAGGGCGCCCGGACGGCGGTGCTGCTCGACACGCTCGAGAAGCTTGCGTTTGATGTCCAAATTTTCCGCAACGGCTTCGATGATCCAGTCCGCTTCAGCGCACCAGGCCAGGTTGTCGTCGAAATTGCCGATGGTGACGAGGCGAGCCGTATCGGGCGTGAAGAATGCCGCGGGGCGCGCTTTCTTCGCGGCTTCGAAACCGGCGCGCACGATGCGGTTGCGGACTTCGGGCGAATCCGGAGTGAGCTTGCGCGCGGTTTCGTCGGCGGTCAGCTCGGAGGGACGAATGTCGAGCAGGTAGCAGGGCACGCCGGCATTCGCGAGGTGCGCGGCGATGCGCGCGCCCATTGTTCCGGCGCCCAAAACAGCGGCCTTGCGGATTCCAGCGTTCACCTGATGCCTCCGAAGCGGGACGCCAACACCGGCTGTGGGGCGGAGAAGAGCTCCCGCGTAGTGCCTGCCCGCCGCAGGATTATAGACCGGAGGGCTGCGGTTGGCAGCCCGTTCGCTTCGCGGTAGCATCGAACGAGCAGGAGCTGCGAGTGGCAGCGCTTCGGTGGGGTGGCTGCTCCCGGGGCCCGGGCTGGAACGATGGCAAAACTCAACCTAAAAGAAATACTGCAGAGCAGCCTCCGGCGGGTTCGCGAGTTTGCGCGCGGCCCGCAGCCGGAACCATTCCGGCCGCCGCGAGTGGGGCTGGCGCTGGGCGGAGGATTTGCGCGCGGGATCGCGCATCTGGGCGTGCTGCGCGTGCTGGAAGAGGCCGGGATCCGAGTGGATTGCCTGGCGGGAACGAGCGTGGGCGGACTGATTGCCGCGTCGTATGCGAGCGGCGCGCCACTGGATGCGATATCGCGCCGCGCGGTTTCCACTTCGTTCCGGGATTTCGCGCGCTGGAGCCTTTCGCGCTACGGATTGGCTTCCAACGAACGGATGGGCCGCTACGTGTACGAGTTTTGCGGAGTCCAACGGATCGAGGACATGAAGCGGCCGCTGGCGATTTGCGCGGCGGACTTGCTTTCGGGCGAGGCGTACTACTTTACCAAAGGCGACCTGGGCATCGCGCTGCGCGCCTCGTGCGCCTATCCGGGGCTTTTCCAGCCGGTGGAATTCGACGGCCGGCTGCTGGTGGACGGATTCTTAATCGGCCCAGTGCCGGTGGAAGCCGCGCGCACGCTGGGCGCTGAAGTTGTGATCGGAGTCTATCTGGGCATGTCGGGGCCTGCGCCGCGGCCGAAGCATATGGGCGAAGTTCTGTGGCGCTCATTCGCCATCATGCAACAGCAGGCGCTCGAGCGGCGCGACCGTTCCGCCGATGTGCTCATCTCGCCGGATGTGCGCGAGTTCGGCTGGGACGATTTTTCGCGCACAGACGAAATGATCGCGGCGGGAGAGGCTGCTGCGCGAGAGGCATTGCCGCGGATTCGGGAGCTATTGCAACCACCGGCGGCGGTTCCCGCGCGTCACCACAGCGCACCGCGGCCTGCCTGATTCCCACCGCCGCATGCCGAACGGGATGCGCGGTCCCGCTTTCTCTTTCGCTCTCACTCCGCCCGGAGCAGCACGCGCACGGGCCGGCCGTTTCCCTTCCCTCGCTTGGTGAGCCATTCGCCGAAGGCCGCTCGAAACCGGTCGGCGTCCACTCGAAGCCCAGCCTCGAGCCGGCCCTCGCCGACGGGGAGGGTATCGTCGAATTCGGGAGCATTCGTAAAATTGCGCATGCAGAAGGAATCGAGCCAGTCGAGGGGACAGGGGCGGGGTTGGCCCTCCACTTCGATTTCGACGGTCCACTTTTGCGCGTACATGAGCGAACTATATCACCCGGCAGCGATGAACCAGGCGGTGACGATGGCCTCTACTTATTCCTGCGGCTGCGACACCGATGTGACTTTAGAGTCATGCCGGCGTGACGTTTATCACGGAATCGCGAGCGCGAGACGAGGACATTAGGCACAGAGTGGTGCGTGCGAGCGCCCGCGGACGTGTGGGACACGAAAGCGGAGCGGCAAAGGAGGTTTCGATGGCCGAGATTCCAAAGATTGAAGAAAGCGCGCAGCATGAAATCACTTCCGTTCCAGAACTCACGCTGTCGCGGATCATGGTGGCGACAGATTTTTCGCCAATCGCGGACCGCGCGCTCGACTATGCTGTTTCGCTGGCTCGCCGGTTCGGCGCCAGGATTTACCTGACCCATGTGATCACGCACCAGGGCGGCGGGTTGTTCGAGCCCGATCTCAGGGGAACGGCGCGTGACGAGTTTCGCGAACTGGCCCGCCAGAATGTGAAAGCGGTAGAGGATTCCGGACGCTTCTTCAGCGTGCCCCACGAAGTGAGGATCGAGGAAGGAACGCTGTGGCCCACGCTAGAAAAACTCCTGGACGAGCACAAAATCGATCTCCTCGTGCTGGGGACTCATGGAATGAGCGGCCCGATGAAGGCCGTGTTTGGGTCGGCCGCCGAGCAGATTTTCCGCCATTCGCGCGTCCCGGTGCTGACGGTGGGACCGACCGTGACGCAGGAACCGCCGTTCGAAGCTGAGTTCCGGACCGTACTGTTTGCCACCGACTTTTCCCCGGCGGCGGAGCGCGAGTCGGCATTTGCATTTGCCATCGCCCAGGAGCATCGTGCCCGGCTCATTCTTCTGAACGTGATTCCCTTCCGTCCCGGCCTTTCGGAATGGGACGCGGTGGCGGAGAGAACGCTGGTCACGCGTCAGTTGCAGGAACTCCTACCGCAGACGGAGGAGTTGCACTGCAAGCCGGAACTCGACGTCACATACGGCGAGCCAGTGGCGGAAATCCTGCGCGTGGCGCGGGAGACGAAGGCGGACCTAATCGTAATCGGCGCGAAGAAAAGGGGCAGCCTTTCCGGCCACATACCGGGGACCAAGGCCTATGGAGTGGTTTGCGGGGCACAATGCCCGGTGCTGACCATCAAGTCGTGAGCGCAGCAGGCGCCTGCCGCTGATCCAGAAGCGTGAACGACGAGGGTGAGATGCGCTGGAGATTGAGGCGGGCGTGCGGCGCCGATTCTTGCAATTCCCGGGCGCGCAGAATAGGCTAGAGAAACGGCAAAAGGGACTGGCGGCTTGACGCCTGGCGAGTTTGCGAGTTCTCCGGGATCCACGCACAGATGGATCTTTTCCCCCAGATGCGGCCCAGGGAGGAAGAATGGCTTCTCCAATCGAGGAATGGGTTGAGGAATCGGCCCGGCTCACGACCCCGAAAAAAATCGTCTGGTGCAACGGCTCCGAGTCCCAGCACCACCAGCTCATCGACGAGATGCTGGCCGACGGCACGCTGATTGGCCTGGATTCCAAGACTTATCCGAACTGCTACCTGCACCGCAGCGATCCGAGCGACGTGGCCCGCACGGAGCAAATCACGTTCATCTGTTCCCGGCTGCAGAACGACGCCGGCCCGACGAACAACTGGATGTCGCCGGCAGACGCGAAAGAAAAAGTTTCCGGACTCTTTCGCTGGGCGATGAAGGACCGCACGATGTACGTGGTGCCGTACCTGATGGGGCCGGCGGAATCTCCCTACAGCAAGGTGGGAGTGGAGATCACGGACAGCCCGTATGTGGTCGCCAGCATGTACATCATGGCGCGGATCGGGCGGGTGCCGCTGGAACGGCTGGGCAATTCGGCAGATTTCGTTCCCGGACTGCATTCGCTAGGCGACCTGAGCCCGGACCGGCGCTACGTGCTTCACTTCCCCGAAGAAAAACTCATCTGGAGCATCGGCTCCGGGTACGGGGGCAACGCGCTGCTGGGGAAAAAATGCTTCGCGCTGCGGATCGCGAGCTGGATGGCCCGCGAACAAAACTGGATGGCGGAGCACATGCTGATCGTCGGGCTGACCGGCCCTTCCGGCAAGACTCATTACATTGCCGCGGCATTTCCCTCGGCGTGCGGGAAGACGAATCTGGCCATGATGGTCTCCGCACTCGAAAACGAAGGATACAAAGTAACCACGGTGGGCGACGACATCTCCTGGATGCACGTGGCTTCCGACGGCACGCTGCGGGCGATCAATCCGGAGGCTGGATTCTTCGGCGTAGCCCCGGGCACGAACAAAAAGACCAACCCCAACGTGATGACCGCAGTCCGAAGCAATTCGATATTCACCAACGTGGGGCTTACGCCCTCCGGTGAGCCCTGGTGGGAAGGAATCAATGGCGCGGCGCCGGCCGGCACGATCGACTGGCGAGGGCGACCGCACATGGGGGGCAGCGAGCTGGTGGCTCAGGCCAATTCGAGATACACAGTTCCCGCCCGACAGACTCCTTCGATTTCGCCGCGCTTTGAGGACCCGGAGGGCGTGCCCATTTCTGCGTTCCTGTTCGGCGGGCGCCGGGCGCGAGTTGCGCCGCTGGTTTACGAAGCGCGGAACTGGGCGCATGGGGTGTTCGTGGCCGCCACGATGGCGTCTGAGACGACCGCGGCCATTACGGGACAGACTGGAATCACGCGGCGCGACCCGATGGCCATGCTTCCGTTCTGTGGTTACAACATGGCGCGCTATTTCGGCCACTGGCTCGAGATGGGGCCGAAAATTCCGCGTGCCCCGCGCATCTTCCACGTGAATTGGTTCCGGAAGGGCGCCGACGGAAAGTTCCTGTGGCCGGGGTATGGAGAAAACGTGCGCGTGCTGAAGTGGATCGTGGAGCGGGTGGAAGAGAAGAGCGATGCCGTGGAGACGCCCATCGGGTTCGTGCCTACCCGGGAAGCGCTGACCCTGGACGGGCTGGACATCCAACGGTCAACCATCGAAGAGCTGCTTCGCGTGGATCCGGCTGATTGGATCGCCGAGCTGGATTCCACGCGCCAATTCTTCGGCCGGTTCGGCCCGGCGCTGCCCCAGGAGATTTGGAAGCAGCACGAGGCGCTCCAACATCGGCTGAGCCGCGTGACGGTTCCAGCGTCCTGAGGGCGCGTCACAACAGGCCGCGGATTCGCTGGTCCAGCGCCACGTGGGTTTGCGGAAAGCCGTTGATCGAAAACTCCGGGCCCGCCTGCCGTGTGAACTTCAGATAACGGCTCACCTGGTAGTCCTCGTCGAACGCGCTGAACAACCGCGCTGTCTCCTGCCCGCTGAATCCGAACGAACCGAGAGGCACGGCAACACCGAATCCACCGGCAATGGCCAGGTAGCGGTCAACGATTTGGGCCAGTTCACTCACGGGCCAGGTCCCACTCGATTTGCCACCCAAACAGACCTTTCGCTATGATACGGACGCCGCGAAGAATTGAGTACGTCAATCTAACGCAGGAGCAGGACCAGACGCGCCCTGCGAGACCGAAGGGATGAGGAGGAATCATGACGGTTGCTGCGGGCCAGATGGCCCCTGAATTCACGCTGAAGGACCAATCGCAGCAGGAAGTGAAGCTTGCCGATTTCCGGGGGAAGAAGAGTGTGGTGCTGATCTTCTACCCGCTGGACTGGAGCCCCACCTGCACGAAGGAACACGCGTGCGTGGTGAACGAGATGAAGCGCTTCGAGCAGCTCAACGCTCAGGTGCTGGGGATCAGCGTGGACAGCGCATGGTCGCACAAAGCGTATGCGGAGAAGATGAACATCCAGTACCCGCTGCTGGCCGATTTCCAGCCGCGCGGCGCGGTGGGAACGGCGTATGGCGTGTATCTGGCGGAGAAAGGAATCACGGGGCGGGCCATTTTCATTGTCGGCAAGGACGGAAAGATCGCGTGGGCCAAGAACTACGATATCCCCGTGGTACCCGACGTGGAAGAGGTAGCGAAGGCCCTGGCCGCCGCTCATTAGCGGAGACAGCGGGGTCGCAGGAGCTCGGCGTGCCGCGTCCTTACGGCGGACATAGTTTCCTGCTGGATTGCATTCGTCGCTGGGGAATTCTTAGGCGGTCAGATTCCTCTTTAGACGCCTCGATAGACCTGCCACAGCAACAACGCATTCAGGACGACAATGGCCGCGGCGGTCGACCACGCCAGCGCCATGGTAGCCGGCCGGTTGGTGAATTCTCCCATCTTGGCGCGGCTCGAAGTGAACTGCACCAGCGGCACCACCGCGAACGGAAGCTGAAGGCTTAGAATTACCTGGCTCAGAATCAGCAGGCTGGTCACGTGGTTCGGGCCCAAGAACCCGATCACCAGCGCAGCAGGCACGATTGCCGCCAGCCGCGTAACCAGGCGCCGCACCCACGGGCGCAGCCGGAAACGCAGGAAGCCTTCCATTACGATCTGTCCCGCGAGCGTTCCCGTGAGCGTGGAATTCTGGCCGGAAGCAAGCAGAGCGACGGCAAAGAGAGTGCTCGCGAGGCTCGCTCCCAGCACGGGACTGAGCAGTTTGTAGGCGTCGCTAATCTCCGCAACGTTGTGCATCCCGCGCGTGTGAAACACAGCCGCGCCCAGCACCAGGATCGCCGCATTAATGAAGAAAGAAAAACCAAGTGCCAGCGAAGAATCCAGGATGCCAAACCGAATTGCCTCGCGTTTTCCCCCGGCATCCAGGCGGTAGGATCGCGTCTGCACAAGGCTCGAATGCAGGTACAGATTGTGCGGCATCACCGTCGCGCCCAGGATTCCCACGGCAATGTAAAGCATGGCGCCGTTACGCAGAATCTCCGCCGAAGGAACCAGACCGCTCGCGGCCGCGCCCCAGATGGGCCGCGCCAGCAACAGCTCGTACGCGAAGCAGACGCTGATGAGACAGATCAACGAAACCACAAAAGCTTCAATCCAGCGGAACCCGCGGCCCTGGAGGAGCAGGATGAGCAGGACATCGAACGCAGTGATGAGCACGCCCCAGAGGAGCGGAATCCCGAACAAGAGTTGCAGGGCGACGGCCGAGCCGAGCACCTCGGCCAGGTCGCAGGCCGCGATGGCAATTTCGCCGCCCAGCCATAGCGCGATTGCGGTGGGCTTGGAGTAATGCTCGCGGCAAGCCTGCGCGAGGTCGCGGCCCGTGGCCACCCCCAGCTTGACGCAGAGTGCCTGCAGAAACATGGCCATCAAGCTGCTCAGCAGCACAACGGAGAGGAGGGTGTAGCCGAACTGCGAGCCGCCCGCGACATCGGTAGCCCAGTTGCCGGGGTCCATGTAGCCGACGGCGATCAGATAGCCGGGCCCGGCAAACGCCAGCATGCGGCGCAGAAACCCCGCCCCCGCCGGCACGCCTACGCTGCGATAAGATTCCGGAAGCGAAGGAAGGCGCGCGCCCACAGCGGCGCCCTCCGCCGCACCGGCAACAGGAGCGGCGGCGGTGAGCGGCGCTGCCTCAAGCACGTTTTCGTATGCGTCCTGCATCGCGGGTCGCAGAGATTGTTAATCTAGCTTAATTAAACTCCTAAAGTAGCGTTAATCCGAGCCTGAAGTCAAGATTGATTTCTACGAGGGTGCTTTGGTGCAATGCGTTCGCGGGCGGCGCGCTCCGACGGGCTCTGCTATAGTGGATTGCGCGACAGGAGGGGACCATGGCCGAGCAGCCCAAAGCCGAACCTCAGCTTCAGATCAAGGCGGACGAGAAGGAGCTCCAGGGAGCCTATTCCAATCTGGTCATGATCCACCACAATGCCGAGGAGTTCACGCTCAACTTCATTTATGTATTTCCGAACGCGCCGCAGGGCAAACTGATGTCGAGCGTGATCGTGAGCCCGGGGCACGCGAAGCGCCTGCTGCGGGCGCTGGCGGAAAACATCGGCCGTTACGAATCGCAGTTCGGGGCCATACCGGAGACATCGGGAGGAACTCCGGAACCCAAAGTGGGATTCGTGCACTGAGCAAAGTCACGCCCGCCGCTCGAGAAACACCGCCCCGAAGGTGAATTTGCGATTGGGATGGCGGCGGTCGAGCACAAACCGCGCCCCTGTATCGCGAAACGGCTGCCCACCCATCCAGGAAAGGCGGCTCGCCGCAACCAACCGCTCCACTTCTTCCACGCTGCGGACGGCGCACGGCTGGGGCGCATTGGCGCCGAAATCGAAGGTCATCACCAAAACTCCGGACGGCCGCAGCAGCGCAGCCAGCCGTGAGACAGCATGGGTCTGCCGCTCCTTTGGCACGTGTTCCAACACGCTGGCGGAAATGACGGCATCAAAGGGCCCGCGCAATTCGCGGGGCGGCTCGGAGTCGAGCAGATCCACGGGCGCGGAGCGGAGCGGCCACCGGTGGCGCGCCGCGGCGCGGGTGGTGGCTTCGCACAAACCGACGTCGATATCGAGGCAGACGACTTCGCACCCGCGCGACGCGAAAAAATAAATCGGCAGCGTCGCTGCGCCGCCAAAATCCAAAATGCGCAGCCGCCTCGGACCGCCCGCAAAAAGACATGCCGCGCTCGCAGCGTATTCCCACAATTTGTGCCGGCGCACGTACAGGCGGCGCCGCAGCACGCCGTTGACAGCGACTGGCGTGCCCTGAATTCCCAAGCGCGCCGCGAAGGCCCGCAGCGCGCGCACCCAGGGCGCCATCAGCGGAAGCTGAAGATCGGAGGGATCGTAGGTGCGGCTGGGAAACGGCGGCGCTTTCATGAGCTCACATCTTTTACCGTTTCGCGCACGCCGGCGCAACGGCAGACCGCCCCGCGTGTTCAGCTATGGTAGAGTGCGTGAAAGATTGCCATGAAGCAGTACGGCCGTTACGAAGTCGTTGACGAGATCGGCAGCGGCGCTATGGGCGCGGTGTTCAAGGCCCGCGACCCGGTGATGGACCGTGTGGTCGCCGTGAAGACCATCCACGCCTCGGCCCTGGTCGGTCCCATGGCGGAGCAGTACCGCGAGCGTTTTACGCGAGAAGCCCGCGCCGCCGGCCGGCTGGCGCACCCAGGCATCGTCACGGTGTTCGACGCCGGCGTGGAGGGTGACACACCGTATTTGGTGATGGAGTTCGTTCCCGGGCGAACGCTGGAAGACGTGCTGAACTCGGGCGAGCACTATACGCTCGATCGAGTGTGCGAAATCGGGCAGCAGCTCGCCGAAGCGCTCGCGTACGCCCATGCAAACGGCGTGGTTCACCGCGACATCAAGCCCGCGAACGTACAGCTGACGGGAACGCCCGAGCGAGCGAAGATCATGGATTTCGGCGTCGCCAAGCTCACCCAGGCGCAGGTGACTTCCACCGGCACGCTGCTGGGCACTCCGGCTTACATGGCCCCCGAGCAATTCACGGGCACGCCTATTGACGGGCGCTCCGACCTCTTTTCGCTCGGCGTGATCCTCTATTGGATGGCAACGGGCGACAAACCATTTACCGGCGACACAATCACAGCCGTCTCCTACAAAATCGTCCATACCGAACCGATCGCGCCACGCCAGCTCAATCCGAGCGTTCCCCAAGCGCTGGAAGCGATCATCCTAAAGTGCCTGGCCAAAGATCCTGCGGCGCGCCACCAGAGCGGGGACGAGCTGGCCACCGACCTGGCTGCACTCCGCGCAGGCCAGCCAACCGCAACCGGTTCGGGCATACGGACGCCGACGCCGCCGGGACCGAGTCCGGGCCGCACGATTTCCACGGCGGTAACCGTCCCATTGGGCTCGAGCGCCCAAATGCGCCGGTCCGGGATGCAGGTGGCGCAGCCGGCTGCGGCGCCGCGGCTTCCCGCGCCTGAGATTCCGCGCCGCGTGATGCCGGCTGCGGAGCCGCCGCGCTCCAGCGCGAAGATGTGGGTGGGCGTGCTGGCCGGGCTATTGGTCCTTGCGCTGGCAGCCGGCGCCTGGGTGATAAAGCAACAGAGAGATCGCGAGGCCGCGGAGGTCGCGGCCCGCCAGCAGCCCACTCCATCACCAGCGCCGGCAACACCGAGCTCGACGGAAGCTACGCCCCCCGCCGACACAAATCCCGCCGTGAGCCAGCCGACGGCTGCCGCGGGTTCCGAAACGGCGCCAGCCCCATCGAAGCCCGCGGAACCCAAGCCGGCGCCAGCGCCAAAGCCCGCGGCTCCGGCAAAGGTGGAAAAGGCGGAGGAAAAACCTCCGGTTGCAGAGCTGCTGCCGGACGTGAGCAGCTATCCGCTGCGCCTGGAAGTTTCGGCGAGCACGGCAGCGAACGTGGAGATCACGTCCGACGACAACCCGCCCGAGATGCATTCGCTCCGCGAAGGCGGCACCTGGCGAGCCGGCGCGAACAAGATTCTCCAGGTGCGCACCGACAACGCCGGCGCGCTGCACCTGAAGCTGAACGATCAGGACATGCCCGACCTCGGGCCCGCAGGTTCACCACGCACGGTGCGGTACACGGCAAAAAATCTCGTTTCCACGCACGCCGCCACCGGTGAGCGGGGCGAAGACAGTTCCACGCCTCGCGCCGCGTCGAAGAAAACGCAGGTGGACGTCGAGGTGACCAATCTCCCCAAGTTTGGCGACTTCGCGGTGATGGTGGATGGAGA
>JASHSV010000208.1 GCA_030038535.1 Candidatus Acidiferrales bacterium
GGGGATGTTCGCGAGACTCGATGAGGACGGGAGAGAAAACGGAGCGGGGGGATGAATGCGTGTCGGCCATGGCGGGCCTCGGTGAGCGCAAGACCAACGTAACATCGGGAGGGAGGGGTGTAAAGGAAGAGGGAGAAACCAAATGCGGGGCGCAGCCCTTCCTGTGTCAGGGTAAACAAGTTGCGCCCCTACGAAAATTTTGGAAGGAAATTTGACGCGACGGAGGAGGCAGGATAGCCTACGAGGCCGGCCGAAATTCAACGCACACGCCTGGAGTCGAAGCATGAGAGACGCGAATCGCAACGAATCGGAAATGACGCGACGGAATTTTCTGCGCGGAGCATCGCTGACCGGAGCGGCGCTGGCGGCGAGCGGATGGCCGGCGCGCAGGGCGTGGGCAGCGGGGCTTCCGTCGCGGCAGGCGCAGGAGGCCATGTCCGCGCCTCCGCTGGCGGACGCGGGATTTGCCGCGGCGCGGAAAATCAGCGAAGGAATTTACGCGGTAGTCTCCGACCCGACGAAGGGAATGGAGACGCTGTGCAACGGCGGCTTCGTGGTCGGGAAGGACGCGGCGATTTTGTGGGAGGGCTACGCGTCGCCGAAGGGAGCGGCGTTCCAACTCGATGCACTGGGAAAGGCTTCCAAGACGCCCGTGATGGCGGCGATTGATTCGCATTACCACTTTGACCATTCGTTCGGAAACGCGCAGTACGCGGCAGCGGGAATTCCCATCTGGGCGCACGCGAAGGTGATTCCGCTGATGGTGGAGCGGTACATCTCGATCCAAAACCGCGACAAGGCAGCATTTTTCGCGCCAGCGGAAGAGCACCTGCGCAATGCGATCTCCGAAGCGGACAAGCAGCACGCGGAAGGGGATTTGAACACGTTGAAATTCCTGGCCAACGGAATCGACCACACGGTGGTGGCGCTGCCGAGCCGCTCGCTGGACGCGGCGGAGCTGCCAATGAAGGTGGACCTGGGCGGGCGCGAGGTGGTGATCGAAACGTATCCGGGACACACGCCGGGGGACCTGATCCTGCGCGTGCCGGACGCGGACGTGGTGTTCACGGGCGACCTGATTTTCAATCACAGCTATCCGGTAACGTTCGACGCGGACGTGCTCGGCTGGCTGAAGACGCTGGATGTATTCGGGCGCTACGGGCGGAAGACGATGTTCGTACCGGGACACGGGGCGGTGTGCGGGCAGGAAGGCGTGGAGCTAGAGAAGAGCGTGTTTGCGGACCTGGCGCAGCACGCGCGGCAGATGGCGCAGATGGGCGTGCCGTTGCGCGAGGCGCAGGCGCGCTACGCGGTGCCAGAGCAGTACAAAACGCTGGGGCTGTTTGCGTGGGGATTCTGCATCGACCGGGCGGTGGCGCAGTTTTATCAGGCGGCGATGGACGGAAAAATCTAGCGGGCCGCGTGGAGGCGTTCTGCCACGCGGGGCAGGGGTCGGCAGGATGCCACACATGCGCGGATGCGGTATGCTGAAGGCAAAGAGAGGAGCCCACTCCGATGGCCGATGAGCTATGCAATCCCCAGCCGGTGGCGCAGCCCAGCGCCACGCCCGCGAAACCGGGCGCACGCATGGTGAAGTGCGTGAAGTTCGGGAAGGAGATGCCGGGGCTCGAGTATGTGCCGTGGAACGGACCGCTGGGCCAGCGCGTGTACGAGAACGTGTCGGCGGAAGCGTGGAAGATGTGGATCGAGCATTCGAAAATGATCATGAACGAATACCGACTGAATCCGCTGGACCCCAATTCGCACAAGCTGATGGAAGAGCAGATGGAGCAGTTTTTCTTCGGCGAGGGAGCGAAGCTGCCGGAAGGATTCGTGCCGCAGCGGACAAAGGGCTAGCAAGCCGCAATTCCTACGCAGACCCGGGCGGCAATGCCCGGCCGGCCACGAAGTGAGAACCTGAGCAACGACAAGCGAGAGTCTGATGCAGACAGGCGAACGATCCGGCGGGGTCACGTTAGCCGCAATCGTGGTGTTCTTGGGCAGCGCGGTGGCCTTGCTGGCGGGAGTAACGACTTTTCTTTCGCTATATGTGTTCGGAGGGAAATTCCCCAACTCGGCTGGCAGCGCTGGGCCTTTCGATCTGAGGGCGAGCGCCATCCCCCTGGTCCTGTTCTACCTGGGTTTTACAGCGGGGGGAATTGCGACAGGCGTAGGACTGCTGCGGCTAAAAGCATGGGCGCGTGCAAGCATTCTGGTGTTCAGCGGGCTGATGCTGGCGGGCTGCGGTATGGGCAGCGTCGCGATGTTTCTGCTGCCGCTGCGCGGGCGCGAAGTTCCCGGAGGACCTCCGGCGGCGATGGTGCGGGAGGTAGCCATCGCGGTACTGGCGGTTCCCATGCTGATCGCGGTGTGGTGGCTGGTCTATTTCAATCTTGCTACTGTGAAGAAGCAGTTTGAAGAGTACCCGACGACGGGCGAGTATTCGCGCGACGACGGGTCGGCGAAGACGCTTTTCCTGAAGCCGCACCGGCCGCTGAGCATCACGCTGATCGCGCTGATGTACCTCGTGAGTGTGCCGTTTCTTCTGATTGCGCCCTTCACGAACTATCCGGTCGTGCTGTTCGGCTACGTGATCACCGGAAGCGCGGCGCGGGTGCTTTACCTGTTGTACTTGTCGGTGATTGTGTACGCGGGAGTGGGACTGTTGAAATTGAAAGAGCCAGCGCGCCTAGTGGCGATTGCGCTAAACAGCGCACACTTCGTGAGCACGCTGTGTTTCGCCGCGCTGCCGGGACTGGAGGAACGACTGAAGGCGCTGTTCGATCTGCTTCGCGTGGAGCTTCCGCCGCCGATGACGGTCTCCAGCTTTGTTGCGTTCACGCGCTTGGCATGTTGCTTCGGGCTGGCGTTCACTCTCCTGCTGATTTGGGTGCTCGTGACGCGGAGAACAGCATTTGCGAGGCCGGAAGCGCAAGCGGCGATGTAAGAAAGAGCAAACTAGCAGCCGGGCCGGGCGACTTCTTTCCGCGCATCCGGCTTTAATCCGACTTCGACCACGGCGGCGTGATGCCGTTCATGCGCGCATACGCAACCGACTGTCCCATGTGCTCGTTGCTGTGGACCAGGCAACGCAGGTACACCGCCTCAACGGTCGTATCCTTGCCGAGAAACTTGACCTTCTTCTGCAAATCGGCTTTCGGATAGCTCGCACGCACCAGATCCTGGGAGTCCTTCAGCCACCGAATCACTTCCGCCTTCTCCGTGACCTTTTTCTCGGTCTCCGGAGTGACTTTGCTCAGCGCATCGGTTGCGGCCTGCACGCCCGTCTTGCTCAGAAAGAAGTAATTGGCGATGGCGATGTGCATGTACACTTCGCTCACCGAACGCACACCGGGCGCGGGGCGCCAGGTGAACTTTTCCGCAGGAGTAGCCTCAGCCAGCGCAAGGATCTGGCTCGAAGCGTGGTTAAACTCCGGCAGCCATCCCTCCCCGACCCCCGCGGGGATGTCTTGCGCGGGCGCGACTCTGGCAAAGAGCATAGCCGTGAGGCAGAGAACGGAGAGAAGGGAGGCGATGCAGCGTGTTTTCTCTTGCATCGCGGCAGTATACCAAACTGTGATCCGGCGTCGCCTGCGCGGCTGCGAATCCCATGGCGACGTTGCGGATGGAAGTTCCCAAGTCAGACGAGACAGACCGAAGGTCGGTCCCGGAATCCCGAGGCATGGGGACGGGAACGCCGACCGTGGCTACCCGTGGCGCGAGAGAGGGTGCTCCACGGGCAGGCGCGGGCGCAGGTCGAAGCGCAGACAGGCGTGGGCGGCGCGAAGGGCGGCTTCGACCGCGGCAGCCTGCGGCGCACGCGCAAAGATGAAGCCGAGGTAGGTCGAGCCTTCGGGCCAGGCAGCGATGTAGTCGTGCAGCCGCGCGGTGATTTCCACGGATTCGATGTGCTCGACGCGTGCAGCCTCGTCGGTTCCGGCGACACCCTCCAAGATTCCACTCGACGGAACGGGAATCATCATCACGCCGGAGGCCGTGGACTCGCGTTCGAGCGCGCGCGTTTCCATGCCGAGTGCGTGGCGGACGAGCAGCTCTTCGAGCGGAATTTTCTCCGGGCCAAAGCGAAGCGCGCGCGCACACAGTCCGCCGATCGGACGAGGCTGGACTTCGAGCACCCAGGGGCCGCGCGAATTGACGCGAAACTCGGCATGGATGGGGCCGTGAGTGAGGCCGAGCGCGGCGACGGCACGGCGCGCGCAGTCTTCGATTGCGGCAAGGGCGCGCGGGGCGAGTCGCGACGGGGTGACGTAAATCGTTTCCTCGAAATGCGGGCCGTCGAGCGGATCGGGCTTGTCGAACATGGCGAGCGTGCGGAGCGCGCCATCTTCAAGCAGGCCTTCGAGAGCAATTTCAGGGCCGGGCAGGAAGGATTCGACAAGCAGGCGGTCGAGCGAGGCTTCGCGCGTCACCTGAATTTCGGGCGACTCGAGGAGCGCGCGGATGCGGGCCACGGCTGCGCGGAATTCGGCGGGGCTATCGGCGCGCACTACGCCCTGGCTCATCGAGAGCATGAGGGGCTTCACGACGCAGGGAAATTGCACACGCGGGAGCACGAGGCCGAGATCGTCGTCGAGGGCGAACGCGAAGAACTGAGGGACAGGAACGCGCGCGGCGCTGAGGCATTCGCGCTGGCGGAGCTTGTTGCGCGCGGTCTCGACGGATTCGGGCGAGTTGTAGGGCAGGCGGAGGGCGCGCGCGGCGTGCGCGGCGGCGGCAAGCGGGTGGTCGCCGAGCGCGAGAATGGCGTCCACCGGCGCGTGGGGTGTGGCGCGTGCAATGTCGGCCGCCGATTCCTCGGGGCGCTCGAAGTGGAGCGGGAGGGCCGAGTCCCGCCAAGGGTCGTCGAGCTGGTGACAGCGATCAGTGCCGAAGACGACATCCGCGCCTAGGCGGCGGGCGGCATCGGCGAAGGCATGCGCCTGGTAGCCGAGCTTCGAGATCAGCAGAAGGAGGCGTTTCGGCGGCGGGGCTGCGGCGGTCATGTCATTTTCGGTGGGTTAGACGAACGATTCGGCACGGCGAACTGCTTCGCGAGCTTTTGCGATGGGGACCAACTGGTCGCCCGCGGGCTCGGCTCAACAATACCAGGGCTCAGTGAGATAGGGCACCGCAGCGCGGGCGACGAGCACAGGTTCGACGGGCGCGGGAGTGTCGCGGCCGGCCGCGGAATGCGCCGCCGCCCAGATTTGCGCAAACAGTTTTTCGCGGCTGCGGCCCATTTTTTCGCCGCGTTCGACGATGGATTGTACTTCGGCGGCAAGCGCGTCCACACGTGGATCGGGATGCCGCCAGGGATGGACGAGCGCGGCGGGATCGAACGGGCCGGCGATGCCGCGAACGTCGTCCAGTTCGAGGAGCAACGAGCCGGCGGGAATCAGCAGGCGAATGGCGAGCTGAATGGCGGGGACGCTGGGGGCAAGACCCTCCTCAACGAGGGTGCGGAGGAGATCGCAGTAGCCTTCGAGCGTGGTCCAGGGGGTGAAGGGCACGAAGGTCGGTTGGAGCGGCAGGCCGATTTCGCGGCAGCGGCGCACCGCGGCGAGAAAATCGGCGCGCGTGTGGCCTTTGTCCAGGCGTTCGAGGATGCGATCGTCCACGGATTCGGCGGCGGTGACCACGAAAGCGCAGCCGGTATCGCGCAGTGCGGGGAGTAGATCGGCGTGGTGAAGGAGATGCTCGATTTTTATAGTCACGTCGTAGGTGACCGAAGGAAATTCACGGTGCAGTTGCTCGACGATGGCGAGGGCGTGACGCGGGCCGTTGAAGAAATCGGGATCGCCGAAGGTGATGTGCTGGGCGCCGGCAGCGACCTGCTGGCGGACGTCGGCGAGCACAACATCCTGGCCGACCACGCGAAAGGTGCCGCGATAGACGGGTACGATGGGGCAGTGGCGGCACAGATGTTTGCAGCCGCGGCTCGCCTCCGTGTAGCCGGCGATGCGATGCGCGCCGCCGGGCATGCGCAGATGAGCGTAGTCCTTCAGTGCCGGCAGGCCGGTACGCTCCGGGACCAGAAATTCCTGGCGGGCGAGCCAAATCGCGGGAGTCTCCCTGCTCGCCGGGATTTCCGGGGTCGGAGGGCTTGAAGCCTCTTGTGAGAGCTGTCGCAATAGAGTCGCGAGGGGCCCTTCAAACTCGCCGCCGATCACGCTGTCCACGCCGAGCCCGCGTAAATAGGCTTCGTTCATGGGCGCGTAGAGGCCGTAGAAGCAGATGTGCGCGCGCGGGTTCAGCTTCTTCACAGGGTCGAACAGCATGACGGCGAGCCGCGTTGCCGTATGCATGGGCACATAGAACGCGATCAGACCGGCCTCGCGGACCCAGTCTTCGCGAAAGGCCTCGCGGGAGACGTCGAGGCAGCGCACGTTGGCTCCGGCGCGGCGCAGCCACGCCGCAGGCGAGGCCAAGCCGAAGGGCTGGCGGCCGAGCTCGTAGGTGGAGATGAGCAGGACGTTCACAGCAGCAGGAACAATTATGGCATGCCGCGGAATGCGTCACCAATCGCGGCCCGCAATACATCGAATGGGTGTGCGAGGGATGGGATAGAATGTTGTCTTCTCTCAAGGAGCGCAGTTCACGATGACAAGCGGAAAACGGAACAGTTTTGGCGCGCGAGGGGCACTGCGTTCGGGCGCGCGCGAGTATCAGATCTTTCGCATCGGC
>JASHSV010000209.1 GCA_030038535.1 Candidatus Acidiferrales bacterium
CCTTATCGCCCGCCTGAAGCCCGGCGTCACTATCGTCGGCGCAAGAGCCGAGCTTGTCACCCTCATGCAAAACATCGTCAGCGAGCATCCCACCGGCTACGCCCCCAACACCTCTCTGCGCGTCGAGGCTCTGCGCGATAGCGTGCTCGGGCGCGTTGGCACTGCGCTCTGGGTGCTTCTGGGCGCGGCCGGATTCGTCCTGCTGATTGCCTGCTCCAATGTCGCCAACCTCATGATCGCCCGGGCCACCGGCCGCAACCGCGAGATGGCGCTTCGGGCGGCCCTCGGCGCGGGCCGCCGCCGGCTCACCTGCCAGATGCTTACGGAGAGTCTTCTGCTCGCCCTTTCCGGTGGTGCGTCAGGCGTGGTTCTGGCTTGGTGGGGCACCCGTTTGCTCGTTTCACTGGCTCCTGCCGAAATTCCCCGGCTCGACGAGCTTCAGGTCGATACTCCCGTTCTGCTCTTCGCGCTCGTCGCCAGCCTTTCCACCGGCCTTCTCTCCGGACTGGCCCCGGCGCTGCGCGCCTCGCGCGTCAATCTCAACGACGCGCTTAAGGACGCCTCCAAATCCACCGGTTCCCGCGAGCGCCAGGCGCTTCGCAACACCCTCGTTACCGCGCAAATCGCTCTCGCCTTTGTGCTGGCCGTCGGAGCAGGCCTCATGGCCAGGACCCTCGTGCGCCTCCTCGACGTCAATCCTGGCTACAATTCTCACAATCTTCTTACGCTGGGCACCTACGTCTACGGCGAGCACTACAAGAAAAACGAAAACGAGCTGGCCTACTACCAGCAGGTTTTCGCGCGCCTCCGCGCCCTGCCCGGCATCGAAGGTGTGGCCATGGTCAGCACGCTGCCGCTGGGCGGCTTTGACCGCCGCGGCTTCCACATCCAGGATCGCCCAGTCGCCAACGAATCGGATGTTCCGTTTGTAGATGCCTACTCCGTGACGCCAGATTATTTCCGCGTCATGCGCATCCCGCTCAAGCGCGGTCGCGTCTTCACCGATCGGGACGGGGCCACCTCCGAGCACGTCGCTGTCATCAGCCAGTCCTGCGCCAAATCCGTCTTTCCCGGAGAGGATCCCATCGGCCGCCACATCCAATTGGGCGGCCGCGAAGATAAAAAGCCCTGGATCACCATCGTCGGCATCGTCGGCGACATTCACCAATACTCGCTCGACCGTCCCTCGCAGATGGAGGCCTATATCGCTCAGGCCCAGGACGTCAGTTTTGGTTACTGGCTCGTCGCCCGCACCACCGTCGATCCGCGCACACTGGAACGCTCCGTCCGCGCCGCGTTCTATGACGTTGACAAGAACCTGCCCATCTTCATGGTCAAGCCCATGGAAGACTACGTTGCCGCCACTCTCGCTGAACGCACATTCACTCTGTCTCTGCTCGCGCTCTTTGGTCTGCTCGCTCTCGCTCTGGCCTCCATCGGCCTCTATGGCGTGGTCTCCTACCTGGTCAACGAACGTACCCGCGAGGTCGGCATCCGCATGGCCCTCGGCGCCGAGCGACGCGACATCCTCGCCATGGTCCTTCGCCAGGGAATCGGCCTGGTAGTCGTTGGTCTGCTGGCCGGTTTTGCCGCCTCGCTGCTCCTCACGCGTCTGCTGGTGAGTCTACTCTTCGAAGTGCGGCCCACCGATCTCGCCACGTCTCTCGCCGTGGCCTTGCTTCTCGCCATCGTCGCGCTCCTGGCCTGCTTCGTTCCCGCCCGCCGCGCTTCCCGCGTCGATCCCCTCGTGGCCCTGCATTACGAGTAGGAGGCGAGATGCGTGTCTTCAAAATTCTCCGCGGCCTGTTCCTGCGTGAGCGCTCCGAACGCGATCTGGACTCGGAAGTCCGCGCGCATCTCGATCTGCTCACCGATGAAAAAGTCCGCGAGGGCCTCTCGCCCGACCAAGCCCGCCGCGCCGCCCGCATCGATCTCGGCGGCATCGAACAGGTAAAAGAGGAAGTCCGCGCCGCGCGCTCCAGTGTCTGGCTCGAACAGCTCTGGCAGGACGTCCGCTTCGGCGCCCGCCAGCTTCGCCGCAATCCCAGCTTCACCACGGTCGCCATACTCACGCTGGCATTAGGGATTGGCGCGAATACGGCCATTTTTTCGCTCGTAAGCACCGTCCTGCTTCGCCCGCTTCCTTACGCGGGCGCGGACCGTCTGTACCTGGTTCGCGAAATCGTTCCGCAGTGGGCCAAATTCACGCCCTCGCTCGCTGCCAATCTGCCGGATTTCCGGATTTGGCGGAAACAGGTCAGATCCTTCGAGGACGTTGCCCTGGCCGAATCCACGAGCGCCGTTCTTTCCGGTTCCGGCGATCCCGTGCTGGTCCGCGGCGTCCGCGCCTCCGCCAATCTCTTCGACTTTCTCGGAGTGCGGCCCGCGCAGGGACGCGGCTTCCTTCCGCAAGAAGACGAGCCCGGACGCGGTCGCGTCGTGGTCCTGACGGATGAATTCTGGCGTGAGCGCTTTCAGGCCGATCCTTCGCTTATTGGCCGCCCAATTGTTCTGGACGGCCTGCCCTATCTGGTCGTGGGGGTCCTGCCCCCGGGCTTCCAGCTCCACGCAGGTCTCCGGGGTCTCTCCAGCGTGGAGACGCGGCAGGATTTCTTCCAGCCCCTTGATGGTCCCAAGTCCTACGAGAATGACATGATCGGAGAATTCGACTTCAGCGCCATCGCACGCCTCACGCCGGGCACAACCCCGGCCACGGCGCTGGCCGAGCTCGACTCCGTCCAGGCGCAAATCGCGCAGCAGGCCCATGCAGGCCTCGATCTCAGGGGCCAGCTTCTTCCCCTGCAAACTGTCGTTTCCGGACACGCGCGTCGCGGCCTGATCTTTCTCTTTGCCGCCGTAACCGCCGTTCTGCTCATCGTGTGCGCCAACCTCGCCGGTTTTCTGCTCGCGCGCCTTCCCTCCCGAATGCGCGAAGCGGCGGTCCGGCGCGCTCTGGGCGCCACGCGCCTGTGGTTGATTCGCCAGTTGTTGGCCGAGAGTCTTTTCCTCAGCGCGTGCGGGGCCGTTCTGGGCGTTTTCTTCTCCTCGCTCTGTCTCCGCTGGATGACGCACCTCACGGCGCTCAATCTTCCGCGCCTGGCGGAAGTCCACATGGACGCTCGCGTTCTGGGATTCATGCTGATCCAGACGGCAATCACGGGAGTCCTGTGTGGCGTCTTGCCTGCCTGGAGGATCACCCGGGCGCAGCCCTACGAGGCCCTCAAGTCCTCCTCCGCGGCCACTACGCACGGCGTCCGCATTCGCCGCGCCCGTCAATCCCTCGTTGGCTGCGAAGTCGGGCTGGCAACTCTGCTGTTGATTCTCGCGGGGCTGTTTACTACAAGCCTGGTGCGGCTGCTCGCCGTGGACGCGGGATTCGCTCCGGACCATGTCCTTGTCGTCGGCGTGGATCTCCCGGAGCAAAGCTATCCCCAGTCCGCCGCCAGAACGAACTTCTACAACCGTGTCCTCGATGGAGTCCGCGCCCTTCCCGGCGTCCACGAGGCTGGCTGGATCCACATGATCCCTCTTTCCGGACACGGCAGCGTCACTGGCATCGGCCTTCCTGGCAAGCTGCAATCACCCGAAGAAAACCCCGACGCGGATTACCGCCCCGTCAGTTCCGGATATTTTTCGGCCATGGGCATTCCGCTGCTCCAGGGGCGCGTATTTACCGAAACCGATCGCGGTCGCAGAGTTGTGCTCGTTTCCAAGAGCATCGCCGACCGGTTTTGGCCCGGCAAGAACCCCGTAGGAGAGGCCTGCATCACGCAATGGGACGGAGATTTTGAGAGCGAAGTGATTGGCGTGGTCGGAGACATCCGCACTATCAGCCTCGAAGATTCCCCATTGCTCATGGTTTACGTCCCCGAGTGGTTCAACGAGATCAGCGCGCCTTCTTCCGTTTCCTTTGTCGTGCGTTCGGCGCTCGACCCCGCCAGCCTGGCTCCGGCTGTACGGGCCTCAATCCACAAGGTGGATCCCGGCGTTCCCATTCTCGCCTCGCGTCCCATGTCTCAGATTGTTTGGGACTCCGTAGCCCCGCGGCGGTTCCAGTTGTTCCTCACCCTCGCGTTCGCCGTCTCCTCGCTTTTCCTGGCCTCGCTGGGAATCTTTGGTGTGGTCGCGTATTCCGTGGAGCAACGCCGCTCGGAGTTGGGCATCCGCATGGCGCTCGGCGCGCAGGCCTCCGACCTGCGCCGCATGGTTCTGCGCCAGGGCATGACGCCGGTCGCTGCCGGTCTTACCGCCGGAAGTGCGGCGGCGGTTCTTCTCGGCCAGTTAATTCAGAGTCTCCTGTTCGAAGCCAGCCCGTTTGACCCGCTGGCCATCGGCTGCGTGTGCGCTGTTGTGACCGCTGTCGCCCTCGCCGCTTGCTACCTTCCCGCGCGCCGGGTCGCGCGTCTGGATCCGATCCTCGCGCTGCGGTACGAATAGGGACGCGCAATGCGAATTTTCAGCGTAATCCGCAACTTCTTCCGCCAGGAGCGCTCCGAACGCGATCTGGATTCGGAAGTCCGCGCCCATCTCGACCTGCTCACCGAGGAGAAGCTTCGCGAAGGTCTGCCACCCGACCAAGCCCGCCGCGCCGCCCGCATCGATCTCGGCGGCGTCGAACAGGTAAAAGAGGAAGTCCGCGCCGCGCGCTCCAGTGTCTGGCTCGAACAGCTCTGGCAGGATGTCCGCTTCGGCGCCCGCCAGCTTCGCCGCAATCCCGGCTTCACCACCGTTGCCGTGCTCACCTTCGGCCTCGGCATCGGCGCCAATACGGCAATGTTCAGCACGGTCAACGGCGTTCTTCTCCGCCCTTTGCCCGTGCCCTCGCCGGAGCAAGTCGTGGTCCTGGCAGTTGAAGTCAACGGCTCGCCGCTGGGAGCCGTGGGGTTTTCCTTTCCCCAATTCCGCGAATTCCGCGAACAGGCCAGGCCGTTCGCCCAGGTGTTCGGACAAGCCCTGGTGGGACCGGACGTCGGGCTCGCTGCCGATGACCGCACCGATCCCCTCTGCCTGACTGCCGTATCGAGCGATTATTTTTCCGGGCTCGGACTCAATCCCGCCGTTGGCCGGCTGATCCTTCCCGGCGAAGGAGAAAAACCGGGTGAAGAGGGCGTTCTCGTCCTCAACTATTCATTCTGGCAGCGCAGGTTTGGCAGCGACCCTTCCATTGTCGGAAAACGGGCGCGCATCGGCGGCGTTCCGGTAACCATCATTGGCGTGGCGCCGGCTGATTTCCACGGATCCACCTCGATCTTAGACATCGACGGCTACGTCACCTTCAGCACCATTACGCCCGATGAACATTGGAAACCGCTCTGGACGGACCGCAATTTGCGCCGGATTCTCGTTATGGCGCGGCTGAATCCCGGCGTGAGTATGGCTCAGGCCCAGGCGCGGCTCGACCTGATCGCCGGCCGCCTGGCCGGCGAGTACCCGGCCACGGATCAAGGCGTTCGCGTGCGCGTAATCCCGGAGCGGTTCGCGCGGCCGATTCCCTATGCGAACAACGGTATCCTGGTGATCGCCGGTCTGTTCCTGGCTCTAACTGCTCTCCTTCTGGTGATCGCCTGCACCAACATAACCAGCATTCTTATGGCGCGCGCTTCCGTCCGCCGCCGCGAGATGGCCCTGCGAACGGCCCTGGGTGCAGGGCGCGCGCGCCTGATCCGCCAAATGCTGGTTGAAGTCTTGCTCGTCACGATTCTCGGCGGAGCCGCCGGGCTGCTGATTGCCGCCTGGGCCAACCGCATGGTCCGCTCCATTCACCTTCCCAGCTTCCCGCTTCAGTTCGATTGCAGCCTGGACTGGAGAGTCTTTTCGTTTGCCCTGGTGGCCGTTGTTGCGAGCGGCATTTTTGCGGGCATGTGGCCTGCGCTTCACGCCACACGCGCCGATGTACATGCCACACTCCACGGCGGCGGAGACGGCGGAGATTCACGCGAAGCTCGTGGTCGCGTTCGCGGCGATCTGATGGCCGCACAGGTGGCCGGGTCCCTCGCTCTGCTGATTGTCGCCGGGCTTTTCGTGCGCAGCCTTCACCGCGCCGAGCAGACCTACCTGGGCTTCGATCCCGCCCAGGTTCTGAATGTCACCCTGGACCCCCACGCCAATAATTACGACGTGTCGCAGACCGAAGAGTTCTACCGCGATCTCGAAGCGCGGGTGGGCGCGTTGCCCGGCGTGGAATCCGTGAGCCTGGCTTCCTTTGTTCCCATCGAATCCCCCCCGGGCAAGCAGGCCGTTTATATTGAGGACCGGCCGCTCCCTCCCAACCAGCGGCCTCCTACCTTCCTCATCAACCGCGTGGATGCCGGGTATTTCAAAACTCTGCGCATCCCCATCCTGCGCGGACGCGAGTTCGCGGCGTCCGACGACGAGACGGCGCCTGCCGTAGCCATCGTGAATCAAACCATGGCGAACCGCTTTTGGCCCAACCAGGACCCCATCGGCAAACGATTCAGCCTCACCAACCAGGACGGGCCGTTTCTGCAGGTTGTGGGCGTGATGCAGGACGGAAAATATCTGAGCATTGGCGAGGACCCTCAACCTTATTTCGCCGTGCCGTTGCTCCAGAACTACGTGCCGCGCCGCATTCTCCAGATCCGCTCCTCCCTCCCCTTCCGGGCGTTGAGCGATCTGGTGCGGCGTGAAATTCAAGCCCTGGCCCCGGGCATGCCCATCCTCGGCCTCCGAACCATGAAGGAATCCGTGGCCAGCGCCAAGGGACTGTTCACCTATCGTCTCGGCGCTTGGCTGGCGGCGGTGCTGGGAATTCTTGGACTGCTCCTGGCAACCATCGGCGTATACGGCGTGGTGTCCTATGGCACAGCGCAAAGGACTCAGGAGATCGGCATCCGCATGGCCCTGGGCGCGTCTTCGCGCGACATTGGCAGGCTCGTCCTGGGAAGGGCGGCCCGGTTGATTCTCGCCGGGGTGTTCGCGGGCTTGCTGGCAGCCTGGGGGTTGACCCGGGCCACGTCCTTCCTGCTGCTCGGCATCAGCGGCACCGACGCAATCACTTATGTGAGCTGCACGATTCTGATTTCCGCTGTCGCGTTCCTGGCCTGCTGGATTCCCCTGCGCAGGGCGCTGCGCGGGGATCCCCTGGCCGCTCTTCGCCACGAATAAGATGCCGCTTCCCCAAAACTGACCGTCGCGTCGGGCGCTCTCCTCCACCAGTCACTCCTCGTATTGTCACCGCCTGCGATTTGCGGTAAAAACTCTCGCCGCTCCGGACGAGGGGGCCTGCTAGCATGGAAATCGCACTGGGACTCGAATTCCTCCGTGTTGTTGAACAGGCCGCCATCGCCGCCGCCCGCACCATGGGCCTCGGCGACCGCCACAAAGCCGATGACGTTGCCGTGGAAGCCATGCGACGCGTCATGGACACAGTGCCCATGGACGGCACCATCGTCATCGGCGAGGGCGAACGTGACGAAGCTCCCATGCTTTACATCGGCGAGAAAGTCGGCGCCGCGGTTCATAACCACCGCGATTACCCCAGCGTGGACATCGCAGTGGATCCTCTCGAAGGCACCAACCTCTGCGCCACAGGCTCGCCCAACGCCATCGCCGTCCTGGCCGCCAGCGAAAAAGGAGGCCTGCTCCACGCGCCCGATCTCTACATGGAAAAAATCATTGTCGGCCCGTCCTGCAAAGGTGCCGTCGAGCTCGATGCGCCCGTTGCCGACAACCTGCAAGCGATTGCGCGCCGCCTCGACCGCCCCGTCTCCGGTCTCGTCGTAATCGTTCTCGACCGCCCCCGCCACGAAAAACTCATCAACGACATCCGCTCGACCGGCGCCCGCATCAAGCTGATTACAGACGGCGACCTCTCCGCCGGAATCTCTGCCGCGGTTATCGGCACCGGCGTCCACGCCGTCATGGGCACCGGAGGCGCCCCGGAAGGCGTTCTGGCCGCGGCCGCTCTCCGCTGCCTCAATGGGCAGATTCTGGCTCGCCTCGTCGTCAGCAAGCCCGAGCACGAAGAGCGTCTGACAAAAATGGGAATCAAGGATCCCAAACGGATCTACGACACGGATGATTTGGCGCCGGGCAAAAAGGTCATCTTCGCGGCTACCGGCGTGACGGAAGGAAACCTGCTCAAAGGCGTGCGCTTTTTCGGGGAAGGGATTCGCACCCAATCCCTGATCATGACTCTCGAAAATCGTCAGGTACGCTTCATTGACACCGTGCACCTGGAGAAGCGTCCCGACGTCAAAGTCCGCTTCGCATAGTGGGACAGGGCTAGCCTGTCCTCCGCCATGCCCCGCCGAACCCTACCGGTTCAGCGCCTGCGGTGTCCCCCCGACTCCCCGTGGCCGCGCGCTCCCGTTTTGCGGAATCGGCGTGCGGTCCGAGGGCGCCTGTCCACCGCGC
>JASHSV010000210.1 GCA_030038535.1 Candidatus Acidiferrales bacterium
TGAGGATCGAGGCGCGCCGGCGGGACAGGCTGGCGATTCAAAATTGCGTCGAAGGTCAGGCCGGAAGTATCGCCGGCAAAGGGGCGCTTGCCCGTCACCATTTCATAGAGCACGACGCCGAAGGAGAAGAGATCGGATCGCGCGTCGAGTTTTTCGCCGCGCACCTGTTCGGGCGACATGTATGCGATGGTGCCGACTGCGGCGCCGGGGCTGGTGAGGAGCTCGGGAGGGGCGTCGAGAGTCGCGCCGGTAGGATCCACAGGCTCGGCCGGAGCATCGCCGGTGACTTTGGCGAGGCCGAAATCGAGGATTTTGGCGTGGCCGCGCTCGGTGACGAAAATGTTGGCGGGCTTGATGTCGCGATGAAGGATGCCTTTGGAGTGCGCGGCGTCGAGCGCTTCGGCCACCTCGATGGAGATGGCGAGAACCGCTTCCATGTCCATGGGCTTTCCGGCAATGCGATGCTTGAGCGTGGCGCCTTCGAGAAACTCCATGCCGATGAAGCGCCGGCCGCCATCCTCCCCGATGTCGTAAATGGTGCAGATATTGGGATGATTCAGTGCGGAAGCGGCTTCGGCTTCGCGCTGGAAGCGTGCGAGGGCCTGCGAGTCGCCGGCTACCTGGTCGGGCAGGAACTTGAGAGCGACGGGGCGATGCAGGCGGGTGTCTTCGGCCTTGTAGACCACACCCATCCCTCCTCCGCCGAGACGTTCGAGGATGCGGTAATGTGCGACGGTTTGCCCCAGGAGTGACTGCGAGCCGACCATAGTGAGGCCATGTTAGGTTGCAGAGTGAGGCAAGTCAACGAGAGCAAATAATTGACGAGGAGGGCAGCGAATCCCGTAGCCTCGGGGGGCTGCGCCATGCGCAGGCAGGGGGAAAGCGAAAGGGCGTCGCCCGCCGGGGCGGGCAGGCGCTGCCCGTCATTCGATCAGCGCGGGGTGGGGCGGGAATCGAGAGTAAAAACAGGAATTTCGGGCGGGCAAGCCCAGCGGACGGGGACGACGATGGTGCCGATGCCGCGGCTGATGTAGATGCGCGTGCGTCCCCAGGAATCCCATCCAACGTGGAAGCGGCGGGGGGAGTGATTCCCGTCGCGCATGCGTTCCAGGAACGGAAGGCGGACCTGGCCGCCATGGGTGTGCCCGGAGAGGACGAGGTCAACGGAAAAGTGAGCGGCGGCGGCAACGATGCGCGGGTTGTGAGACAGCAGAACGACGGGACGGCCGCGGGGAATGCGCTGGAGGGCGCGGGGAAGATTGGGGTTGTACCAGAGATCATCCACGCCGGCGATGTGGAGCTGCGCGGCGCCGGAGCGGATGACCGTATGGCGATTGCGGAGGACTTCGATGCCGTGGCGGCGGAGGGCGCGAGTGACGAGATCGGCGCCAACGCGGAAATCGTGATTGCCGAGAACGGCATAGACGCCGCGACGGGCGCGAAGACCGCTGAGAAGCTCGCCGGCGGAGTTGGCGAAATTGCGGGAGTAGGAGACGAAGTCGCCGGTAAGGGCGACGACATCGGGCTCGAGCGAGTTGGCGAGCTCGACGGCCGCGAGCAGGGCTTCTGCGGAGAAATAGAGGCCGTGATGAATGTCGGTGAGATGGACGATGCGCAGGCCGTCGAGCTCGCGGCCGAGTCCGGCGATGGGGACGCGGAATTGGTTGACTTCGATGCGGCGGGCTTTCCAGCGGCGCTTATTCGCGGAGCGGGCGGAAGTGAGGTTGAGGCTGAGATCGTCGAAATCGCGGCGCTCGAAATGTTCGAGCCAGCGGCGCAGGGGATGTTCGCGAGACTCGATGAGGACGGGGGAGAACACGGAGCGGGGGGATGAATGCGTGTCGGCCATGGCGGGCCTCGGTGAGCGCAAGACCAACGTAACATCGGGTGGGAGGAGTGTAAAGAAAGGGTGGAGGGGGGTTGCTGCCGACCGTGGCTAGCCGCAGGCGCAGGCAGTGCTCCGAATGGGTGTCGCTACGATTCCAGGAGCCACCACCACGGGTTAAGAGCTGCTCTCGCCGTCTGGACCCGCAATTACGACCACGTAGCCGTCGGGATCGCGAAGCCACATTTCTCTGTGGCTTGGCCGCGGATTGAAGTGAGGCTCTTCTATGATCTGAGCGCGCAATGCTCGAGCCTGTCCGACGACCGCATCAAAGTGGCCCACCTCGAACCAAAGCAGTACGCCGTGTCCGAGCGGCGCTCTGTCCGCGTTCACAAGGTTGGGGTGTTCGTGCTCATCCCAGGCATGGAGTTGAAGAACCAAGCAACCATCAGAAAACATCCGATCATACAGGTCGCGATGGCTGTGCTCCGGGAGCGAGTCGAGGCCCAGCAATTGGCGGTACCAGTCGCTGCTCGCTCGTACATCGCGCACCGCAATCAGAGGCTGGGAAAGGACAGGTGTTCGCCGCGGAATCGATTCCATGATTCACTCCTAGAATTGCTGGCCGCCGTCTATCCGTATGCGATTCGAACGCCTCGCAACGGCCGCCGCGAGTTCCCTGCCGGTAAATTCGCCAGGAACATGAAATCAGAGCACATCTGTGCGCGCAAGGGGATTTGACGCGGCGAAGTCGGGAGGGTAGCCTACGAGGCCGGCCGAAATTCAACGCACTCCCCTGGAGTCGAAGCATGAGAGACGCGAATCGCAACGAATCGGAAATGACGCGGCGGAATTTTCTGCGCAGGGCATCGCTGACCGGAGCGGCGCTGGCGGCCAGCGGATGGCCGGCGCGCAGGGCGTGGGCGGCGGTGCTTCCGTCGCGGCAGGCGCAGGAGGCGATGTCCGCGCCCCCGCTGGCGGACGCGGGATTTGCCGCGGCGCGGAAAATCAGCGAAGGAATTTACGCGGTAGTCTCCGACCCGACGAAGGGAATCGAGACGCTGTGCAACGGCGGCTTCGTGGTCGGGAAGGACGCGGCGATTTTGTGGGAGGGCTACGCGTCGCCGAAGGGAGCGGCGTTCCAACTCGATGCACTGGGAAAGGCTTCCAAGACGCCCGTGATGGCGGCGATTGATTCGCATTACCACTTT
>JASHSV010000211.1 GCA_030038535.1 Candidatus Acidiferrales bacterium
ACCCGCAAACGATCACGTACTTTCTCCCTCCGGCGCCGTTCGGGGCCCACATTGAATCACGATGGTCTGCTGAAAGAAATCCACGCCTGGCAGATTCGCGCTGCGCGGCGCCACGCAGCGGTGATGTAAGAACGTCGCCGACCAGTGAGCCTCCAAGACCTGCTTGGATTAGCGTGCACTTCCGGCTTGACACTGACCCTTAAGGTTCATAGGATCACCCTTCAGGGTGGTTAACCCGCCGGCGTCCGTTGGAGGAACATGGCCCTCCTGGAAGCGCGAAATATCGTCAAGTGCTACACGGCGGTTCCCGCCGTGAACGGGGTCACGTTCTCGATGGAACCGGGCGAAGTGCTGGGGTGTCTGGGCCCGAACGGATCGGGAAAGAGCACGATCGTGCGCATGCTGACCGGACTGATCCAGCCGACGAGCGGCGAAGTACTCTCCGGCGGTGCAAACATCCAGAAGAACCTGATCGGCTATCGCGAGCAGCTCGGCTACGTTCCCGAAGAGCAGGAGCTTTACCCCTTCCTTTCGGGCTGGGAATACCTCGAGTTGGTGGGAACGCTGCGTGGTCTGCCGCGCGCGGCGCTGGCGAAGAGGATCGGCGCGATGCTGGATCTGTTTTCGCTCTCGCCCGCGAAATACGTAGCCATCGGCACGTACTCGAAGGGAATGCGCCAGCGAATCCTGCTGATCGCCGCGCTGTTGCACGATCCCACGCTGCTGATTTTCGACGAACCGCTGTCGGGCCTCGATGTGACCTCCGCGCTCATTGCCAAGAATCTGATCAAGTTGCTCAGCGAACGGGGCAAAGCCGTTTTCTACTGCTCGCACGTTTTGGAAGTAGTTGAGAAAGTGTGTACGCGCGTCATGATCCTCCGCAAAGGCAAAATGCTGGCGCACGCGGCGAGCGCGGAAATTCAAGAGCGTGCGGGTCAATCGTCGCTGGAAAACAGTTTCGTTCATCTGGTGGAGGAGCGCGACGCCGCGCGCACCGCACAGGACATTCTCAGCGTCATGAGGGCGGCATGAGCCCGAGTGGGCCAAGACTCGCTCAGAAGGGCGGCCAGCAGAGGGAGTCATTTACGCGATTGGTACGGCACTCGATCGAGCGTGTGATGCACGGCAGCGACGAATCCGGAGAACTCGATTTCGGCATCGGCGCCATGCTCGCGTTGCTGGCCGCTCCCGGCGCGTTCGCGTCGATTATCATTCTTGGGGAATACGGCAACACCCACGTCGATGTGTACGCGGCCTCGCTGCCCGCCGAATATTCTTTCATCGTGTTGGCCATGGCCGCAACCGGTGCAGTGGCCATCTGGAAATGGGACGCTCTCTTTCCCGACCGGCGCGATTATGTGAACCTTGCGCCGCTTCCGATTCCGGCAAAGCACATCCTGTACGCGAATCTCGCGGCTCTGCTGCTTGTAGCCGCCGCACTGGGTTTCGATGTGAACGCGGTATCGTCCGTCCTGCTTCCGTTGATTGCCTTCGGTTCGCATCCGTCAATCGCGTACACGGCGGTATTCCTCGCGACGCACCTTTTGTCGGTATTCCTCGCAAGTTTGTTCAGCTTTTTCATCGTGCTGGCGATTCTTGGCCTGATGATGGTGGTGCTTCCTTATCAAGCCTTTCGGAGATGCTCGGTTTACGTGCGCTGCGGCATGGTCGCCTTTCTGGTGGCTGTGCTTTCCACGACTTCTGAGATGAGCGCGATCATCCAGCATCTGTCTCCAAGGTCGCCGGCACTGATGCAATTTCTGCCGACTGTCTGGTTCTTGGGACTGTGTCAACACCTGCGAGGGCTGACGGATCCAGCGTTCGGGGCGCTGGCAAAGACGGCAATTTTCGCTTCTGTTGTGGCCCCGGCGCTGGCAATGGCGGCCTACGCGCTCGGTTATCGCCGCTCTTTCGCGAAGATCTCGGAATCGATCGAGAACTTCGCCGCTGTCGGCGGTGTGATCCGCCACAGGAGGCGGCATCGCGCGACGGATCTGTTTCTGCGCACTCCGTTCGAGCGCGGCTGCTTTTCGTTCGCCCTGAAAACGCTGTTCCGGAGCGAGAACCACATGCTGATCGTGGGAGGGTTCGCAGGGGTTGGGATCGTACTTGCCTCGGAAGCGCCGTTTCAATCGACGAGCGCTGGCGGCGCGAGCCAATGGCCGTCCGCCGCGTTGCTCAGTATCCCCCTGATCGTAATCTACCTGCTTCTTATCGGACTGCGGCTCTCGTTCGAAATTCCGGTGATGCAGAAGGCCAATTGGATTTTCCGCGTGCGAGCGAACGCGGACGCGAGCGAGTGCGTCGGCCCTGCGCGGAAAATTATGCTGGCATTCCTGATACCGCCGCTGCTTGCCATCGCGCTCCCGGCGTACAGCTTCGTCTGGGGCTGGCGAGTAGGAGTGATCCACACGGCCGTTGTCGCGGCGGCGTCCGCGCTGCTGATTGAAGTCGTGCTCGTGCGTTTTCGGAAGATTCCGTTCACCTGTGCAGCGCCTCATTTCAGAAGCAACTTTTCCATTTCGGTGTTCTTCTACGTTCTCGGGTTCATCGCGTTTACTTCGTTTGTTCCATTCATCGAGCGGCTGGCCTCCGACGATCCACTGTGGTACCTGGGATTCATTCTCGCGCTAACGGGAATCTGGCTGGGCCTGGCATATTTTCGACGTGAGATGATCCGCCTCGACAGCCAGCTTATTTTTGAAGAACGATCGGATGTCGGCGATGTCGCGATTGAGGTCCTCAATCTCAGTTGGATAGCAAGGGACACGGAGAGAATCCCTTAGCGGTCGTCAACAAATGGCTATTGAATTCGAGTTCCGCGGCGAGTGGTACAGGGTGGACACCCCGCAAGAGGTAGTAGCGCTCAAAAAATACCTGAAAGCCCACGCGCAAGACGAAGAGAAAGAAGATTCGTCTTCCCATTCCTACGCCGGCCTCCCTGCGCAGGGAAAGTGGACGAACGACCTCTTCGCTCTGCTGATGGAGAAAATTGGGTACTTCGAGAAAAAATTCCTGGCTGCTCTCTTGAGCGTCTCCCACCCCATAGACGCCAATACAGTGGTCCGCTTGGCCTTTCCGGACCACTACCGATACGAAAAGAAAAGGCTGCGGAGGAAGGTGGAACGGGACGGGTTACTGGTCCTGGGGGGCATCCAGAGCGGGCTCGTACGCCACGTCCGGGCTCTCGGGTTGGAGCCGTTCGACCTATACCAAGTCCACATCAGTTGGAGGGATGATCGGCGCACCAGATATTTCACGGTGGATCCAGGCTTTCGCTTCACGGCTGAGGAGCAGGGCTGGCCGCCTCAATTCCTCCGTGAAGCCCTGGAGACCTGACAAAACAACTGGCCGTAGAGGAACACGCATGGAGGGTATAGCGGGAGATTGGCAGGAAACGGTCGGCGAAAAAAAGCGTCGTGTGGTCGTGCGCGTTGCTGCGGCAGAGGACGTACTTCCCGAGATGAAGGCTGTCATTGGAAGCCAGCCATAAGGCCACTCGCCACTCGCTGCTTCCTCAGATTGTCAGTTCCATCAGATCCGCGCCCATCATGCATTCGAACTTCATTCCCTGCGATTTCATGTATTCCCAGCAGGCGCTGAGGATGTTGTCGAGCGCGATGTCGTCGTGCATGGGGTCGTGATGGTAGAGGCAGAGCCGCTTCACTCCCGCCGCATGGGCGGAATCGACAGCGTCCTTCCACGTGGAGTGGCCCCAGCCCTTCTTCCGCACGTACTCCTCTTCGGTGTATTGCGCCTCACGGATATAGAGGTCGGCGCCGTTCACAAACTCGTCCACTTCGCGGTCCAGGCGACGGTTCAAGTCGTTCACGCCCGCCAGGCGGCAATAGGGCTCGTGGTCGGTGAGATACACCAGCGATTTACCCGCGGCTTCGAAGCGAAAGCCCACGGCCAGCCCCGGATGGTTCAGCCCGAAATGAGTGACTTTCAAGTCGCCCAATTCGAGGGGGCCTTCCAGCTCGTGGAATTCCAGGCTGCCCTTCAGGTCGGTCAGCTCCACGGGGAAATAGCTGCCGTCCATCTGACCGGTGAACACTTTCTCCAGGCTTTTATCGGAGCCGCGCAGGCTGTAGATGCGGATGCGGTTTCCGGGCTGGTAAACGGGCTGGAAAAACGGAAAACCCTGGATGTGGTCCCAATGCGTGTGGCTTACGAAAAGGTCGATTTCCAGCGGCATCTCGCCGAATTCGCGCTGGATGGCGACTCCCATTTCCCGCGCGCCGGTGCCGCAATCCAACATGAAAATCCGCCGGCCATGCCGCATCTCGATGCAGGAAGTATTGCCGCCGTAGCGCAGCGTCTTCGGGCCGGGCGTGGCGATGGAGCCGCGCGTCCCCCACAGACGGAGCCAGAAGGTGAACGCGTGCGCAGCCGCCTCTTCCGCCAGCGACTCGAGAGTGACAAACGCCTCGCACACCTTCTCCATCAGCTCTTCCATCTCATAGGGTTTGATCAGGTACGCATTCGCGCCCATCTCCATCGCTTTGCGGATGTCCACCGGATAACGCTTTGCGGAAGTGGCGATGATGTAGGTGTCTTTCAGTGCGGGATCGTTGCGGATTTCCTGGCAAACGGCGTAGCCGTGCACCTTGGGCATCATCAGATCGACGATGATGACGGGCGCGAGTTCCTTCCGGAGCGTTTCGAGACCCGCCTGGCCGTCGGGCGCTTCCAGCACCTCGTAACCCGCCAATTGCAGGCGCATGACCGCCAATTTGCGAACGTCGGCATCATCATCTATCACCAGGATTCGGCGGGCCATGGTTTGGGATGCGGATTGTCCCACGGGTTCTAGACGGATTCCAGTGCCGCAGACAGGATTGTAATCGAGCTCGAGACCGGGATTCGCTCGCCGCTTTTGGCCCTCAATAGACGCGCAAGACCACGCAGTAGTCGTCGAAGAACACGGCAGGATAGGTTTTGCCGTAGGCGGCGATGTCCACGCGGTCCGTGGTGTCTACGCTCGAGATCCAATCCGTGTGAAGGAAAATGTACTTTACGTGCTTCTCCGTAAGTTGCCGCTTCTGCGCGTCCATATCTCTGGTTTCCAGGTCGTCTTGCAGAGTTCGCGCGACTTTTCTGGACAGGGTGGCCACGACGATAGGCCGTTCGTGGAAGGTCTGGTACAGCATGTACGCGTTTCCCTGCAGGTATCCCCGGGGAAGATCGAGGATGCCGAAGTGCGTATCCGCATCTCGGGCCAGTACGGCGTATGCCGGAGGCACGGCGAGTGCCGTGCGGGCAAGCCCCACCGGGTAGTAGTCCAGAAACACGAACAGGAAGAGCAGCGTGAGAATCGTCACGAGCACGCGCCGGCGCTGCCGACAGGACGCGATGATGGCATCCAGGCCGAGACCCGCTCCGATGCCCATCAGCAGGTATACAAAGACCACGGCGCGCGAAGCGCCGCGCAGATTCCGGAAAAACGGCACGAAATCGAGCAAGAGCGTAGGCAGCGGGAAGATACGATGGCCGTAAACGTGAAGAAAGGGACCACTTGCGAACATCATGAACACCAGGATTCCGCACCCCAGGAAGTAAATCTCTCTAATCTGAAACCGTTTTCGATTCCAAAGGGCCCAAACAAACAGGGCCATGCAGGGCAGCCCCAGATAGGCCGTCATTTCGTAGCTGACGCCGGTGAAATGCGCGTAGACGCTTTGAACCACCCCGGCGAGCAGGTGGTTGGGCGCAAATACGAAGTAACTGAGCGCGTCTGCAACGTAGTCATCGGCTCCCGGTGCGTACACATTTTCGTTCCTCAATCCCTGCGCCATCATGGGAATCAGAAGGGGCGAAAGCAGAAGGAAGACTCCGAGAAAGCTTCCCAGGACCGCCCAGAGAGGCCGTCGAAGGACCAGTCTTCTCTCGGCGACGGCCTGGTAGATGTAGTAGAACAAAAGGAAGTAGGCGATATAGAAGCAGTAATACCAGCAGGAGAGCGCCGCCAGGAAATAGAAAAAAATGGACCCCGCCAGATAAACGGGCCGCCCTGTGTCGAGGGCGCGGTAGAAACAGATCAGGAAAAACGGTATGAACTGAATCGTGGCCAGGGTTATATGCTCGAGCAGATGCGCAATGTGAAAAGGGCTGAATCCGAAGATAAAGCCGGCCAACAGAGCGGAAAGCGTGTTCTGGGTGAATCGCCGCGCCAGATAAAAAGCGCCGAGGGCGGAGAAATAAAAAGAGGAGAGCAGCATTCCATTGTGCAGCGCCGTCAGCGTGTGGACGTCTGCCGCCAGGAAAAACAGCTTCCGGATCAAATAGATGAGAATGAGATCGGAGTACGCGAACGTTTGATAGTAGAGCGATACGCCTTCCGGGTATTTGATGATCTGCGTGTGGAAGAAGCCCAGGGGATGCGTATCCCACACCTTCTGGCTGTACCAGGTGCACCAGAAATCCTGCAGATTGTCGCCGGGCGGACCGATGAGGCTGGTGGTGAATTCCGGAGCGAAGGCCCGTAGAAGGGGAATCATGCAAGCCAGGTAGACAGCGCTGGCCAGCAGGAACAGGCGAATCCCGGAGAGGCGTTCCTCCATCGAGCGAGTCCCCGGGGATTGGGTTGTGCCCATTTTCACAAACTCCCCCGGACGTTCTCTCTCGCGCAAGGGCCCGGAAGCGGCCTAGTGCGCGGATCGATCCTGGGGCCAGAACCCGTTTACAAGGAAAAGAGGCCGGGAACAACAGGAATATGCCAGGGGTTCGAGCAGAGTGCTGAGGTATAATGCGCCCCGCACGGGGAGCCATAGGAGCCGCGATGAAGGGCAAATCAGAAGTCATAGACGTACTCAACGAAATGCTTCAGGAAGAGCTGTGCGCCATCAACCAGTACATGATCCACGCGGAGATGTGCGAAAACTGGGGTTACAAAAAGCTTTCTCGTTACATCAAGAAGCAATCCATTGGGGAGATGAAGCACGCGGAGTCGCTGATGGAGCGCGTGCTGTTCCTCGAAGGCACGCCAGACGTCAACGATATGCCGAAGGTAAAGGTGGGCAAGGACGTGCCGCTGCAGATTGAAAACGACCTCGCATTAGAGAAAGGCGCCGTGGCTTCGTACAACCGCGCCATCGAGGTCTGCCGGAAAGCCTCCGACAACGCCAGCGCGGACTTTCTTCTGGTCATCCTGAAGGACGAAGAGGAGCATGTGGATTTCCTGGAAACCCAGCTGGAGATCATCAAGAAGATCGGGCTGGAAAATTACCTCACGCAGCAAATCGAACCCGAAGGTGGCAAGTAGCCGCTCCGCTCTGCAGCAGGGCGCGAGTTGCCTGCCGCAGGAAGGTCGCGCCACCAACGCCGACCCGCTCGCCGACCTCAACACAGTCAGGAACGGCGCCTGAGGCGGCCTCTTACCGTTACCTCTCCCTAGCCCTTCCGTACCATTCCACTTCCCCGCTCGTTCCGGTAGGTTGCCGGGTCAGCGGGATTTTTCTGTATGGACCCAGATTGTTCTCAAATTCCATCTTTTGAGCCCGAAAACGGCCACAGGGCGCGCCTGTTGGTCCTGCTGATTCTCGTGTTCACTCTGGTTGCGCTGTGGACCGTCAGCCCGGACGCCGTGCGCGCCGCCATTAACCGCATGGAATTGCTGCTCGGCCGCACCGCGCACGCGGCCGCTGCTCCGCCCTCAGCCTCAACGGAGGAACTCGAAGCGAAGCTCATGACCATGACCGCACAGGGACAGGCCGAGCTTCTGATTTCCGAGGCTGTCGATCGCCATCCTGGTGCACTAGAACTTCTCAACGCGCGCACGGATCTCTGGCGCGGCAATCTCCAGAAAACGCCGCGTCTTGAAAACCTGCTGCAGTCCGCGTGGAATTCGGACGATCTCGAAGTGCGCAGGGCTTCGCTGGAGATTTACCTGGATATCTACGACATCGAGAAGAATCCCGAGAGCGTCTCGACGCTGGAGCGCCGCATCGCCGATGAACCTGGCGCCCGCCCGTGGGCGCTCTGGATGCTGGGCGCACTCGGCAATCGAGGCATCGAGCGCATCGGCGTTCTCCGCGAAGAACTCGACTACCTGCATGACCCGAACACAGAAACGCGCATGTGGGCCGTAGAGGCCCTGGCCACGCTCGGCACGGACGACGCAATCGATCCCCTGCTCGATGCGCTGCGCAATGATCCCGCGCTTCCCGTCCGTGAACGCGCTGCCTGCGGCCTTGCCCAGGCCGGATTGTTCACGAGCGAACAGCGCCGCACGGCAGTGCCGCGCTTGCTGGACTTGGCAGAGGATCCCGCCCTCGACACCACCACCCGCAACTGGGTCTTCCACGCGCTTCAGGACATCACTGGCGGCAACCGTGGTACCGATGCACATGCCTGGCGCCAGTGGTGGCAGCAGCACGGCCAGTAATCACGGCCGTTTGGCGCCGACCTGCAGGCAGGCCCCAGCTCTTTTGCTATCTCTGTTTCGCGAGCCCTTTCGCAACGAAGTCCTTGTTGTATTCCTCGGATTTGCCGCGGGGCACGCTCAGCGTCTGCCACTTGGCGCCGGCAAAGTGCTTGGCTAAGAGGATGATTTGCCCAATGTGATCCGAGTAGTGGCCGAACGAGCGCTGCGCGGCGCCCATGGCGGAATACGGCTCCGAGCGGATGGTAACGGTGCGCTCCAGGTCAGCGGGGCTGAGGGATTCGAGCGCAGAGAGAAAAATCTTCCAGCTCTCCTCCCACCGGAGGAGCAGAGAATCACGCGTATCCTCGGCACCGATCACAAATTCGGCATCGCGTTTCCGCCACGGCTTCTCCCCGTCGGCGGAAAGGAAATCGGTCCAACGGGAGCGCATGTTTCCGGAGATGTGTTTGACCAGCATCGCGATGCTGTTCGTTTCCGGGTCGAGCGTGGCGAAAAAGTGCTCGTCGCTCACCTGGGCGAAGGCGCGCTCGGCGGCGCGCTTGAGCGAGCGCAGTTCTCGAGTGGTTGTCGCAACGTAATCTCCTGCCATCAATATTCCCCCTTTGCCGGACTTGCCGCTTCCGATTGTATCCCGGCGGATGCCGGAGCGCGGCAGGACCGCGGTTGGCGCCGCGGCCGGGCTGCTGCGCGCGTGATAGACTCCCGTTTATGAACGCGAAGCACGCGGCGCTCGAGTTCGAACGAAACATCGAATCCGCCTGGACGCTTCCCTCGCGGCTTTACACGGACCCCACCGTGCTCGAGCTGGAAAAGGAAAAAATCTTCCGGCGGACGTGGCAGCTCGCTGGAAACACGCGCCACGCCTGCGGCGAGTCGAAAACACTCGCCGACCCGGAAACGTATTTGTGCGCGGAGATCGCGGGCGAGCCGGTGGTGCTCTCGCGCGACGCCGCGGGGGTTCTGCGCGCATTCTCGAACGTGTGCCGGCACCGCGCGGGCCCCATTGCGGAAGGCGCGGGTTGCCGGTCGAATTTCCGCTGCGGTTATCACGGCTGGACGTACACGCTCGATGGACGGCTGATCGGGACTCCCGACGTGGACGGGATGGAATTCTTCGACCGGACCACGATGGGCATGGTGCCGTTGGGGCTGGCGGAGTGGGAGCAATTTCTGTTCGTAAATTTCGACCGGGCCGCGCCGCCCCTGGCGGCGTTTCTCGAGGACATTCCCGAGCGGGCGCGGCGATTCGCAGTTCCGGAATTCGAGTTCGCCGAACGCCGGGAATACCTGATGGAATGCAACTGGAAAGTGTACGTGGACAATTACCTGGAGGGATATCACATCCCCATCGCCCATCCCGGACTGATGCGGGAGATTGATTACGCGGGCTACCGGGTAGAGCCGCACCGGTATTCCTCGCGCCAGATTGCGCCGGTGCGCCCGAAATCGCAGGAAGGAGTCGAATCGCGTGTGTACGGCGAGCCGGGACAGGAAGAAGCGCTCTACTACTGGGTGTTTCCGAACCTGATGCTGAATCTCTATCCCGAAAATCTGCAAACGAACCTCGTGGTGCCGCTTACGCACGAGAAAACGCTGGTGATTTTCGAGTGGTATTACCGCGACGCGGGCTCCTCCGCCGTGCGGGAACGCATGGGGCGCGCAGTGGAGTTCAGCCACCAGGTGCAGGAGGAAGACATCCACCTGTGCGAAGCGGTGCAGCGCGGGCTGCGTTCCTCCACGTACGACCGCGGGCGATATTGCGTGAAACGGGAAAACGGGGTTCATCACTTCCATTCGCTGCTGGTCGAATTCCTGGAACGCTAAGGCCGGCCGCGGCCGGCGTGCGGGGAAACGGCAAAAACCGCACTGCTTTGCCCTGCGCTACAGCTTTCGCCGCTCCAGGATCATGGGCATGCCGTTGCGCGGCCGGAGCGTCACAGCGGGCCACAGAGCCGGTTTGAAACCCGGGGCCAGCCGCATGCGCCAGTGCTGGGCGAGCGTGGCCAGAATCAAAATCCCCTCCATCCAGGCAAATCCTTCGCCGATGCAGACACGATTGCCGCCGCCGAACGGATAATAGGAGAACTTGGGGCGCGCGGCACGGGCTTCGGGGGTCCAGCGATCGGGGTCGAATCGCTCCGGGTCGGGATAAAAACGGGCGTCGCGTTGAATCACCCACTGGCTTGACAGGACGACGGAATGTTTCGGGACCAGGTAGGAGCCGAAGGCGTGGTCTTCGAGCGTCCAGCGTCCCACGGCGTAGGCGGGAGGGAACAAACGCATGGCTTCCGCAAGTACGCGCTCGGTATAGGGGAGCGCAGGCAAATCGTCGGCGCCCGGCAGGCGCCCGGCGAGTGCTGCGTCCAGCTCCGCGTGCAATCTGGCTTCGGCATCTGGATTTCGCGCGAGCAAATAGAAGGCCCAGGTGAGCGCGTTCGAAGTGGTTTCGTGACCGGCCAGGATCAAGGTGATGGATTCATCGCGAAGCTGCGCGTCGGTCATGCTGCCGCCGTCGCCCTCTGTGTCCTGCGCGGCGAGGAGCATGGAGAGCAGGTCGCCGTGGTCGCGTGCTTCGGCGCGGCGCTCGCGGATAATCTTGCGCACGATGTCTTCCACGCGCTCGCGCGCACGGCGAAGCCGCACCATGGCAGGAATGGGGAGATCTTCCAGCAGGCGGGCAAAGGGCAGCATCATGAAGCGGAACATTTGTAAAAGCGTTTCGAGCGAGCGGGCAATCTGGGCAGAATCCACGGTGAGGTCGTAGTCGAAGAGGGTTTTACCGACTACCCTGAGGGTGAGCCCCATCAGTTCGGCATGCAGGTCCACGTGCTGGCCGTCGGTCCAGCGCTGCTGCCATTCGCCGGCGTATTGCGCCATGACCGCGCCGTATCCGGCGATGCGCTGGCGGTGAAAGGCCGGCTGTGCCAAGCGGCGCTGGCGGAGGTGGAAATCGCCCTCGCTGGTGAGCAGACCCTCGCCGAGCATGGTCTTCATGGATTTGATGGCCGGGCTTTTCTCGAACTTTTGCGCGCTGGTGACAAGCATGTCGCGGATATAGTCGGGATGGTTGATGAAGTAGATGCGCCGCCACATCGCCGGCAGGTACACCACGTCGCCATAGTGCGCCGCCTCCGAGAGCATCTCGAGGGGATGGCGCATGAGGCGGTAGAAAATCAGCGGGCTCAAAGTGCGGGAGGGCCCGGGGGGGCGCAGCAAGGCGCGGGCTGGGATGGCCTGGCTGGGAGTGGCTTGAGTGGACATGAGCGCTCGCAATTCAGCCGGCGGTCAGGCGCGCAACATATCGGCAACGCGGCTCATCTAAATTCATAGAGAGCCTCAAACGCTCGCCAGCATACAACAAACAAGAGGATACGATGAGATTCATAACATTCAACCGGATAGGAGCCCTTACGCTAGCGCTGGCTGCCGCGGGATGCGCGGCTGCCGCGACCCCGCAAACCCCCGCGGCCGAGGGCGTTCCGGTGCGCATCACGGTGACGGCGGTTTCCCGAGAAAAAGGCCAGGAACCGCCGGCGCTGAAGAAGGAAGATTTCCTGATTTATCAGAGCCACCAGCGGCGGCCCGTGCTCGACATCCTGCGGGAGTCCGGCGAAAACAACAAACTCGACCTGTACATTGTGGTGGACGAGGCGATCCAGACGGACGTGACGCTGGATTACCGGGACATCAGCAACTTTGTGCATGAGCTGCCCAGCACGGCGCGGGTGGGCGTTCTTTTCGGGCTGAACGGGACGGTGACGGGCCCGCAGGAGCTGACCGGCGACCGGGAAGCCGCACTGAAAGCGCTGCGCATACCACTGGGGCGCGTGGGTGCGGGAGGTGGAATCTATCTCTCGCTCGCGGATCTGGCCAAACGGCTTCCGCCTGCAGGGGACCGGCGCCGCGCGATCGTGTTTCTGAGCAGCGGGATTGATTTGTACCGCGGCGTGCTCGACAGCCAGCCGGGGCTGAACCCGGACCTGGACCTTGCTATCCAACGGTTGAACCGCAGCGGGGTGACCGTGTATCCGATTTACGTGGCTCCTGCCGAGCACTTTAGCCACAGCCTCTTTCTGGTTTCGAACGGGCAGAGCTGCCTGGCGCGGCTGGCGGATGAGACGGGCGGCGAGGCCTTTTTCGAGGGGCTCATTACGCCGATTTCGATGAAGCCGTTCCTGGAGGAAATCGGCCGCCACCTGAACGACCAATACCTGGTGACTTTCGCGGCGAAACCAGGAAAGAAATCGGGGTACGAATCGATCCGCGTGAGCACCGAGCTGAGCGGCGTGGAACTGACCGGGCCATCCGGGGCGTATGTGCCGGTGGAGAAGTAGCGCAATCGGGAACAGCCGAATGGAAGAGCGCGAGATGCCGGGCCTGGTGAAAGAAGATTTTCTGGTTTACCAGGACCGGAGCGCCGGAACGTGCTCGATGCGGTGCGCCTGTCGGGCCAAAGCAACAAGATCGACCTTTACATTTTCGTGGACGAAGCCAGTCGGTCCAACCTGACGCTGGATTACCGCGAGATTGGCGGCTTTGTTGGACAATTGCCCGCCAGTGCGCGGGTGGGCGTGCTGTATGCGCGGAACGGCACATGTTAGATCGCGCAGGAACTGACGACTGACCGGGAAGCCGCGCTCAAGGCGCTGCGGAAGCCGCTGGGCAGCGTGGCAGGCAGCGGAGGTATCTATCTTCGGCTGGCAGAGCTGGGGAAACAGCTTCCGCCATCGGAAGACCGCCGACGGGACGGTAGCGCGAGGGCGAGTTGCGAGAGATTTGCCGCGGTTGTGCGATGCAGGGCGGAGAAGTGCCTCGCTTGAGCCTCGTCGAGTGTCTGCAGCTCTAGATACGGGTTGCCTCTCCCTGGAGGGATGTATAGACTGCCTCCACCAAGCCCCTGCTCGTGATTCTGGAACCGATTAGGAGGCCCGATGGGCACGGTACCTTCTCCGTCTGCATCCGAACTTACGCTGAACATCGAAAACAATCCCGAGGGTGCAGTCGTGCACTGCGCGGGGAAAATTACCGCGACGTCGACCGGCCTGCTGCAGGAGCAGGTACGGCCGCTGATTCCCAACGCGAAACGCATTGTGCTGGACCTGGCGCAAGTGAATTATCTGGACAGCTCCGGGCTGGGCGCTGTGGTGCGGCTGTGGATGACGGCAAAAAAAGCCGATTGCGAGTTCAAGGTTTCCAACCTGACTCCGCGGATCAAAGACCTCTTCTCGCTGACAAACCTTTCGTCAATCTTCGAAAACGTAGAGCACGCCGGAATGTAGCCTCGAAGGTGACCCGCCAAACGTCCCGGGGTAACTATTCCTCGCGAAGCGCGGACATGGGATCGACGTGCGAGGCGCGCACGGCAGGAACTAACGTGGCGAGCATGGCCACAATCAGAATCGTTGCGGCCAGCACAACGTAGATTCCGGGATCGGCGACGTGCAGGTCGTAGAACATGGCTTCGAACACCTTTGGAAGCGGAAGGGCCGCGGCAAACCCGATTGCACTGCCGATTGCCGCCATCTTCATGCCCTGCCCCAGAATCAGGCGCAGGACCTGGCGGCTCTGCGCGCCCAGCGCGATGCGCACCCCGAT
>JASHSV010000212.1 GCA_030038535.1 Candidatus Acidiferrales bacterium
GGTGTGAGCGAAGACCCCCAAGATCGTCTCAAGACACACAACGAGGGCAAGGGTGCCGATTGGACGGCTAGGCGACGACCCGTGAAGCTGGTGTGGACCGAGGGGCACACGACACTCGCCGCTGCTAGGCAGCGTGAAATCCAGATCAAACGTTGGGGACACGCGAACAAGGCAAAGCTTGTCGGGGGTTCCCCTCGATCCGCCGCGGCGGACTCGGGACAGGCATAAACCGCCTGCGACTCCCCCCGCCTCCATTCGTCTTCGCTCGCAAGCCCGAGCTTCTGCGAACGCACTCAAATTCTCCCTGACCAGCCCGTTACTTGCTTGCAGGAGAGGTTAGACGGCGAAGCTCGTCGAAGGCGTTCAGCAGCAGAACGAATTTGTCGTACTTTGCTACGGGGAGTTCCTGGCCCGGTGGACGATTGGTGACGGCGAAGCGCTTTCCATCGGATGCGAGATCGAAGTTTCGCCAAGCTCCGCGGTGCGCGAACTGTCCCGGCGACCAAAGCTGCGGCTTGTCGCTCTGGAAGGAATCTCCCACCACCCTGTATGTGGATACCATGATGCGGTCTTCTGAGTCCGAGCGGAAAAAGAGTTCCTTTCCACTTTTTGACCAGGTGGGATGTGTCCCTCCGCCGGTGGAAATCTGCCAGCTGCCCCCGGGGCCGGGAAACGGACGCACGTACACTTCCGCTCCACTGGTATTAATCAATTCGTAAGCCAGCCAGCGGCCGTCGGGAGAAAACGCAGGCACGAACTCGAGATCCGGGCTGTTCAGAAATACGCGGGGTTTGCCGGGCTTCCAGCCTGACCTCTCGTCGCCTTCGAAAGGCAGGATCCAGATGTCCCAATTGGTTCCGGGTGAAAGTTCACTGAAGGCGAGGAACTTGCCGTCAGGCGAGAAAGAGCTGGGAAGCTGCTCAGTCGTGCTGTCCGTCAGGCGCTCCGCCTGGCCTGTGCCATCGGCGCGCATCCAGTGGATGCCCGGCCTTGAGCCCTCTCGAAACAATTCGAAGGCGATTCGCTGGCCATCGGGCGTCCACACTGGCCACGACGAGTCTCCGGGCCCGAAGGTGAGCCGCGAGATTGTGTCGCGTTGCCAGTCATATATCCAGATGTCGCTGGTTCCATGGTCCCGAATGGAAAGAGCCAATCGCTTGCCATCCGGAGAGAAGCGCAGGTCGTAATAATCTCCGGCTACTGTGCGAAGCGGCTGGAACTTGCCCTCCTTGTCCATCCAGTCAATCGTCACAGGCGCCGTCGTATCCTCGCCCGCCACATAAAGCAAGGCCCCGGTCTTGGAAAAATCAAACTGGGCATATCCGCCCAAAGAATGGGTCAGTACGTGCTCCAGGAATGGCACGGCGGGCCCGGTCACTCGCAAATGCCCCAGATCGAACGGCTCAGCGAACACGGTTCCTTCATGCGCGTAAAGCAGATGGCCGCTCGGTGCATAGCGCGCGTAGGTCCCGCCCTGATGAACGATCCTCCGTTCCCCCGTCTTCAACACCTGTACGACGATGTTCGCGCGGTCGAAACCGATGTTGTTGTTATGGGCGGTGAACAGGACAGCCTTGCCGCCGGGGAGCACTTGGGGCCAGCGATGCGTAATCTCGCCCTGCGACGCGTCGAGCGTGGTCAGTGGCTCCGGTTTACCCCCGGCCTCAGCAACCTTGGAGAGTCCCTCCCGGGTACTTGCCGCGAAAACGATGGTGCCGTCTTCGCTCCACGCTCCGCCGCGATCCGAAAGCGCGTCGCAGAGCGTGACAACTATCCCGCCCTGTGCCGGGATCTTCTTCAATTTGCCGTCGGCGAAAAATGCGATCCACTGGCCATCGGGAGAGAAGAATTGGTCCCGTGCGCCCTCGGTTCCCGCCAGTGCTGTGGCTTGCAACTGGTCGCGCTGCCGGATGTACAGCCGGGTTTTCTGGTTTTCTCCGCTCTCAGAGGCGCGGAAGGCAAATTTCGTTCCGTCCGGAGATATGACTGCCGCAGCTCCGTAATCCACGGCGAGAACAACCGGGGCGCCGATTTCGACATTGAGGCGCATGGGCGCTTCGCGAACATTCGATGACCGCCAGGGCGCCCATAGCGCCAGAGCGAAAGCAGCAAGAAAAATCGCGGCAACGCCCCACGGCAACGCACGTCGCCAGGTGGGCCCGGCCCGGGCGACTCGCTCGATGGAAGTCGTGGATGCGGATGGATTGGCGAGATAACGTTCGAGAATGATTCGCGCCTCGCCGATGGCCTGCAGGCGCGCCTTCGGGTCCTTGACCAAACAACGCTCCGCCAGATGGCGAATCGCTGTCGGAGTGTTCGCCGGCAAAGAATCCCACGCCGGCTCTTTTGTAAGGACCTGAGCCAGGGTCTCGGGGGCGGTCTCGGCTTCGTACACTTTCTTCCCCGCCAGCATCTCGTAAAGGACCGCGCCGAACGACCAGATATCGGCCCGCCGATCAACGCTCTTCCCTTTCGCCTGCTCGGGAGACATATAGGCGGCAGTGCCCAGGATCACTCCCGCGCGCGTGGCGGCCATGCTGAGGGTCGGCGAGTTGCTGATGTCTTCCGCAGCGGGAGTGTTTTCGATGGCCTTCGCGAGCCCGAAGTCGAGCACTTTCACGGTGCCATCGGGAGTCACCTTCACGTTCGCGGGTTTCAGGTCGCGATGAATGATCCCGCGGTCATGCGCGTATTCGAGGGCGTCGGCGATTTGCCGGGCGATGGGAAGCGCTTCGTCGAGAGGAAGGGGACCTTTCGCGATGCGGTCGGCGAGCGTGTAGCCTTCCGCCAGCTCCATGACGAGCGCACGCACGCCGCCGGATTCTTCGAAGCCGTAGATGTGGGCAATGTTTGGATGATTGAGAGACGCCAGGACCTGCGCTTCGCGGCTGAACCGCGCCATGCGCTCGGCGTCGGCCGCAAATGCATCCGCAAGAACTTTCAGGGCCACCTCGCGGCCGAGCGCGGAGTCGCGAGCCCGGTAGACTTCGCCCATGCCCCCTGCTCCCAGCGGGGCGACAACTTCATAGCGGCCAAGCTGAGTGCCTGGAGCCAGAGCCATACGCGCCGCGAGTATAACCTTAGAACAGCTTTGCGCAGGGATTGGGATTTGGCCATCCTGCGCTCGTTTCATTGACTTGGGAGTACCCGGCTCCTAAGATGGCCGCACGATGTCGGGAGTTCCATCCCTCATTGGCACGAGCGTTTCGCACTACCGCATTGTCGAAAAACTCGGGGGCGGTGGCATGGGCGTCGTGTACAAGGCCAGGGACACGCGCCTCGATCGTTTTGTGGCGCTCAAACTCCTGCCCGAGGATGAAGCCCACGATCCGCAGGCGCTGGAACGGCATCGCCGCGAGGCCAAAGCCGCCTCGGCGCTCAACCATCCGAACATTTGCACGATCCACGATGTGGGCGAGGAATCCGGCAAGGCCTTCATCGCCATGGAATTCCTCGACGGCCAGACGCTGAAGCATCGCGTTTCCGGCCGCCCGCTCGATCGGGAAGAAATTCTCGCGCTGAGCATCGAGATCGCCGACGCGCTCGACGCCGCTCACGCCGAACGCATCGTGCATCGCGACATCAAGCCGGCGAACATCTTCATCACGCGGCGAGGTCACGCCAAAATTCTCGATTTCGGATTAGCCAAGATTGCACCGAATCCCCAGGCCGCAGAAGGCGCCACGCTCTCCGCCAATCCGGACATGAACCTCACCGAGGCCTCGCTGACGGGCGCTGGCGTGGCCATCGGGACCGCCGCGTATATGTCGCCTGAACAGGCTCTGGCCATCGAGATCGACGCCCGTTCGGATCTCTTTTCCTTCGGCATCGTGCTCTACGAGATGGCCACGGGCGCGCTTCCATTCGCTGGAGAGAGCTACGCCGCGCGGATTGATGCGCTGTTGCACAAACCTCCGGTCCCGCCCCTGCGGCTCAACTCCGCTCTGCCCGCCGAACTCGAACGAATCATCCTCAAGGCGCTCGAGAAAGACCGCAACCTGCGCTACCAGTCCGCCGCGGAAATGCGCACCGACCTCCAGCGGCTCAAGCGCGAAATGGACTCGAGCCGCTCCACGCTCGCGGCCGGGACGGAGGCGACTCGAGGCGCGAAATCGCGCTGGATGCTTCTCCGACTCACGGCCGCAGCTCTCGTTGTGCTGGCAATCGGTGCAGCCCTTTGGCTCCGCAAGACGGAATACTTCTGGCGCAGCCCTATCGCCGACGCCAAATTTCAAATCGTCACCGACTTCGAAGGAATCGCGCAGGCTGCAGCCATCTCGCGTGACGGTCATTTCGTCGCATTTTTATCCGACCGCGACGGACCGGTGGATGTCTGGGTCACTCAGGTCGGCTCGGGGCAGTTCCACAATCTCACACAAGGAAAAGTCTCTGACCTTTTCAATCCTTCCATCCGCTCGCCTGGATTTTCGCCCGACGGCTCTCTGGTCACCTACTGGGTCGGCAAGCAAGAGGGCGCACAAGGCCACGACATCAGCATATGGGCTAGCCCCACTCTGGGAGGGCCGCCAAGGCCTTACCTGGAAGGCGGGGCTGAATACGACTGGACGCGCGACGCCTCGCGCCTCGTCTATCACACTCCGGGCCCGGGCGACCCCACGTATGTCTCTGACGGCATCCGGCGCCCGGGCGATCGCCCCATCTACACCGCGCCCGCCGGCCAACATTGTCACTTCCCCATCTGGGCCCCCGATACACGATTTATCTACTTTGTCCAGGGTTCGCTCGTCCCGGATAAACTGGACATCTGGCGCATGCACCCATCCGGTGGCACTCCGGAACGCATCACTTCGCACTCCACACGCGTGACCCACCCCGTACTCCTCGATGAGCGCACTCTTCTCTACGTGGCCAGCGAGCCCGACGGCTCCGGCCCGTTTATCTACAGCATCGACGTCGAGCGCCGAATTCCCCACCGCTTGACCTCCGGGCCCGACCGTTACACGTCGCTGGCTGCCAGCGCAGACGGCCGCCGCCTGGTCGCAACACTCGCCAGCGTCAGGAGAACCCTGTGGCGCATGCGGCTTCCTGAATCTGTGGCTGCGGCGTCGGCTCCCGAACGAATATCGCCAGCTTCCAACACGGGATTTTCTCCGCGGCTCGGACCCAATTATCTTCTGTACGTCTCCGCGACAGCGGCGGGCGAAAGCATTTGGAAGCAGACCGGCGGAGCAGCAACGCAACTGTGGAGCGGGCAGGACGCCGAGATCATCGGCGGACCGGCAATCTCCCCGGACGGCCGTTCCGTGGCATTCTCCGTGCATGAACAGGGAAAGACCTACCTGTACGCGATGCAGGCCGACGGCACCAGCGCGCGAATCGTCGCTGACTCGCTCGATCTCAAGGGCGTTCCCGCTTGGGCCCCCGACGGCCAGTCCATCACGACCGCGGCGGACGACCACGGTGTGCCGCACCTCTTCCGCGTTGCGCTCGACGGCCGCACTCCCGTGCCAATCGTCAACGATTACTCAGTGGACCCGGTTTGGGCGCCGGATGGCAGCTTCCTCATTTACTCCGGAGCCGATATCGGCACGAGCTTCGCCGTGAAAACTGCGACCTCCACAGGCGCCTCGCACCCCTTGCCTGCGCTCACTCTCACCCGTGGAGCCAGGCGTCTGGCCTTCGTCTCCGGCGGACGGGCGCTCGTGCTGCTGCGCGGTGGGATTGAGCACAAAGATCTCTGGCTCGTGGATCTCGCCACGGGCGCCGAGAGGCAATTGACCAATCTCCCGTCCGATTTCGACATTCGGGATTTCGACATCTCCCGCGACGCTTCGGAAGTCGTCCTCGAAAGAGCCCAGGAGCATTCCGACGTGGTTCTTCTGGATCGTCCGCGGTCGTAATTCGGCTTCACGCCCCCGGCGTGCGGCCGGCTTCGCGCGGCCGAAGCAGAATTCGCGCCTCATCCACTCAGGGTTAGTTGGGCGAAGCGGGCCGGTGGCTTCCCGAGTATCGAAATACCACCACCACGATCGCAACCGACTCAGAATTGGCTCCCCCTCGCCTCCCCGCAACAAACTTCCATTTCCGCACCGCCGCCTCGGCTGCCGGCGCGAGCGTTTCCGAGTCTTGCAGCACTTCGAGCGACTCCAATTCGCCCTGCGGGCCCACGCGTCCACTGAGAATTGCGTAACCATCGCGTTCGGCCGTCTCTGAAAATTGCGGTTCGATGGGATCGATCGGCAGCGCCCCGCGATCCGCCGTGCCCGCCAGCGGCTCGTCGTGCGTCTCCACGCGCGCGGCCCGCGCAGGCTCATGCGACTGCGCAAAGAGAAACACGATGCCCGCC
>JASHSV010000213.1 GCA_030038535.1 Candidatus Acidiferrales bacterium
GCGATGGCGGCCAGCCGGGCGCTGGTCACTCTGCTGTTCGGCGTAGGGCCGCTCGACGCGGCCACCTATCTCGGCATGGTCGCGCTGCTGCTGGCCGTTTCCGTGCTGGCGTGCTCGATTCCCGCCTGGCGGGCCGCGCAGGTGGATCCCTCGCAAACGCTGCGCGCGGAGTAGCCGGGTTTTCGCCTTTCGGTCTCCGCTACTGCAGGTACTTCACAAAGATCACTTCGTTCTGCTTCTCGTTGTAAACGAGATCGTCCACCAGTTCGCGGGTCATGAAGATACCCAGCCCGCCAGGGCGCAATCCCTTTTTCTCGCGCTCTTCCATGTGCGCCATGGGATCGCCGCTCTCGTACCCGACCGCGGCATGTGTGAGCCCTTCGAACTTGAAGCCCGGGCCGGGGTCGGCGATGCGGTAGAGCACCATCTTCGGCGTGCGCACGTAGGAAACGCGCACTTTGCGGTTCGGATCCAGCTTCCCGCCCCACTCCACCGCGTTGGTCAGCAATTCGCGGAAGGCCTGACCCACGCGGTCGCGCGCCTCTTCCGGCAAGTCCGTTTTCAATTGGCTGAGGAACAGGTGGATGCGCCGAGCGCAGTCCAGATCGCAGGGCACCAGCAACTCGACCCAGGTGGGCTTGGCGGAAATCACTTCGATGGGCGGCGTCTCCGGCCGGTCCTCGAGCGCGTCTTCCACGACCTCCAGAAGCTTTGCCGGCTCGACGGGTTTTGTGATGTAACGATAGGCCTGTTCGCGCACGGCGCGCAGCATGGCCTCGGGGGTTTCGTCCGAGGTCATAATCACGACGCGCGGCGTTTTTGGCTGCTGCTTGACGAGCGCCAGAACTTCGAATCCGTTCATCTTCGGCATCCACAGGTCCAGCAGCACCAGGTCAAACTTTTTCTTCTTCATCATGGTCACGGCGGCCTGGCCGTCCGCTGCGGTGGCCACGCCGTACTTCTGTTTCTTCAGCAGCCTGCTCGCAAAGGTCCGCAGGATGCGATCGTCATCGGCAACCAGTATGGTTTTCACGCTTCCTCCCTCGAGCCGCGTGGTTACTTCCTTCGTGCTTTCGTTTTCCGCCTGGACCCGGCCGGCTTCCGCGCTCCTGCAAACTCCGCGAGCACTTGGCGCAGCGCGTCGACAGCGGGAATGAGTTCGGCGAGCCCTTCTTTGACTCCCTTTTTCTCGCCCCGTTTTGCCAAATCCTCAAGTCGGGCGGCCGCGGCGCGCGCCTCCTGGGCGCCGAAGTGGCCCACGGCGCCTTTGAGCGCGTGGGCGGAGCGCGCCAGCGCCTGCGAATTGCGCCCCGCCGCCGCGCGCCGCACCGCGCCCACCAGGCGCGGGGAATCTTTCAAAAACATGCGGGCGAGCTGCGCCGCCAGGCGAGCGTCGCCTCCGAATCGCGACACAATAGCGTCCCTCGGGCTCTCGACTGCGGACGCCGGAGGCGTATCGGCCGTTGGCGCCGGCGCAGCAGCGCCGCTGCCTGCCGCCTGCTCCACGAGCCGGTACAGATTTTCGCGATCGAACGGCTTCAGCAGATGTCCGTCCATTCCGGCGCGCTGGATCTACTCGTGGTCTTCGGCCGAATCGTTGGCGGTGACGGCGAATATGGGAATTCGCTTCCCGCTCGCCAGTTCGCCCGCGCGAATGGCGCGCGCTGCCTCCAGGCCGTTCATCACCGGCATTTCGACGTCGAGCAGCACCACGTCATATTCCTGCTCGCGCGACTTTTCGACCGCAGCCCGCCCGTTTCCGACCGCCTCCACTCTGTGCCCACGATAGGCCAGCAATTCGGAAATCATCTGCTGGTTTATGGGCAGATCGTCGGCCAGCAGGATGCGCAGAGGGCGCGCGGCTGGCTGCGGCACGCCGGACGCGGCGGGGGGCGCTTGGGGTGCGGCCTTCTCCGCGCCACGCGCCTCCGGAGCCTCCGCTACCGCGACCACTCCCGCGCGCTCGGCGCCTCGCGGGCGCGGCAGCCGGAACCAGAAGCGAGTCCCTCCCGCGGTGCGATTTTCGCACCCTACGCTTCCGCCCCAGCGCTCCGCTGTGATTTTGCAGAAGTAGAGTCCCAGGCCGGCCTTTCCGGTGCTCTCCTTGCCCTTGCCGAACAGCCGGAACAGCTTCGCAGCAGTGACTCCTTCGGGCAAGCCCGGCCCCTGGTCGTCCACAAACGCGCGCAGAAACTCTCCGTCCTCCTCCACGCCTACGGTTACCACGGTTCCCGCGGGCGAATAACGCAACGCGTTCTCCAGATAATTTGTGAAGATGCGGCGCAGGCGGTCCGGCTCGCCCGTCACGCGCCAATCGCGCGGCTCCTCGAGGCCTGGATCGAGGGCCAAAGACGCGCCCTGACTGGAAAACGCCGCGGAGTACTCCTTGACCACGTCGCGCGCGCCCTGCGCCAGGTCCACGGTTTGCCCCGCCTTGACGGCCTCGAGCGCGGCCATTTCGCTGGAGAACGCCTTCAAGACGTCGCGGATCATGGCCTCCTGCTTGCGCGTTTGCCGGTCCGCGACTTCCACCACTTCGCGCAACTTTTCCGGGGGCAGCCCCATCGTCAGGAGCGAGAGGCAGCCGCGCAAGGCCGTGAGCGGCTGCGAGAGATCGTGCACGATGCAGTGCAGCAGCACTTCTTTCGTCTGGATTTCCCGGCGCAACCGCTCGTGAGCCAGTTTTTCGTCGCGGGCAATCTGCAGCCTGCGCGAAATTTCATCGAAGCGATCCTGCTGGTTGGTTACGAGCAGAATCCGGCGCCCATCGACCAGGCACGCCTCTGCTTCCAGTGCGAACTCCTTCCCGTCTGCGCCGCGCTCAATCCACGCGCCCGATTCCACGTGTTCCGCGCCGCCTTCGTCCCACACCCGTTCCGCATCGGTCAGGAAATTTTCCAGGAATGGCGAGCAGTCACCGGGAACAAACCGGTCATTTGTCTCCGGCGCTCCGCCAAACGCCCGGCGAAACCACTCGGGCGAGGAGCCGACGGGCCTTAACGCGCCGGCTCCCGCGTCTTCGAAGACGGCGAAACCCATGCGCGCCAGAAGCGAGTCGGAAAGAGCGGCCTGGTTCATGGCGCTTTTCCCAACATCATCCGGGCCAGCGCCAGGAAGGCGTCCTCCACGCTTTCGCCCGTCTTGGCACTGCTCTTCAGCGGCTGCCAGCCCTTGGTGCGCAGTTCGTCGAGCATTTCCCCGGTTACTTCCCAGTCCGGGGCGAGGTCCACTTTGTTCACCACGAGAACGGCGGGCGCGGCGTCCGGACCCGCCTGCACCCGTTCGTTCAGTTCGAGCGCCTTGTCGAGCGTGGCACGCCGAGTTCCATCGGCCACCAGGAGGTAGCCGCTCGCGCCCCGCAGATAATTCATGCGAAGTTTCTGAAAATCATCCTCACCGTAAATGTCCCAGAGCATGATCAAGACGTCGTCGCCGTCCACCCGCACCGTTTTCTTGTCGATTTTTACGCCCACCGTGGTCAGGTACTTTTCGTCGAATACGCTCTGGACATAACGGCGCACCAGACTCGTCTTGCCCACGGAAAACGAGCCGAGCATGCAAATTTTTTTCTTATATTCCACGGGAAATTCGCCTCACGGTTGCGGGGCAGCCTCCGGCCGGAGCACGCGGAAAGTTACGCACCGGTTGATCTGCCGCTCCGCTTCGCTGCCCTCGCCCGCCAGCGGCTCGCCACTGCCCGCGCTGCGCGGATG
>JASHSV010000016.1 GCA_030038535.1 Candidatus Acidiferrales bacterium
CGTGAGCGGCGCGAACGGCGCGGCGGAAAAAACGAACCAGGGCGGAGCGACGACAAAAGTCGGCATTGGAACGGCCATGCCCGGACAGGCGCTCGAGGTGGTGGGAAATATTCAGATCGATACGACGGGCAACGGCTTGGTGTTTCCGGATGGCACGGTGCAGAGCACGGCGGGGGCGGGCCTGACCGCGATAAACACCTTCACGGGAACAAACGTGTTCACGGCCGCGCCCACAGGGACGGGAACGGGCCAGGGATCACTCTTCATCGACCCGCCGTCGGCCAGCGCGGGACAAACGCTGTTCGGGGCTGCCGTCGGCGGGACGCAGGAAATGCTGCTCGATAGCGGAGGCAATCTGACGCTGGGCGGCGCGCTGAACCTTCCCAACACGTCGGCGAGCTCAGGAACTCCTACGGGAGGCGTGATCACGCTCGGGGGCGACAGCTTCGCGCATGCTTATGGCGCGAACGGCCTCAGTTCGCAAAACACTTTCGTGGGCATCGGGGCAGGAAATTTCGTCACGACCGGCGCGAACAACGCGGCGTTCGGTCCGGGAGCGCTGGCCTCTAACACCACGGGCTCGAACAATGTGGCGATCGGCTCCGCGCAGTCGGACCCTTGTCCGGGCTGCGCGGGAAAATCCGCTGCCGGCAACCAGATGACGTACGTGCCCCCCCTCGGCGTGCTCGGTAGCAATACAACGGGGTCGGGCAACACAGCCATTGGCGGCGCGGTCACAGCAAATCCTGGTACGTCGATCACGGCCGCTACATTCGAGTGCGAAGTGGCGATGAATGGAAACACTAGCGGCTTCGACAACACCGCGGTCGGAGCCGGGGCGTTGTGCCAAAACAGTTCAGGGTCAAACGACACTGCCATCGGCGCCAGTTCTCTTGAGTCAAATTTATCGGGAATGAACAACACTGCATTGGGGTATGCGTCGAACGTCGGTGCGGGAAATCTAACCTACGCCACGGCCGTCGGATCCAACTCCCTGGTCGGATGCAACAACTGCCTGGTGCTGGGAAGCGTCAACGGGATGAACGGGGCTAGCTCCAGTGTAAACGTGGGCATCGGAACGACGACTCCGGCAGCGACGCTCGATGTCGAGGGTAACGGCAATGGCACGGGAAGCACGACGCTCCAAGTGGTCGGCAGTGCAAGCATCACCGGCACTCTCCTCATGGGAAACGCAATCACGTTCGCTGCCAACCAGACCTTCCCGATTACGGGCACGAATGGCGGGACGGTAACCAGCGTCATGGCCGGAACGGGTCTTTTGGCCGGTGGAATGGAAAACGGTGTGATCACCGGCGCCGGGACGCTCTCGATTGATGCGACGGTTGTGCCGCTGCTTGCGGCGGCGAACACCTTCAGCGCCAGCCAAAGCATATCCGGGGGGCTCACTGTCAGCGGAATGGTGGGCGTAGGGACAACGTCTCCCGGGGCGACGCTGGACGTAAACGGGACGATCAACGCGGCCAACCAATTCAATCTCGGTGGGCAGCCCTTTGCTTTCGGATCTCAGGTCGACCAAAGCGCGTTCCTTGGGTTTGCAGGGAAGCCGACCAGTTCAGGTCTAAACGACATTGCCGCTGGTTTCTTGGCTCTAAGCAGCAACATCAGCGGAGGTGCAAACTCTGCGTTCGGCTCTAATGCGCTCCTAAACAACACGAGCGGCTCAGACAACTCCGCCATAGGTGATAACGCGCTGTATGAGAACACTACGGGCGGCAACAACACGGGTGCAGGGCAACAAGCGCTGATATCGAACACGACAGGGAGTGATAACTCAGCCCTAGGCTGGTTTGCAGGCCACACGGTGGACGGCAGCGGCCTGACGGCGAACAACAACACTTTCCTGGGGGCGGGATCGGGAGCGATGACCGGAAGTGTCTCCAACGCAACGGCGGTGGGCGCCAATGCTATGGTGGACTGCAACAATTGCCTGGTGTTGGGCAGCGTCAACTCGCCGACGGGGCCGACCGGGCCCATACTCGCCGTCAACGTCGGCGTCGGAACGGGGGCACCTATGGCCACGCTCGACGTGGAGGGCCCCGGCAACGGCACGGGAAGCAGGACGCTCCAGGTGGGCGGCAATGCATTCATCGCCGGCACGCTCCTGATGGGAGAGGCGATTACCTTCGCTGCCGGGCAGACCTTCCCGATCACCGGCGACCTCGCACTGCCGGCCACGACCGGCTCTTCTGCCGGTGTGATCACGCTGGGCGGCGCGAGCTTTATTCAGGCCTACAACCCGAACAACACGTTCGTGGGACTGGGCGCGGGGAACTTCGTGATGACCGTGGGGGCCACGGGCAATACGGGAGTGGGAACGAATGCCCTGGCAGCCGTGTCGAACGGCTACCAAAACACGGCGAGCGGTCTCAACTCGCTCACCTCCAACACGTCGGGCTACGGAAACGCCGCCTACGGCGTGGCGTCGCTGCAAGCGAACACGATGGGCCAGCGCAACTCGGCCATCGGCTCGTTTGCGCTGTACGAAAGCACCACAGGGAACAACAACATGGCCGCAGGGAGCTACGCGCTGGCCGCCAGCAGCAGCGGCAGCGGGCTCACCGCGGTGGGCGCGGGCGCGGGCTACGGCACGCCCGCGGTAGGCGGAAGCGCGGACACCGGCGGAACAAACAACACCTATGTGGGCTTCCAGTCCGGCACGCTGCTGGGCAGCACCGGAGTCAACGCTACTGCGATCGGCGCCAACGCGATCGTCGATTGCAGCCAGTGCATGGTGCTGGGAAGCATCGCCGGGGTGAACGGCGCGCCCTCGAGTGTAAACGTCGGCATTGGAACGGATAGCCCGGGGGCGGCCCTCGATGTGGAAGGCACGGGGAATGGCCTGACGCCGGGCGCTCCAACGCTGAAGGTCGGCGGCAACATCACGATCGCCACTGCGGGTAGCGGTCTATTTTTCCCGGACGGCACTGAGCTGACCTCGGCGGCGAATTTCAGCTTCGCGGAATCCGTCATGGTAACAAGCGGCAATGCCATTTCCGGCTCCACTGGCGGCGCATCCGCGAACGGAGTCACGGGCATCAACACCTCGAACATGGGAGTGAACTTCGGTGTGTACGGCCAAACCTCCAGTCCCAACGGAACGGGGGTATCTGGAATGGGAAATACAGGTGTAAGCGGTGTCGGCACAACGGGTGTGAGCGGCTCCTCCGGCAGTTCGTCTGGTGCCGGCGTCTATGGCTCCAACACTGCGACCGCTGCGGGATCTCCGGGCGTCTCGGGGACCTCGCCCACACTCGGAGTGTATGGCGTAGCTTCGGCCGGCAGTGGCAATACCATTGGAACGTCGGGCACGGCGCTCAGCAATACGGGATTTGGAGTGAGGGGGACGAGTGTTAGCCCCAGTTCGACTGGCGCAGCCCTCGAGGGGACCTTGGGAGCTGGCATCTGGGGGGACACGGGCCAATCCAATGCGGGGGCTGGCCTGCTCGCTACGGCCGATAATTCGGACGCGATCCAAGCGGAGAATAACAGCGACCTCGCGACCATTTTTGCGCAGAATAACAGCGTGGGGTCTATAGTCCTTGGAATCGATTCTGCGTCGAACTATTGCGACTTTCAAACGGGCGGAAGCTTGGTTTGTACGGGCAGCAAGTCGGCCGTCGTGCCCGTCGATGAGGGCCGCCGGCATGTTGCACTCTACGCGGTAGAAGCACCGGAAAACTGGTTTGAGGATTTCGGCTCCGGGCGATTGACGAACGGCGTCGCCTCCATCGAGCTCGATCCTGTTTACGCACAAACCGTGAACACGGGCATCGAGTATCACGTGTACCTCACGCCGGAAGGCGAGTGCGAGGGCTTGTACGTTGCGTCGAAAACCGCGGACGGCTTCGAGGTGCGCGAATTGCACCACGGGACCTCGAATATATCGTTCGATTACCGCATCGTGGCGAAGCGCAAGGGCTACGAAAGCATCCGCTTGGCCGACAAGACGGAAGAGTCCAAGCGCATCCAGCAGATGAGGCCGCGGCCGAAAAATAGCGCGACGCCACCAGCGTCGCGGAACCCGCAGGCCCCAGCGTCACCGGTGGCGCAGGCGCGGCCGGTAGAACGGCCGCAGTAATCAGGGAGCGCGTCTAGTCCCGAGGCTTCGGCAGACTACGGCACTTGAGCGTTTTCTTGACGGTTCAACTGCTGGCATACAATTGAGATGAGCGGCCGGCTGAGGGGCCGGCAGCGTGCATGCGCTCGTCACTTCCACAGCGAGTAAAGGCGACGATCGAACGGCGGCGGATGGCGGCGCCGGGCGACAGGATTGGTGTGGCTGTATCGGGCGGAGCGGATTCGGTGGCGCTGGTGCGGCTGCTCGACGGATTGCGGGACGAACTGGGGATTCGCCTCGTGGTGCTGCATTTCCAGCACCGGCTGCGCGGGGCGGAATCGGAGGGCGACGAGCGATTTGTGGCGGAACATGCGGAGCGACTCGGTGTCGAATTCATTCGGGATGAGGTTGACGTGGCGGGGTGGGCGGAACGCGAGGGAGTGAACCTGGAAGAGGCGGGGAGGAGGCTGCGGACGGAATTTTTCGAGCGCGTGGTGAAAGAAGGGCGGGTGACACGGGTGGCGACGGCGCATACGGCGGATGATCAGGCGGAGACAGTGTTGGCGCACTTGCTGCGCGGGTCGGGGCTGGCAGGACTGGCCGGGATTTATCCGGCGGCGGGAGTGGTGGTGCGTCCGCTGCTGGAAGTGAGGCGCGCGGAGCTGAGGGAATGGCTGACGGCGAAGGGGCAGGCGTGGCGGGAGGATTCGACGAACACGGATACGGCGCGACTGCGGGCGCGGGTGAGGAGCGAACTCTTGCCGGTGCTGGAACGCGATTTTCAGCCGCAAATTGTGGGGCAGCTCTGCCGAGTGGCGGAGCTGGCGCGAGAGGAAGAGCAATTTGCGGCGGCGCTCGTGGAGGCGAGGTTCGCCGCGCGCACCCGGACGGAACCCCACCGCGTGGTGGTGCGGGCGGAGGACCTAGTGGCGCCGATGGGTGAGATCGGCCGGGGATTGGAGGGGCAGACAGCGCTGGCGCGAAGAATGGTGCGGCGAGCGGTGGAGGAGGTGCTGGGACATCGGCGCGGCCTGACGGCGGAACATGTGGAAAGCGTGCTGCGACTGTCGAGGGGGCCGATGAGCGGGCGCCGAGTGGAGCTGCCGCATGGAGTGGTGGCGACGAGGAGTTTTGAGGAGATCGTTTTCTGTCGAGCTGACCCCGCACCATCCGGTGCGGGGCGGAGGCGCGGGACAGAGAGGTATTCGCTTTCGGTGACGCTGCCGACGAAGGGCTCGGTCGAGTTGATTATTCCGGCAATCGGGAGGCGCGTGAGGCTGAAAGTCGTTGACTGGGGTGCGGGGGCAGAGGAGACTAAAAGGACCGGCGAAGCCCTCGATGCGGGCCGGTTGAGCCCGCCCTTTTACCTCCGGAACTGGCAACCAGGGG
>JASHSV010000214.1 GCA_030038535.1 Candidatus Acidiferrales bacterium
CGTAGCAGACGAGGTGCCGGCTCTTTCCATTTCCCATTCGGAGGGCTCTCCTACCCGCGAGCCGGTGAAATGGGAATCGCTCAGCCCCTCCAAGCCACAGAAGAGACGAAAACATCTAGGTACGGCGGCAGTAGTGGGAGCGTGTGCGATTCTGCTCGGCTATCACCTCTATTCCTCAGCGGAGGCGGCCCTGCCCGAGACTCCCGGAGTGGAAGGGCGGTCTGGCGGCGATGCTCCGAATGCAGCGGACGGCGCTCCCATGGCCCCAGGCGGCCCAGAGACTACAGGGAGTGGAGAGGCCGCCAGCGTAGTCGTGGTAAGCGCCCCGGAACCCGAGATAGACGTCGTGGATACGCATACCAAGCGGGTGGTGCTGGTGAGCGGAATGACGATGCCGGTCCAGGCCAGCGCGACGCAGCACCAGGATGCGCCCGAACTGTCTGTGAGCGCGGGCCAGGCGCCGAATGTGTCTGATGCGGAAAAAACCGTGGGACTTTTGGGCACGATGGGTCCCCCACCACCACCCCCGCCAGAACAAGCGCCAGATGCAGCCGCGCCGGCCGCCGAGACCCTGACTCCCGCCCAGCTCGTCAGCTCGGTGCAACCTGTCTACCCGCAAGCGGCGAGAGAGGCGCGAACGCAAGGCGACGTGGTTATAGAGACTATGGTGGACACTACGGGACGCGTGACGCAAATGAGCGTGCTTTCCGGCTCTCCCCTGCTTAGAGAAGCTGCAATCAGCGCGGTAGCAAAGTGGAAGTTCCAACCAGCTCTCTTGGGGACGCGGCCGGTGAGCAGTTCAACCGTCGTGACCATTCACTTCCGTTTGCAGTAGGCGCGGCTAGAGCTCCCGCAAGGCGGCCGCGACGGACGTGCGCGCGGCGCGGACGGCCGGGAACAAGCCCCCCGCCAGCCCAATCACCACGGAATAGAAGAATCCTTGAATCAGCAGCAGTGGAGTGACTCGGAATGCGAACGCCACCTGGCTGAAGCTCTGCCAGTTCATAGTGGAGGCGTGGTAGCCGTTGAAGACGATGTACGCGATCGTGCCGCCGATTAGCCCGCCGGCAAGCGCGAGCAGAATGGATTCGACGATCACGCTGATGACCACGGGGCCGCCGCCGAAGCCAAGGGCGCGCAGCGTGGCGATCTCGCGAGTGCGTGCGGCCACAGCGGAGTACATGGTGTTGATAGCGCCGAACACGGCGCCCACGCCCATCATCGCGGCGATTAAATAGCCGAGCCCGGTGACCAGGTTAGTGAGAAATATGGATTGCTCGGCGAAATATTCGGTTTCGCGCACCACGCGAACGCTCAGGCGCGGATCGGTGGTGAGCGCGGCCTTGAATTTGTCGAATTCGTCGCCGGAGGAGAGGCGGGCATACACGTCCGAGACGATGGTGCCCCGGTTGTAGGCGCCCTGCAGTACATTCAGGTCGGCCCAGATTTCCGATTCGGCCACGGAGCCGCCGTCGCTGAACAGGCCCACCACCGTCCAATCCGTCTTCCCCCAGCGCTTCACGTCGCCAACCTGCAGGCCGGCGAATTCCCTTACGGCGCCTGCGCCGACAATGATCTCGTTCCGGCCGGGCACGAAATTGCGCCCCGCATAAATCTTGAGATTCTTGCGCACCTCGAACGCCACGGGAGTCACACCGCGCAAAGGAACATTGGCATCGGTCCCCGTGCTGACCATGGGCACGTCCACGAGCACCAGCATCTCGGGCGACGCCTCGGGGCCATGAGAGCCACGGCCGATTCCGGGCGCATCCTGGACGATTCGCGAGTCCTCCTGCGAGACTAGGCTCATCATCTCTGTGTCCGCTCCGGTGCGCATCACCAGGGCGGTTTCCGGCGAGCCCGTCTGCGCGAGGGTGGCTCGAAAACCCTCACCGATAGAGAGAACTGCGATGAAAACGGTGACCACGCCGGCGACGCCCACGACGGTGGCGGCGGAAGACCCGAACCGCTGCGGCAGCGTGCGAAGATTCAGCAGGCCGACGGCGTAAACCTGGACGAGCCAGTTGAAGATTCTCTGCATGGCGCGTGTTCCCTGGACTCCTCGCCCTGCTCTATCCGCGACGGAGTGACTGTACGACCTGCAGGCGCATCGCCTGCAGCGCCGGGAGCAGGCCCGTCGCAAGGCCCAGCAGCGCAACGAAGGCCGCCCCCGTCAATGCGCTTTCGGGTGGCATGAGAAAAATGGGCAGCGCCCCATTGGTAGGATCGCCGAAACCAATCAGAAACCTCGCCAAGCCGAGACCCAGGATGCCCCCGATACCGGCGATGAGCAGCGACTCGCACAGGACGAGCGTGAGGATGAGACCGTTCGAGAATCCCACCGTCTTCAGAACTGCCAGCTCGGTAACACGCTCGCGAACGGACTGCATCATGGTGTTCCCCGCCACCAGAAGAATCACAAAAAACACCACACTCAAGATGGAAGTGATGATCGCGCCGATATTTCCCACCTGTTTGGCGAATCCCTGCATGAAGGCCTTCTCCGTGGAGGTCTTCGTCTCGTTGTCGGAGTTGGCAAATAGCGCGTCAATTTTATCCGCCATTTGCGGGGCCTGATCGGGATGCGCGATGCGGATCAGGTACCAGCCCACCATGCCGTTGCGGCGCACCCGGGCTTCATCGAGGTATTTGTAGTGAAACAGGAATTGCGTGACATCGGTCGAAGGCGTGGCTCCGGTGTAAATTCCGTCGAGCGTGAATTCCCAGGAGTTCGAGCCGTCTTTCTTTTGCCACACGGAGGCCGTCAGCGGGATGCGGTCGCCGATTTTCCATTTGTAACGATCCGCCAGATACTTTCCACAAATAGCTCCCGTACGGTCCGCCAGCCAAGCCTTCTTCTGATCTTCGGGAAGGAGGAATTCGGGATAGAGGCGCAGGTAGCGCTCCGGGTCCACCGCTATCTGCGCGAAAAAGTTCTTCGGATCCTGGTAAATCCCGCCGAACCAGGAGGCGTGGGCCACGTCCGTCACCCCGGGCACCTGCTCGATGCGGTCCAGGTAGCTGAGGGGCAGGGGAAGAATGATGG
>JASHSV010000215.1 GCA_030038535.1 Candidatus Acidiferrales bacterium
GCCTACGGCTGCCGCGCGTTCATCGTGGACGGCAACGATGTCGAAGCTGTCTTCACCACCGCGCGCGAAGCCGTCCGCCTCTGCCGCGCCGGCAAAGGCCCTATCGTGATCGAAGCCAAGACCATGCGCATGCGCGGCCATGCCCAGCACGATCCCGCCGAATACGTTCCCAAGGAAATGTTCGACTACTGGAAGCGCCGCGACCCCATCGACTCCTACGAGAAGCGCCTCACCGCCGCGGGCGTGCTCAGCGCAAAGAAGAAGTCGGAGATTCTTGCGGGCATCAACGGCGTCATCCAGGAAGACCTCGCCTTTGCGGAAAGTTCTCCGTTTCCGCCGCCCGAACTGGCCGGAACGCCCATCTATCACGAAGGCCCGCTGCCCATCGAGCCGCAATGGGAGCGTCCGGTGGCCGAAGTCACTCCTCCGCGCTCTTCCGTCAAGTCGGAGTGGAACGTCGGCGGAAACGGCGCACTCCAGCCGGACGTCATCGAATCCGCCTCTATAGGGGCACGCCATGGCGTGGCCCACACATCGGCGGCCGATCATTTGAAAGCTGACCCTCCCAAAGGCAACGGCGCCCGGCGCGCCTCCGCCAAGCGCGCTTCGAAATCGGCCGTCCGCCCGCGAGGAAGAAAATAGCCGTGGCGCAGACCACTCTGCTCGAGGCCATCCGCCAGGCGCTCTTCGAGGAAATGGAGCGCGACCCCGCCGTCGTCTGCATCGGCGAAGACATCGGCGTTTACGGCGGCGCCTTCAAAGTCACCGCGGGCCTGCTCGAACGCTTCGGATGGGAGCGCGTGATCGATACCCCCATCAGCGAGACGGCCATCATCGGCGCCGCTTGCGGCATGAGCTATCTCGGCCTTCGTCCCGTGTGCGAGCTGCAGTTCGTCGATTTTATTGCTTGCTGCTTCAACCAGCTCACCAACTTTGTCGCCAAATCGTTCTATCTGTGGGGCGCGCCCGTGCCCATGGTCGTTCGCGCTCCTTCCGGCGGCGGCGTGCACGGCGGCCCCTTCCATTCGCAAAATCCGGAAATGTATTTCGCGCACACGCCCGGCCTCAAGGTCGTCTATCCCTCCACGCCCTACGACGCCAAGGGCCTGATGAAGTCCGCCATCCGCGACAACAATCCCGTGCTCTTTTTCGAACACAAATTCCTCTACCGCCGCATCAAGGACGAAATTCCGGACGGCGACTTCACCGTACCCATCGGCAAAGCCGCCATGCGCCGTGAAGGCCGCAACCTCACCATCGTCACCTACGCCGCCATGGCCTACACGGCGATGGACGCGGCCACAGAACTCGCCAAAGAAGGCATCGAGGCCGAAGTGCTGGACCTTCGCACCATCCAGCCGCTCGATACGGAAGCCATCCTCGCCTCGGTCCGGAAAACGAACCGCCTCCTCGTCGTTCACGAAGATACGCGCTTCGGCGGAGTCGCCGGTGAAATCGCCGCCGTCGTTTTTGAAAACGCCTTCGATGACCTCGACGCACCCGTCCGGCGCGTCACCGCGCTCGATACGCCGGTGCCCTATTCGCCGCCGCTCGAAGAACGCTTTTTGCCGCAAATGAAAGATGTGATTGCTGCCGCGCGCGAGCTCGCGCGCTACTAGAATTTCCGATTGTGAGGTGAGCGCCATGCCGACCGACGTCATCATGCCCCAGATGGGCGAAAGCATCTTCGAAGGCACGATCACCAAATGGCTCAAAAAGCCCGGCGAGCGCGTCGAGCGCGACGAGCCGCTCTTCGAAATCTCCACCGACAAAGTGGATGCGGAAATTCCCGCTCCCGCCGCCGGCGTGCTCAAGGAGATCAAGATTGCCGAGGGCCAGACCGTTCCCATCCAGACCGTGGTCGCCGTGATCGATGGCGAAGGCGCGCCCGCTTCCGCGCCAGGGCCCGCGCCTGCGGCTGCGAAGCCGGCCTCTCCGCCGCCGCCCGCTGCGACTCCTCCTCCGCCCGCCGTGGAGGCGCCGCTGCATTTCGAGGCCCCGGCGCGCCCGGCTCCCCTGCCGCCTCCCGCGCCCGCCCCTGCCGCCGCTCCTCTCGTTCCGCGCGGTGACGACGAAAAAATCCGCAGCTCGCCGCTCGTTCGCCGCCTGGCGCGCGAGCACAACATCGATCTCGCCCACGTTGCGGGCACCGGATCGGGGGGTCGCGTCAGCAAGCGCGATATCCTCGCAGCCATCGAGCAGGGCCCCGCTGCCGCCCCCGCGTCTCCCGCCGCAGCGTCATCCGCTCCGATTGCTCCTGCGCTGGCGTCCGCAGCGCCTCCGCCGGCGAGCGGCAGCCTCTATCGTGCCGCCCTCGAGCTCGCGGTTCCCCGCGAACGCATCTACTTCGGCCGCTATGAAGTCCAGCCCCTGAGCACCATGAGGCAAAAAATCGCCGAGCACATGCTGGCTTCGAAGCACGTTTCGCCACATGTCTATTCCGTCGAAGAAGCGGACGTCAGCGCTATCGTCGCGCTGCGCAACAAGGTCAAAGGCGAGTTCGAGCGCAAATACGAGCTCAAGCTCAGCTATATGCCGTTTTTCGTCCGCGCCGCCATTGAGGGCCTTCGCGCCTTCCCGCAGATGAACGCCTCACTCGACGGCACCAACGTCGTGTACCACAAGGAATTCAATGTCGGCATGGCCGTCGCGCTCGATTGGGGCCTGCTCGTTCCCGTCATCAAGAACGCCGAGGAGAAAAACTTCCTCGGTCTGCAGCGCGCCATTAACGACCTGGCCGAGCGCGCGCGCACCAAGAAGCTCAAGCCCGAGGAGGTCGCCGAGAGCACCTTCGCCATCACCAATCCCGGCGTCTTCGGCGGGTTGATGGGTTTGCCCGTCATCAACCAGCCCAACGTCGGCATCCTCGGTCTCGGCGCGGTTCAGAAGCGCGCCATTGTCGTGGACGACGCCATCGCCATCCGCTCCATGGTGTACCT
>JASHSV010000216.1 GCA_030038535.1 Candidatus Acidiferrales bacterium
ACCAGATCAGGGGCTCGACACTCCCGTCCGGACGCTCGGCGGTTACCTGAAAGTTCGCATCGTCGGGAATTTTCTTGGGGTCAAGGCCGGCGAGGGAAAAATCCTTCTGCAATGTAAATTCGCCCCTCACAACGACAGAATCGTGAGGGGCCGGATCCGCGATTACAGTTTGTGGCGCCGGCGGAAGATCCTTCGCCTCGCCCTCCGGCACGCCGCCGCCCACCCAACTGGTGATCAGCTCGATCTGCTCGGGCGTGAGCGCCTGATCGTCCTTGAAATCGCCGAAGCCTTTGACAGCGCCCCACGGCGGCATACGGCGCTCGAAGATCTCTTCCTTGATCGCGACGGCCCAGGGCCGCGCTTCGGCGTAGGTCATCAGCGAGAAGGCCTGGCCACCCTCGTGATGGCAGGAGGCGCAGCGCTCATAGATGATGCGCGAGATCTCGCGATCCCAGGTGATGGGCGTGGTGATGATGTCGTGGGCCGCGGCGGTGGCGAAGGGAACGAGCAGCAGCAACCAACGTGGCCTCACGTTCGTATGATACAACGCTGATATGCCGATAATCCGTCGCCTGGTCATTTATCGCTTGATGCTGGCGCTTGCCGCCGCGTGCGCGATCGCGCAGGGGTTCCAAGGCCAGCATCCGGTAACGGGCCGGCAGATCGCGGGCGTGATGGGGGTGCAGGGCGCGGATTGGCTGAACCGGCCCGAACGCGAAGCGGAGGAAAATCCCGAAGGCGCTCTCGACGCACTGAATCTGAAGCCCGGCATGGTAGTGGCCGACGTGGGCGCGGGCACGGGCTACATGTCGCTGCGCCTTGCGAAGCGCGTGGGGCCGAACGGCAAGGTTTATGCGAACGACCTGCAGCCCGAGATGCTGCGGCGGCTGCGAGCCAATGCCGAGAAAGCCGGGATCACGAACATCGAAACGGTCGAGGGCGAGGAGGCCGATCCGAAGCTGCCGCGCGGGCGGATGGACCTGGTCCTGCTGGTGGATGTTTATCACGAATTTTCGAAGCCGCGCGAGATGATCGATCGGATTCGCGAGTCGCTGAAGCCGGATGGAAGGCTGGTGCTGCTCGAATATCGCAAGGAAGATCCGAGCGTGCCGATTCGCGAGGAGCACAAAATGAGCGTGGCGGAAGTGAAGGCGGAACTGGAGCCGCAGGGTCTGGTGCTGAGCCAGGTGATCGAGACATTGCCGCGGCAGCACATTTTGATTTTGACTAAGGCGGCGGCGAAGGCCAAAGCGGCGGGGGCGGGCCAGTAGCTCGCGTCTTATTGGACGAGCGGCGCGACCTGTTCCCACACTTTGGCAGCGACGGCGTCGGGGGTGCCCCGGCCATCGATCAAACGAAAGCGCTGGGGTTCACGCTGGGCGAGGTGGTGGTAAGCAGCGCGCACCCGGTGATGAAATTCGACGGCTTGCTCCTCAAAACGCAGCTCGGCAGCGGGCCCGGGTTCGCGCGATAAAGCGCGGGCGAGGCCTGTTTCGGTGTCGATGTCGATGCAGAGCGTGAGATCGGGGACGAGGCCGTGGCAAGCGATGCGGTCGAGATCGAGGACCTTCTCGCGGCCGAGGCCGCGCCCGGCGCCCTGATAGGCAATCGATGAATCCGTGAAGCGGTCCGAGACCACGATGGCGCCTCGTGCGAGCGCGGGCAGGATCCACTGTTCGACGTTTTGCGCGCGAGCGGCAAACATGAGAAGAAGCTCGGCGGTCGCGGTAAGTTCCTTATTCGCGGGATCGAGCAGGATGCGGCGAATCTGCTGGCCGATAGGCGTGCCGCCGGGCTCGACGCTTTCGAGAACATCGCGGCCTTGGCGGCGCAGGCGTTCAGCCAGCATGCGCGCTTGAGTGCTCTTGCCGCTGCCGTCGGGCCCTTCAAAGGTGATGAAGAGGCCGCGGGCGCCGCTAGTCGTAGACATAGTGCAGGACCTTTTTCAGATCCTCCCAGGCTTCTTTCTTCGCGCTTTGATTGTAGGCCCTCAGCAGGTACGAGGGATGGTAAGTGACCATCACCGGAATGTCGCACCAGGTGTGCCATTTTCCTCGCAGCGCCGTGACGCTCTGCTTAGTGCCGAGCAGGGCCTTAGCCGAGGTGCCGCCGAGCGCGCAAATGGCTTTCGGCTTGATGGCCTGGAGCTGGCGAAAAACAAACTGTCCGCAGATTTCCATCTCATCAGGCTGCGGCGTGCGGTTCTCCGGCGGCCGGCACTTGACGATGTTGCAGATGTAAACGTCGGGGCGCTTGATAGGTATGCCTTCTTTTCCTGCCGTGCCCTCGATCATCTGGGTGAGGAGCTGTCCGGCGCGGCCGACGAAGGGCAGGCCTTGCGCATCTTCATCGGCGCCGGGGCCTTCGCCGACGAAAACGAGGCGGGCCTGTTCGTTCCCCGATCCGAAGACGATTTTATTGCGGCCTTCGTGCAAACGACAGCGGGTGCAGTCGCCGATGTCGGCGAGAATGCGGGGCAGCGAATCGGACGCGGGTTCGAGGGTTGGGAGAGACACAACAGGGATTGGGGGCTGGGGATCGGGGATTGAGGCACGTTCGAGAACGGATCGGCGGTACAGGGTCTTAAAGCCGAGGTCCTGATAGAACTCGAGGCGCTGGCGGAGTTCGTCTTTTGTCATTGAAAGACGGTCATTGCGCGGCGTGGAGAGCCAGACGAAGTTTCAAGACCTGATCGAAGATGCGGTCGGCGATTTCGCGCTTGGGGGCGCGCGAGAGCGGAATGGTTTCACCGGTTCGCAGCACGAGCACCACTTCGTTTTCA
>JASHSV010000217.1 GCA_030038535.1 Candidatus Acidiferrales bacterium
AGCTCGACGGGCGAATGGCCCTCGATGTCCACATGGCCGGTGAGGTGCAGCGTGGTTCCGTCGCTATACACGGGATTGGCCACCAGCCCGTTGAAGGTGGCGATGGCCAGCAGCAGCGGCGTAAGCTTCGGATTCTCCGCCACCTCGAAATGCAGCAACTTCGTGCGCGCGGGCGTGGCCACGTCCAGGCTCACGGGCACCAGCCTTGGCGGAGAGCCCAGCCGTCCGATGACCGCGGAAATGCGGTCGTAGTTGATCGTGCCGATCACGCCGCCCGAATTCATGATCTTGGTCGAAGCGAACGACGAGACCATCGTGGTCAGCACGCGCCCGCGCGACATCGGAAGAGCCATCTGCCCGAAATTGAATACCGGGTGGCCGCAGACCAGCACATGCCCCTCCACGATCGCGGTTACCGAGCATCCCGCTTGGATGGAAAGGTCGCCCGTGGCCAGCACAATTCCCACCATCTCGCCGGGCTGCAGGTTGGCGTCATCCGGCCGCGCCGCGGCCGTCCCGCCTTCCACCGCCGTCATCCCGTAGCTCGCAAATTGCGGCGCGAATCGCTCGATCGCTTCCTTCGCGAATCCGGAGAAAAGCAGCGGGGTTTCAATCGGCGAAAGGTATCCGCCTGTCGGCAATCCGGTCTGCTGCAGGAAATGCTCCGCCACGGGGTATTGCGGAGTCGCGGCCGCCGCCTGCGACACGGCCACGGCCGGATAGTCCGGGGAGAAGGGAGCCGCTGTGCCGCTCGACGCGCCCGGCATCTCTGCCGTTGCCCGCCAACCGCCAGCCTGAACTCCGAGGCTCAGCTCAGCGGATGCCGGGACGTCAGGGGCCCCCGATATCGCGGCACGCTGTGCAGGAGCGGTTGCGGCGTCCGAGGCATCCGCCTCGAGCATATTGGCAATTGGCGTGACGCCGCCCAGCGCTTCTTTCGTAAAAATCCCGAATTTCAGAGAGAGCGCGCCCACCAGCTTCCCGTCGATGTACACAGGGCTACCGCTCATGCCTGCCGCCACTCCAATCTCTGTGGCGCGATCGCCGATCAGTTTCACGAGGATGATGTCCTGCTTCGGCCCCATCAGGTTCGGCAGAATGCCAATCACTTCGAGATCCAGCTTCTCGATCTTGTCGCCCTCGATGATCGTGTACACCTCGCCGTGCATCCCTGGTTTCACCTGGTCAAGCGGCAGGATGTTGTCCAGGGATCCGTTTCCAGCGGCAAAAACCGTGGCCGCGGTCGCCACAGCGAGCAGAAACGCGGCCAGAATCAGCGGTCGAAGCACCGAACGCATGTGTTTCACAATCTTTCTATTCTACTTGATTCTCTAACCCCTCGCAGGGTTTTCCAGGCCGCGCTCAGCCCTGCGCGATGCCGAAACTGCGCGTGCTGCTAGAATCGCTCCATGGCCCAACAGGTCATCGCGCCCGCCCGCTCGATCTCCGGCGGCATCGCAATTCCCGGCGACAAATCCATTTCCCATCGCCTGGCTATTTTTGCCTCGCTCGCCGAGGGTCCGAGCGAAATCCGCAACTACTCCCCCGCGGCCGACTGCCGCAGCACTCTCGAATGCCTCCGCCGGCTGGGCGTCGCGGTCCAATCGGGCGAGAAGGGGCGAAGGCGGAAGGACCCGGCCCAAGACCCCGGCAACACTCCGCGGGTGGAGATTCAGGGAACAGGGCTGCATGGCTGGCGAAAACCCCGACGGACACTTGACGCCGAAAACTCCGGCACATCCATTCGCCTGCTCACGGGCGCGCTCGCGGGCCAGTCATTTCCCTCCAAAATCACGGGCGACGCATCGCTCCGCGGCCGGCCCATGGGCCGCGTGATTGAGCCGCTCACGCAGATGGGCGCGCACATCCACGCTCACGAGGGCGGATTCGCCCCGCTCGAAATCACGGGCGCGCCGCTCCACGGGATCGACTACACCCTTCCAGTTGCCAGCGCCCAGGTGAAATCGGCGGTGCTGCTCGCCGGACTGTTTGCGGAGGGCGCGACTGCCGTCACCGAGCCGGTGCGCACCCGCGACCACACCGAAATCGCCCTTGCCGAATTCGGAGCGTCCGTTCGCCGCACCGGAAATCGCATCGAGGTTGCCGGTGGCCCGCGCCTTGAGGGCCGCCAGATGATCGTTCCGGGCGATCTCTCCTCCGCGGTCTTCTTCATGGCCGCGGCCTCGATTCTTCCCGACTCGAAACTGAGGCTCCTGGGCGTTGGCCTCAACCCCTCCCGCAGCGCCGTTCTCGACTTTCTCGTCCAGATGGGCGCTTCGATCCGCGTAACCGAACTCGCCGTCGAGTCCGGCGAACTGGGCGGCGTCGTGGAAGTCACCTCGGGCCGCACGGTCGCGCTTCGCGGCGGCAAAATTGCCGGCGCGGACGTCCCCCGCATGATCGACGAGCTGCCGGCGCTCGCCGCCATGGGGACCTACACTGAACAGGGCGTCGAAATCCGCGACGCCCGCGAACTCCGCGTGAAGGAGAGCGACCGCATCGCCGTACTGGCCGAAAACCTGCGCCGCCTGGGCGCGAGCGTCGAGGAGTTCGAGGATGGCCTGCGGGTTGCCGGGCGCGCGGAAACGCATGGCGCGGGCCTGCGCGGCGCAGAAGTGGATCCCCGGGGCGACCATCGCCTGGCTATGGCGCTGGCCGTGGCCGCGCTCGGGGCGCGCGGCGAGACGCGCATCCGGGGCGCGGAATGCGTGGCCGTTTCTTATCCAAGCTTCTTCCAGGATTTGAATTCCGTGGCGCAGCGCTGATCGCCGGCGCCCCGCGGCTCGCCCGCCGCCGCTGAGATTGCGCGGCGGGGCCGGTTAATCGGACGGCTTCAAGCGGATGGGTCCGTAAGACGTATTCAGCGTGATTTTTGGCCCCTTCGTTCCGACTTTCCCGGTGAGCGTCGAATCGTTCCCTTGGCGGGTGACCTTCAACACGCTTGCGTTCCACTGGTCGTCGATATCTCCCGAGCGCGAGGTGGCGGAAATCTCGAACGCCGATTTTTCCGGAAGCGCCAGCTCGATAGTCCCCGAGTCGTCGCTCAAATCGATTTCCTCTTTCGGCGCCGTAGTCAGCCGCAGCGATATGTCGCCGCGCTTGTTCTGCACCCGGATACGGCCGCTGAGGTCTTCGAGCGAAATCGTTTTGTCGTCTGTGGTCAGCAAAAACGGCCCAGCGGCGTTTTCCACGTGCACGTCGCCCGATTCCACGGTCATGCGCCCGGGCAACCCGCCGATGGTCAGGTCGGTGTGCGAGGAAACGAAGCGTGCGCCCTGCGCCACGTTGCGGGCCGTGATGGGCCCGTAGAACTCGCCATCAATCGTTGCCGCACCGCCCACGTCCGTCACTTGCACCTCGCTCCCTTTGCCGGAGATGTGCACGTTTCCTTTGGCCTGTGAAACGCGTGCGTCGCCGCGGCCCAGGTCCACCCGCAGGTCGCCGCCGATGTCGCGCGCGTCCACGTCGCCTCGGGTGTCGCTCGCCGTCACGCTTCCACTCACTCCATTCACGTGTACGTCGCCGCGCCCGGTGCGCAGATCCAGCCCCACATTGCGCGGCAAATGCACCTCAAAGCTCACGCGCGCCGACTCCTCGCGCCCGCCGAGTGCGCTTGCCTCCAGGCTCACGTCGCGGCCGGACTGCTGCACGTTCACCTTGGCGTCGGTGGCGCGCGCATGCGCATCATCTTCCGACATGGCATGGCCCGTTTTCCGCACGATGACGCGCAACTGCTTCTCGTCGCCGGTGGCGTCCACGGTAATGTCGCCCTGTCCCGTGGAGATACGCACCATCGCTCCGGGTTCCAGCGGTCGCGGCGGAAGTTCCTGCGTGACGTCCGCCGACTCGATGAACGGCATGTCTTCGGGTTCCGTGTCCGGGATTATCTCCGGGATGCGCGGCGCGTACGAGATGCCGAGGCCCACCAGGACGAGCAGGATCAGCAGAAATATTTCACCGCCTCGCAGCCCTCGCCGGCCCGTTCCGCTCAGGTTCTCCACCAGCCGGATCACACCCCACAGAATCAGCAGCACCGGCCACCACTTGCCGAGCAACCTCCACTGAATAAGGTCGGGCCGGAAGTTGTGGATCAGGAAGAGCGTTCCCACCAGCACCAGGAACACTGCGCCGACCGCCGATCTGCGTGGAGCTCCGTTGCTCATTTCATTCTCTCCGGTAAACGCCGCCGTCGAGCCTCCGAACGTTTATTGCGAAACGCCGGGAGGAGGCGGGGGGGCATTCGGCGGGGGTGGAGGCGCCGAACTTCCGGGTTGCGGCGGGGCGGGATACACCGTGTCGCTCGGCGACATGCTCATCTCCAGCAGCCGCACCAGTCCGATCACAATCAAGATCAGCGGCCACAGCCGGTGGAAGCTCATCCCCGGCCACCAGCGGTCCGCCAAGAAAATAGAGCCGATGGTAATCAGGGCTGCCGGCCCCACCAGCCCGCGCCGTCGGTAGTAGTAGCTCATGCGTTTCGCCTCAATTCCTTCTCAGGTTCGTGCGACGGCTCGCGTTCAGCGCGGCCGGTTCTCTTCCTGCCGTTTCACCAGCATCCAGATTCCCAGCGCAATCAGCCCGAGCGGCCAGAAATCCAGGATGCGGTCGATGTCAATGATGTTCAGCTCGTCGAGCAGCGCCAGCGACCCGATGGCGATCAGCAGGATGGGACCCAGCGCCTCGCGCTGGCGGATTCCCGCGTCGCTCTGTGCCGTGCCGCCTGCGGCGGCCTTTGCCTTCGCCGTCTGATAAGCCTCAAACGGCATATAAAAAATCCACGCCGCCAGCACCAGCGGGAAAATCACCGGCTGGTGGGGAATCAAGGCGATGATCGATGCGAACACCAGCACGTGAATCAATGCCTTCCAGTAATCGCCGTTATAAACCGCACCCAGCCCCGGAATAATTCCCAGCGCCGCCGCTGTGGCCGCGCGCCCTCCGCCTGCCGCGTGCGGCCGCGCCTGCCCTACCGAAGCCGCAAGACAGTCGGGACAGTAGTACGCGCCTTTCACTTCCCGCAGCGTTTCCGCCGTGAGCAACTTCCCGCACTGGCGGCAGTAGCCCGCCGCCGGCGCTCCACTGTCGCCCGCGCTCACAGCTCGCCTCCCAGTCCTGCCAGGGTAACGGCCGCCGTCAACGACGATCCATGGCGAAGAAGGTCATTCTTTAACTTCTGCTCGGACTGCGGCGCGGGCGCGTTCTTCGGGGCTTGCTGCTCGGGAACGGGCGTGGCCGAAGCCTCCTCGAGCCTCGACCGAATCTCGTACACCACGCGAAGGTCATTGACGAATCGCAGGCCGCGCGCATAGGTCAGGTGCGCCTGCTGGTCTGCCGCGCGGTAGAGGTTCACCGGGTTCAAGTCGTCCATCGTGATTTTTCGGGGGTTGATGTCGAGCGCCTGGGACAGGATGAACAGTGTCGCCGCCACCGTGCCCAGCCCCAGCGCGAAGCGCGGCGACAGCAATCCGGCCAGAACCGTCTTCCACGATGTTGCCCGCTTCTGCCCCGCCGTTCCCGAAGTCGCTTCCAGGATTCGAAACACCAGCCCGGACGGCACCACCTCCGGCGGCAGATGGGGCAGCCGCCCGGAAATCCAGCTCACTTGCGCCGCCAGCCCGCGGCACGCGGCGCATTCGGCCAGATGCGCTTCCATCAGCGCGCGTTCGCCGGCTTCGAGCTGGCCTTCCAGGTAATCCGCCAGCCGCTCTTCCGAATGGATGCAGGTCCAGGTCACTGTCTGCTCCGTTTCTTTCTCTCTCTCCCGCTAATCATGAAGCACTGTCTCCCGTCACTCCCATTTGCGTCAGCAATCGCGCCAGCTCGATGCGGCCGCGGTTGATCCGCGATTTTACCGTTCCCTCCGGCACGCTCAGCACCTGCTGGATCTCGCGATAGTCCAGCCCTTGCAGGTCGCGCAGGATCACCGCCTCGCGCAGCTCCGGCGAAATCTTACCCAGCGCCTGCTGCACCTGCACGCTCAGCTCGCTGGCTGAAGCCACCTCGTCGGGACGCCGTCCCGGCGCCGCTTTGTGTTCCGCCGGCGATCCTTCCTCGTCGATCGAGTCCGTCAGCCTGTCGCGCCGCGTGCGCCGGTAATGGTCGATCAGCAGGTTGCGCGTCACGCTGGTGAGCCAGGTGGTGAACTCGCCGTGCACCGCGCGGTAGCTCGCCAGCGTGCGGTAAATCCGCAGAAACACTTCCTGCGACAGGTCCTCGGCCTCCTGCCGGTTGCTCGTGAACCGGTAGGCCAGGTTGTACACGCGCCGCGTGTGCCGCCTCACCAGTTCCTCCCAGGCCGCCGCCTCGCCGCGAAGGCAGTGTGCCACCAGTTGAGAATCGGGCTCCAAGTGACCATCTGCCTCGTCGTCGGCTCGCCTGCCGCGGCAGGCTCGCTGCTCCGGCCCTCATTCATGGAAACGTTACCTTCGCCGGAAAAGTTCCCCACCCAGTGCCTCGCATCCTAACCCGCCAAAGCGCGGCGCAGCAAGGTTCGATAGTCGATATTCCACGGCAAAGGCAAACGAATGTTTGTTCCGTCTTGCTCCCCGCCGCCGGGGTCTGGCGGTAAACTTGCCACCGCACTCAACGACGGAAGCCCAGCCGCCCTCAACGTCACGCAGGCCCCAAACCCGCAAGAATCATGTTTTTTCTTTGCCTTTTCCTCGCAGGGCCGGCTCCACGCCTGCCCGCCCCAACCCGCCGCGGCCTTTCAGTGTCCGAACTCCGGACTGAGTTTCGAAGCTCGTCGCGGGACTTCGGGACCGGATCTCGCTTTCCGCCTATTCTTGACACCTTGTCTCTTGTGTTGCTACGGTCGAGGGCAATGAGCCGCACAGGGCGAAAAACCCTCTTATTGCTACTGGCTTTCCTAGTAATCGCCGCGCTGCTCTATGGCCTGCGCGGGAGCGTCCATTACAAAGGCTTCAGTTGGACCAAACTCGGCGAGGCTGTCCGCGGGGCGCGGCTCGATCTGCTGTTGCTCTCGCTGGCAGGGATTTACGTTTGCTATTGGATTCGCGGGCTGCGCTGGGTGCGTCTGTCGCGTCACATAGGCCCCGCGGGCGTCTGGAGCGTGTATGCAGCCACGTTGATGGGATTTCTGGCCATCGTGCTCCTGGGCCGCGCGGGCGAGCCGGTGCGGCCGCTTCTCATCGCCCGCCGCGAAAATTTGCCCATTGCCGCCATGTTCGGGATCTATGTGGTCGAGCGCATCCTGGACATCGCGGTGACCATCCTGATGACCGGCTGGACACTCGTGTATCTTCCCGGCCTGCTGCGCGAGACGGAGACCAGCGAGTCCAGGGTTCATTCGGCGTCGTTACTCCCGGTGCTGCAAAAGGCAGGGTTCGTGCTGTTCGCCGGTGTGGGAGCGGCCGCAGTGTTTTTAGTCTATCTTAGCGTGACGCGAGGTGGAATCCTGGCTCGCACGATGGTTCGCTGGCACCATTCGCCTGGCTGGCGCGGGCGCGCGGCGCGGATTTTGGCGGGCTTTCTGGAAGGATTGCAGGCGCTGCGCACCTGGCGCGATCTTGCGGAGGCGATTGGTTTGACAGCGATGCACTGGGCGCTCGTGCTGGCGATTTATTGCTGGGTGCCAAGGAGCTTTGGAGGCACACTGGCGTCGTTCGGCATGCGCAGCGCGGTAGTGACGCTGGCCTGCACCATGCTGGGCTCGACGGTGCAACTGCCGGGAATCGGCGGAGGGTCGTGGGTGGGCTCATTTCTGGCCATGACATTGTTTTTGGGCATCGCCAACGAGCCGGCCATGGCTGCGGCGGTCACGCTGTGGCTGGTTACATTTGCGGGATGCGCAATCGCGGGAGTTCCGCTGCTGCTGCGCGAGGGCATGTCGCTCGGCGAGTTGCGGCGGATTGCGCGCGAACAGCAGGGCGCGGCGAATGCACCGGCCTCCGAACCTGCGCAAGGGAAAGGGATGCTGCCGTGAAATGCCCCTTCTGCTCGCATAAGGAAGACAAAGTAGTGGATTCGCGCGAGGCCAGCTCCGGCGACCTGATTCGTCGCCGCCGCGAATGCCTGAAGTGCCACCGGCGGTTCACCACCTACGAGCGCATCGACGAAATTCCTTACATGATCATCAAGAAGGACGGGCGGCGCGAACGTTTCGAGCGGCAGAAGCTGCTGCAAGGGTTGCTAAGAGCCTGCGAAAAGCGGCCCATCCCGATCCCGAAGATCGAAGGGCTGATGGAGGAGGTAGAAGCGTTTGTCCACGAGTCGGCAGACCGCGAGCGCACCTCGGCGGAAATCGGCGAGATGCTGATGAACCGGCTGAAGAAGCTCGACAAGGTGGCCTACGTGCGGTTCGCGTCCGTGTACCTGGACTTCAAGGACGTGAAGGAGTTTTTGAACGAGTTGAAAGGGCTGCTAAAAGAGAGAGGGGCCCACCAGAACAAATGAGCGGCTTCGGGGTTCAGCTTACAGGGAGCGCCTTGGCGTCCCACACGGCGGCGGAGAAGGTGCGCAGGACGCGGAAGCCTTCGGATTCGTAGAGGAGCACAGCGGGCGAGTTCGCGGAGGTGACGGTAAGCGAAAGGCCCTGGAAGTTGCGGGCCCGCAGAGCTTCGATGCAGGCATCGAGCAGTGCCCGGCCCAGACCTTTGCCGTGCAGGCTGGGCAGCAGGCAGATTTGGGTGACGTGAGCCACGCGCGGCGCCACCACGCTGGTCAGCATCACTCCGTGCATTTCGTTCCTGCCGTTTCCGGGGATCACCAGCGAGGCTTCGGGCAGGAATTGGCCGCAGCCGGGAAGCAGGACGACGTTGCGCAGGAAACGCGAGGCGCCCGCTTCGCTGCGGTACTGCTCGTTGATTTCGCTGTCCACGTGGCGCGCGTAGGCGCGTTCGATCAGGCGGGAGCAGGGCTCGAAGCAGCGGTCGGTCCAGCGCTCGATGCGCGGCGGCGCGGGGGAGGGAGCGCGAGCGGGGGCGCGGCCGTCGTTCAGGTCGAGGTACATGAACTGGCGTTTGTGAAGGCGGAAGTGATGCCGTTCGAGGGCGAGATCGAGCGTATGCCCGAAGGGAATGAGCTGCGCTTCGATGCGGCCAATATCGCTGCGGGCGCGCAGGTTGAGCAGAAGGGCGGCGAGAAGCCGTTCGGAGAGGCCCGACTCGCTGGCGCGCCGCGCGATGTAGAGACCGCCGAGGAGGGCCTTTTCCTCCTCGAAGACGTAGAAGCCGTAGCCGGCGGCGCGCTCGTCCTGCATCGCGGCGCAGCCTTCGAGCGAACGCGTCTCGATAAAGCGTCGGATGAGGGCGAGCGAGGGCCGGTAGTCCCAGTGGAGATCGGCGAGCCAGCGCTCCGCCTCCTCCTCAAAGAGGGGATCGAGCTGGCGCGGGGTAGCCTGCCTGAGCGGAACGATCTCCATGGAATGTGGACCGGCGGAGAGATTATAGCGGCCCGTTGCAATTCGCTCCAACCGGCCGGCATCAGGAATGCGCCGATGGCGGCTGCCGGTGTGTTAACATGCGCCGCTTCTTGGTAGCACTCATCGCAAAGTGAGGGGATATAGTCATATCCGATGGACCTTCTAGAAGATCTGCGCGACCCCTCTTCGTCCATTCGCGGGGCCCTGACGCTTTTGCTGCTGCTGGCCGTGCTGCTGGGCCTGGTGTGCGCGTGCATCGCGGGGTACCTGGATTACCGCATGCTGCATCCGGAGAGAAGGGGCGCGGGATTGACGCCGGAAGATTTGCTGGGGCACATCACGACGGTGCAGTACACGCTGCCGGGGGGCGGGAACCGGGAAGGGTGGTTCTTTCCCGGACTGCGCGGCGCGCCCGTGCTGCTCCTCTGCCACGGCTACAAGTGGCAGCGCAGCGACGTGCTTACGCTGGCCACGACGCTCGAGGAGAACCAGTACAACGTGTTCGTTTTCGATTTTTCGGGGCACGGGAAATCGCAGGGCTCGACGACCATGGGGCCGCGCGAAGCCACCGAAGTACTCACAGCCATAGCCGTGATGGCGCAGCGGAACGACGTGGACCGGGCGAAGATGGGGCTGTGGGGAGCCGATGTGGGCGGGTTTGCCGCACTGGCGGCCGCGGCCGCGGACCGCAGAGTGGCCGCGGTGGTGGCCGAGTCCGTTTTTGACAAGCCCATTGATTTCTTCACCGGCGAATTGAACCGCGAAGGATACGGATCGCTGCCGGTGATCGGGTGGATGGCGCAACTGGGATTCCAGGTGGCGGAGCTGCCGTATCGCGGACAGCCACCGTTGGGGACTCGACTAGGGGCGCTGGCAAAAATTCCGAAGCTGTTCATCGCGCTGCGGGAAAACCACCAACTGGCTGAATCCACGCTGGGACTGTTTTCGGCCGCGCCGGAACCGCGCGAACAGTGGGTGATGCCACAAGCCAGCTATCTGACGATGACGAACGACGAGAAACGAACGTACGACAACGCCGTCCTCAGCTTCTTCCTGCGCGTGCTGCCTCCGGTGCCGTCGAGCACGCGTTGAGTTGCCGCGCTCGTCCGGGCGGTTCAATCCACGCGAAAAATCGTCGCCGGACCGCGCGAGGCGAGAGGGGCGGCCTGCCGGCTCGCTCCCGGCAGATCCGGAGCGCCGCGCGGAGTGGTGATGACCCAGACGGGACGCGGCATCGCAGGCGTCCATTCCGGCAGCGGGCGCTCGAGATAGAACTCCGCGCCGTATTGCCAGGCCCTCGGCAGGCTGTAAACGGCCACGCGCGAGCCGGCGGGAAGCGATCGGATGGTTAGAGCGAGCGAACGGGGAGAGATCTGCGAATCGAGCAGCGGAAGAATGTGGTTGGCGAGATCGCCTACAGCGAAAGAGAACAGGAAAGCCGCAAGTGCCGCGACAATCGTGGATTCGCGGAGCCGACCGGCGACCGCGACGGCAAGGCCTCCTAAGAGCAGCGAAAGGCCGAGAAGCAGAAGTGGCGTTTCGAGGCTCGTTGTGGTGCGCAACAGGGGCGGGAGAAACTGCGGCGCTGCGCGCGGCAGGAGAATCAGGGCCGTGCCCAGTGCGAGCATTGGAATCGCAACCCAGAGGGGCCGGAGGTTCGAATGGGCCGAAGCGGAGTCTTCGATTCCAGGCAGCGCGCGCGCGAGCAGCAGCACGAGCGGAGGAACGGCCGGAAGAATGTAACCGGGAAGCTTGGACTGTGAGGCGCTGAAGAAGACGAGAGGGAAAAGCGACCAGGAGGCCAAGAAGAGAGCCGGGGATTTGCGCCAGCCAGTCTTGCGCAGAGAACGCCAGCCGGCGGCGATGGCCGGGACGAGCAGAAACGTCCAGGGAAAAAGAGCGATTAGCAGGACCGGAACGAAAAACCAGAACGGCTGCTGGTGCTGGTAGCGGTTGGTGAGGAAACGCTCCACGTTTTGTTCGAGGAAGAAGGTGCGAAAGAAGCCGGGATTTCGCTCGTCGCACAGCCAGTACCAGGGAAGCGCGACGGCGACGAACGAAAGCGTGGCGGTGGGACCGAGCAAGCGGAGGGAGCGGCGGATTTCACCGCTGGCGAGGGCCCAGAGGGCCGTGCTGCCGCCGGCGAGCAGGATTGCGGCCGGTCCTTTGGCAAGAACGGCCAGAGCGAGCGATAGGCCGAATGCGGCCGAGCCGAGGCGCGCGTGCGCTGGGGAATCCTCCAGGAGCAAGTAAGCGGCGGCACACATGGCGAGCGTGAGGCAGGCGGCGAAGGGCATGTCTGTGCCGGCGGCGCGAGCGAACCCTGTCATGCCGACGGTCGCGGGCAGCATCGCCGCAGCCGTGACGGCGGTGGCGGGGCCGTACGGGCGTTTAGCCATGAGGGCGAGAGCGAAAACGGCGCAGAGCGCGAAAATGCCGGCTGGAGCGCGAGCGGCAATCTCCGGGTTTGAAAAGGTGCGGAAGGCGATGGCCGCGGACCAATAGTACAGGGGCGGCTTTTCGAGCCAGGGGGCGCCGTTCAAGCGCGGCGTGACCCAGTCGCCGGTGAGTGCCATGTCGCGGGCGATGGAGGCGTAACGCGGCTCGTCGGGCCCCACAAGGCCGAGGCGATTGAGGCCGGTGAAGAAACAATGGAATACGACGAGCGCAAACACCAGCAAACCGAGCACGACTCGAAGTTTGGCGGAAAGTTGCAAGGCCTTGCGAGTCTATCAAAGGTTTGGCGAGGTATAGCGAACGCGGCGATGGCCGGCAACCGTGGTGATACCATCGCCGGCTGTCTTGCTCCCCCAGGGGCCGCGCGCCGCAGCGGACGCGCAAGGGTGAGAGAATCCGCCGGAGAACAGAAGTCAGTGCGCCAATGGATCGAATACGCCGCGGCGTGGACCGTATTGCACGGTGTGGGTGTGCTGCCACGCGGGATGGCGCGAGCCGCGGGGGCTGCCGTAGCGCGGGCGTTTTACGCGCTCAATCCGAGGCTGGAGCGCGCGGCACTGGTCAATTTGAGAATTGCATTCCCAGAGATGGCGGAGTCGGAGCGGCGCGCCACCGCGCGGCGGCTGATGCGGCACATCGGATGGATGGGCGGGGAGTTTTCGCAGTTTCCGCGGCAGACGGCGGAGAGCATCCGCCGGGTGATCACAATCGACGGAATGGAGAATTACGAGGCGGCGAAAGCGCGGGGGAAAGGACTCATTTATCTGACCGGGCACATGGGGGCGTGGGAACTAGCCCCGTTTGCGCAGGCGTTGAATGGACATCCACTGAATTTTCTGGTGCGGCCGGTGGCGAATCCGCGGGTGAACGCACTGGTGGACCGCTACCGGTGCCTTGCGGGCAATCGCACGATCGATAAGAACGAGGCTGTGCGGGGAATGCTGCGCATCCTGCGGGAGAATGGTGACGTGGGCGTGCTGATGGACGTGAACAGTTCGCTTGAGGAGGGAGTGTTCGTGCCGTTTTTTGGCGTCCCGGCATGCACGTCGAGCGGAGTGGCGCGCATTGCGCTGCGCACCGATTGCTCGGTGATGCCGGGCTACGTGTATTGGAGCGAGAAGGAGAAGCGCTATCACTTGCAGCTCGATCCGGCGATTCCGCTGGTGCGGACTGGAGATGCGGAAGCAGATGTCGTGGCGAATACGGCGCGGTTCGTGCAGGTATTTGAGGAATATGCGCGGCGGTATCCGGACCAATGGCTATGGGTGCACAAACGATGGAAGACGAGGCCGCCGGGCGAGGCGCCGCTCTATCCGTTCTAGCGACGCGGCCCGGCAGGGAGCGGGGAGGATGTGATGATGACGGCGCGGGAATTGGCGAAACGATTGAATCTGGTGCTGGAGGGCGACCCGGCGGCACCGGTGGAAGGGTTGGCGGCGCCGGAGCGGGCGCATCGGGCGGATTTGATTTTTGTGGAGGGGGAGAGGCATGTGCCCAGAGCGGCGCGTTCGCTGGCGGGCTGCGTGATCGCGCCGCCAGAGGTCCATTTGGCGGAGAAGACGCTTCTGCGGGCGGCGAATCCTAAACTGGCATTCGCGCAAGCGGCGGCGTTGTTGCGCGCTCCCGTGCGCGTGGCGGCTCGGGGTGTGCATGCGACAGCCGTGGTTGGTCCGAAGGTGAAGATGGGCAAAGACGTAGCGATTGGTCCGTATGCGGTAGTTGACGAAGGAGCCGAAATCGGGGCGGAGAGCCAGATCGGTCCATTCTGCTGCGTGGGGCGCGGCGCGGTGCTGGGAACAGGCTGTACGCTCTATCCGCACGTGGTGATTTATCCGGGAGTGCATTTAGGACGGGATGTTGTCCTGCATGCGGGGGTGGTGGTGGGCGGAGACGGGTTCGGATACGTTTCCGGCGAGGGGCGGCACTGGAAATTTCCGCAAATCGGACGAGTGGAGATTGGCGATGAAGTGGAAATCGGCTGCAACAGTTGCGTGGACCGGGCGGCGCTGGAAGAAACGCGGATCGGAGCCGGTACGAAGGTGGACAATCTGGTGCAGATTGGCCACAACGTGCACATTGGCGAGGGGGGATTGGTCGCGGCCCAGGCGGGACTGGCGGGCAGCGCGGTAGTAGGGCGGCAGGTGGTAATCGGCGGGCAGGTGGGGATTGCCGACCACGTGCGGATTGAAGATGGGGCGATCATTGGGGCGCAAGCGGGAATTCCGACGGGGAAGAGAATTGCGGCCGGCGAGCCGGTGTGGGGGACGCCGGCGCGGCCGATACGGAAGTATCTGCAACAGCTCGCATGGCTGGGGCGGCTGAGCGAGGTGGGAGAGCAGCTTATGCGGTTGGCAGAGACGGAAAGAGAGTAGCTCGGGTGTGAATTCGGAAATGCCACGATACCTCGTGATCGGCGGGCACGCGCGAGGGGTGGGGAAAACCGCGCTCGTCGTGGATATCATCCGGGCGTTCCCAGAGGTTGGCTGGACAGTGGTGAAAGTGAGTCCGCACGGGCACGGGGGCCAGGCGGCGAAGCGGTCGAGAGGGAAGGCGAAAGCCTCGGCCCCACGGATTGTGCTTCAGGAAGAAAAAGACGGGGCGGGGCGTTCGGGGAGCTCGCGAGCGCTGGCCGCCGGAGCGCGGCGCTCGTTCTGGCTTCGGACGCCGCAAG
>JASHSV010000218.1 GCA_030038535.1 Candidatus Acidiferrales bacterium
GTCTGATACAGGGCGATCAATCCACCCTCTGCCGGATGCACGCCCGTATAGCTGCCCCGTTCCACCGCGAACAACCGCTCCACCTTTCCCCCGCTCGCGGCCATGCGGAAGAGCTGGTTGAATCCGTCGTCCTCCGCCGCGATATAGATGGCCTTTCCATCGTCGGAGATCGAATAACTTCCAACCGACCGGTCCCAGCCCTCCGTCAGCACCGCGGGCTGTCCCGCAGAAGGCCAATCGAGCCGCACCAGCCGCGTCAGCGAATACAGCCGCCCTCCCGGAACGGCGCGCCGCGTTTGCAGAGCGAATAGCCCCTGCCCATGCACCGGAAATACTGGCCGGAAATAGCTCGCTCCCTTCGGGGTTATCTGCTGCGGCTCCCCTCCCTCTGCGGGAACCGAATAGATCGCGGCTTCGATTTCTCTGCTCATCATTTCGTTTCGGTTCCAGTACGCCGCGAACACGATGGACTTCCCGTCCGGCGCCCACACCGAGTGCAGCGTCGTGCTCGAGCCCACGTCCTCGGCGAGTCCCGCGAATCCCGCCGACTCCGCGAGCTTTGTCCCTTTCAGCACGTCCACCGGCTTCGATCCCTCGGCCAGCTCCTGCACGAATATGTGCGGCTTCTTTTCGTCAAACCACACGTTCCAGAAGCGCACGGGCATTGCGTCATATACCCTCGCCGTGGATTTGCGCTCCTTCCGTTCGGCGGCGATGGGATCGAAGCTGCTTTCAAACAGAATCGCTTTGCCGTCCGGACGCCATTGAGGATTCGCCGCGCCCCCGGAGAGGTCGGTCACGCGTTGCGCTTCTCCACCGTTCATCGGCAGCACATACACCTGCCCCGCCTCGTCGCCTTCCCTGCGCGTCACAAATGCGATCCGCGTCCCGTCCGGCGACCACACCGGAGACGACTCCGGCTTCTTCGCGTACGTCAGCCGCCGCGGTGGCGCACTCCCGTCCGCCGGCACCACCCAAAGGTCCGCCACCTGCTTCGCCGGATCGTAGTTCGGCTCCGTCAGCAGGAACACAATCGATTTCCCGTCCGGGCTCACCGCCACGTCGCTCACACGCTTCATTTGCCAGATGTCCGCGTGCGTGATCGGACGCTTCTGCGCCGTCGTCTGCGGCGACGGCGTATCGTCGCCCTTCAAAACAGCAGTGCTCGCAAAAAACGCCGCCGCACAGCACAAAAACATCGCTAGTTTTTTCATCGGTGAATCCCCCCGAGCGGTTTTAGAGTGATCTGGGACGGATTGCGGCGGCGATAATAGCACGCCGTGCCCAATCCGCAGGGAGCGCCGCAGTTCCTTGGCTTGCCCGCCGGCTGCTGGCGGGTCCCGCCATCGCTTCGCGTCCCTCTTCTCAGTTTGTCCTGGTTATCACTTTCAGGTCGTATTCGCCACGAGCGACGCTTCTCGTCTTCCGCCTATAACGGATCACCGACCCCGGCCACAATGTCGTGTTCTCGCCCGTCTTCGTATCCTGATACCAGCTCCGGCAGCCGCCCGATTGCCATACCGTCTGCCCCATGCGCTCGCGAATCCCCGCCGCAAACTCCTTTTGCGATTCCGCCCGCACTTCCATCACCGCGATCTTCCGCCGGCGCATCATTTTCAGGCATTTGATCACGTATCCTACCTGCGCCTCGATCATCAGCACCACCGAGTTGTGGCCCAGGCCCGTGTTTGGCCCCAGCAGAATGAAAAAATTCGGAAACCCGCTCACCGTCACGCCCAGGTACGCGCTCATCCCCTCCCGCCACGCGTCGTGCAGCTCGATCCCGCCCCGTCCGTAGAGCCGCATCTCGATGAACGCCTCCGTCACCTGAAACCCCGTCCCAAAAATCATCACGTCCACGGCCCGTTCCGCGCCGTCGCTGGTCACGATGCTTTTCGGCCGGATCTCCGCGATTTTCTCCGTCACCAGCTCCACGTTCGGCCGCTCCAGCGCGGGATAGAAATCGTCGGAAACCAGAATTCGCTTGCACCCGATCTCGTAACTGGGCGTCAGTCTCGCGCGCAGCGTCGGGTCCGCGATGCCTTTCTCCAGGTGCCGCCGCGCGATTCTCTCAAAATATCCGCGCACCGTGCGATTGCCGAGAAAATTCAGCACCCGCCACTCGAGGCTCAGAAAAAGGAAACTGCGGAATGCCCGCATCAGCCCGGGCACGCTTCCGAACCGTTTTCGCCATTTCTCCGTGATCCCAAAATCCCGCCGAGGCACGATCCACGCCGGCGTGCGTTGAAACAGATACAGCCGCCCCGCCTGCGGCGCGATTTGCGGTACAAATTGAATCGAGCTCGCGCCCGTGCCGAGCACGGCCACCCTTTTCCCCGTCAGATCGACGTCCGGCTTCCACGTCGCGGAATGAAACTTTGGCCCCTCAAACCGCTCCAGCCCCGGAATTTCCGGATACCGCGGCACATGCAACGCACCCACGCCCGACACCAGCACGCGTGCGTGGATGCGCAGGTTCTCCCCCGCCGTTACTCGCCACAGCCTTGCCGCCTCGTCCCACGCGGCTTCCTGAAATCGCGTCCGAAACCTGATGTGCGGCTCGAGCCCGTACTTCTCCACGCACCGCTTCAGGTATTCCCAGATTTCCGGCTGGCTCGCGTACATTCGCGTCCACTCCGGATTGCACTCGAACGAATACGAATACAAATGCGACGGCACGTCGCACGCGCACCCCGGGTACCGGTTCTCGTACCAGGTCCCCCCCGCATCCTCGCTTTTTTCGATGATTAGAAAATCCGTCATTCCGGCTTGGAGCAGCCGGATTCCCATGCACAGGCCCGAAAATCCTGCGCCTAGGATCAGAACATCTACTGTGATGTCCGCCGGATTTTGTTGGCCGTTCCCAGTCTCCGCCACGATGGCTCAATCGTACACTACCGCGCGCCGTTTTCGCCGCTCACTGCCGGTTGGTTGGCGTCACGCTCCGGCCCTCGAAAATCACCGCGCGCACTTTTTCTAGCGCGTGAATATCGCTGAGCGGATCCCCCTCCACGGCCACCAGGTCCCCTTCTTTGCCCGTCTCTACCGTCCCCAGTTGCTCCAGCCCCAGCAACATTGCGCTCGTCTTTGTCCCCGAAACCAGCGCCTGCTGCGGCGTCATCCCGTACTTCACCTCGACGATCATTTCGTCCCGCACCGTCCCTTTTCCCGGCTCGTAGGACTGGTCCGAACCCGCCGCGATCGTCACTCCCGACTTCAGTGCCAGTTGGAAACTCGGGAAATGCGTTTTCGCCAGCGCCCGCTCCTTCACCAGCACGTATTCCGGATAATGTTCTTTCTCCCCTACGGCCAGCCCGTTGTCCACCACGTACACCGTCGGCACCAGCAC
>JASHSV010000219.1 GCA_030038535.1 Candidatus Acidiferrales bacterium
CGATCTCCGCCCCGCTCACCACCGACCGCTTGATGCGCCCCACAGCACGCGCCGCCTTGTTCGGCGCACAGAACTGCCGCGCATAGGCTTTCACATCGTCCCAAAACGTCTCCCGCTCGTAAATCTCGTGAATCAACCCCATTTCCTGCGCTTCCTCAAAGCCCATCGTGCGACCCGTCACCATCATCTCCATCGCCCGTGAGCGGCCCACGACCCGGAGCAACCGCTGCGTCCCGCCGGTTCCGGGAAGGACCCCCAGGTTCACTTCCGGCAGCCCAATCTTTCCTCCCTCCTTCTTCGCCAGCCGGATGTCGCAAGCCATCGCAATCTCCAGCCCGCCCCCCACGGTGTGTCCGTTGAGCGCCGCGATCACCAGTTTCGGCGTCTGCTCCAGGCGCGAGAGCGTCTCGTTAGCATGCAGGCAGAAATAGTATTTGAATTGCGGATCGGCCTTCTGCAGCATGGCGATATTCGCGCCCGCCGAGAAGAATTTCTCTCCCGCGCCGCGAAGCACGAGGACGAAAACGCTCTCGTCCATCCGCGCCCGCAAAATTGCCTCGTCGAGCTGCCGCATCATCTCGTGGGTATAGGTGTTCGCTGGCGGGTCCGACATTTCCAGGATCGCCAGACCATCCTCCACCCGGTACTGCACCAGTTGTTTCTGTTCAATCGCTTCGATTGTGGCCATTGCCGCCCTTCCTCTCCCTTGTCAGTTCTCTCGAAAACCGTCCCGCAGCCGCCGCAGCCGCCCGGCTCTTCTGCCCGCGGCCATTTCCGCTCGCGGCTCCCGCCCCGCCCGCCAGCGCCCCGCGCAGGAAAATGTCGGCGAACATGTCCGCCAGTTCCGCCGCGCCCGGGTCTGTGCCCGGCCGGTGCCAGGTATAAATCCAGTTCATCATCCCAAACAGCGCCAGTACCGCCGCGCGGGGATTCACTTCGCGCGCGTCGCCCGCCTCCTGAAGATTCCGGAACAGTTGCATGGCCAGCGCATAGTAACGACGTTTAATCTCTCCCACTTCGTCGCGATACGTGCCCTCCAGCGCGTCGGCCTCGTGCGTGAAGACTTTCATTTCCACCGGGTGAGCCAGGAAGTATTCCAGATGATTCTGGATGAGCACGCGCACGCGCTCCTCCGGATCGTTCACCGCGGCCAGGCGCTCCTCGAGCCGCTCCAAAATCCGCGAAAACGCGTCCATCTGGATGCGATGCAAGAGCTCTTGTTTGCTGGAAACGTAATGGTAGAGCCCCGCGAGCGAAACGCCGGTGGCCCGGCTCAGATCGCGCATCGACGCGCCCTCAAACCCCTTGCGCGCGAACACTACTGCCGCCCGCCCCAGGATGAGCTGCAGCTTGCCTTCTGATTTTCGTTGCAGGACTGGCCGTGCCGCCGACAATGCTGAACCTCGGTTGCACAGGCATGGGTGCCTGTGCCCCTCCCTTGGGTCACGGACTCCTCCCGCCGCGAGCCCAAGCGCGCGGGAGGCCGTGAAATGCTCCCGTTCGAACGTTCGTTCGAAACTATACCGCCTCGCTCCGCCCCCGTCAATCCCGGCCCGTTGTAGGTGGTGGCTCAGTCTGCCGGGTGGCACAGGCATTCCTGCCTGTGCAAACGCTCCGAGGTCGTCGCTTGAGCCGGACGCGAGGCATTCCCGATGCTTGGGCCACAACCGGCGGCAAACTGAGCCGCTAACTTATTGTGGAAAGGCCGGAAGAGAGCGTGCCGGCCCTGAATCTGCCCGTTGAAACGCGAAGGATTGCCCGGCTCCAGTCGCGCGTACCTACCTCAACCTCGACGATTCCGGGCAGTGCTTCAAGTACAGGAACTCGCGCTTTGAGAAGGTCGATCTCGCTGTGGAACTGGCGAAGCTGGAAGCCAGACTGGCAGAACTCTGCAAAATTCTGACGTCCGTCCACGATTAAGCCTATATCGCCCAAGAAGAGGAAGCCTTGCGAAGGGCTGCGGTTCCGCTGCTGCGAGTCGAAATCGAGCGGGAAAATCGCTCGATACACGGACTTGCAGTCGGTTTGCTTCTATCCTGCCCGTCATCAGCCCGGAATCGCCTCGCATCTACGGGCCGAATAAGCTGAGCGTGGTCCGTTTTGTGGCCTCGGGATTGCTCGGGCCTGATCGTTTGTCTTCACGCCTTCGGAGCATCCAAATCCAAAACCAAGAAGCAACCACAGGAGCGAATGAGGGTAGGCTCAGCCTATCCCAAAAATCGCCCTGACAATCGACTGCGCCCCACAATAGCTTTCTAATCGTAATCCAGCCGCAAGGCGCATCTCCTTCGTCCCACTGCAATAGAGCTGCAGCTATGAGGAACAAATGAGAAATCAAGATCGCTCGGGCAAGAGGCCCTGGGAAAGGCTTGGGACTAGGAACCCTACGGGCGGTTAGCCAGAGGTGCACAACCGCGATGGCGGCGTAGGGACCAAATAGGCTCAAGCCTAGGAACCACCAGCCACCTGCGAAAGCCCTTAAGAGCAAACATAAGCAAATCACGGCCATGGACAGGAGTCGGAAAAACCAGACCGAGGAAAGGGTATTCGTCGCTTCTCTCATATCGAAATCCACGCCTTGGGTCAGTCATTCGGCGCGGCCCGACTTTTGAGGGGGTGCGAGTGAATTAATAACGCTGCAACGAGAGATTTGTCCAGACGATTTTCCCACTCACGCGAGGATACAGCCGTTGCAGACTGGCTCGTTACCTAAGCCTTCGAAGAGATGGTCGGCAATTCGGAAATTGACCCCCCGACCCACTGACTCTTGCTCTCTCTCAGCTAGAACCTTCGACCGTCTTAACCTTCGAATTCCACAACAATCAGTGGGATGATTCCGGCGCTCGGCTCGGGGGCAGAGGCGAATGCTTTTCTTCTACGGCGGCCTGTTCCTGCTCAGTGGTGCGACGCTCATGTACGAGGTGGTGCTCACACGCCTGCTGAGCGTCGTCTGCTGGTACTACCTGGCGTTCGTTTCTGTTTCCATGGCCATGTTCGGAATGACCGCCGGCTCCCTGTGGGTTCAGTTCCGTCCGCAGTACTTCGCTTCAGAAGCGATTCCGCGGCGGCTCTCCCAGGCTGCGCTCGCCATGGCCATCTCACTCCCTCTGGCTCTGGTGATCCTCCTGGCGATTCCCGTGGAGATTTCCTACTCGGCGGAGACGATTTTCAGCTTCCTGCTGTTTACAGCGGTCATCAGCGTCCCATTTTATTTCTCCGGAGTGGCGGTGTGCGTGGCTCTGACGCGCTGTCCGTATCCGATCACCCGTGTGTATGGCGCGGACCTGGCCGGCGCCGCACTCGGCTGCCTGGGCGCTATCGGCTTGCTCGAATTCCTGGATGCGCCCAGCGCCATCTTGGCCATTTCAGCCGTCGTGTTCGTCGCGGCAGCCGCCTTCGAGTCTCACGCTGGCGAAAAAGCGCGTTCCGGCAGGCGTTTGCTCTGGGCTCTCGCGCTTCTCTTTCTGGCCTTTGCCAATAGCCTGACCCTCCACGGCGTTCAGCCCATCTGGGCCAAGGGAAAGATCGACGCCCGGCGTGACCTCGTGGCGGAAGTCTGGAACCCCATCTCCAAAGTCCGTGTGGTCCAGGTTACAGGGGCCCAGCCCTATATGTGGGGCGCGAGCCCTCGCACGCCTCAGATTTCCATGGACTTCCTCTTCCTGGACATTGACAACGACGCGGCAACACCCTTGTATCGCTACCGCGGGGATCCAAAGGAAGTTGCCTTTTTGCTGTTCGACGTGACCTCGCTCGCCGTGCAGCTCCGGCCCGGCGGTAGCGCGGCGATTATTGGAATGGGCGGAGGGCGCGATGTTCTCGCTGCTGTTACCCAGAATTTCCGCCGCATCGTGGGCATCGAGGTCAACGACGCGATCGTTGATCTGGATCTGCGCCGCTTCGGATGGTACAGCGGGTTGCCCACCTTGTCTCAGTTGGAGGTTCACCGCGGGGAGGGACGCGGCTACCTGACCGGTACAAGCGAGCGATTTGACGTTATCCAGGCCTCCATGGTGGACACCTGGGCAGCTACCTCGGCCGGCGCATTGACACTCACCGAAAACGGTCTCTACACCCTGGAAGCCTGGCGCATTCTCTACGAGCACCTCAAACCAGGCGGATTGCTCACCTGTACCCGATGGAACGCCGGCGCGGAATCAGCCCAGACCCAGCGCCAGTTCTCACTCGCCGTGGCTACGCTGTTCTCGGAGGGCGTAGCCAATCCCGCCGAACAGTTGGCACTCATCGGCTCGGGCCGCATTGCCACACTTCTGGTGAGCAACAGGCCGTTCTCCAACGAGGATCTCAATTCCCTGCGGCGGATAGATTCCGATATGGAATTTGTCCCGCTCTATCTTCCTGGCGATCCACCGGCCGACCCCACATTGAAGCCCATTCTGGCTGCGAGGAGCCTTGCCGACTTGGAGCAGTTGCGCGACTTGGGAGACGTGGATCTTTCGCCGCCGCGTGATTCTGCTCCGTTTTTCTTCAATTTCATCCGTCTTAGCCGTTTGCCGATTCTCCTGCAAATCATGGGTACCGTGGGCAATTTGCGCGCCCTCGCATTCCTGTTCTGTTTCTTGGTTGCGGCGGTCTTGTTGCTCATTGCCGTGGTGATCGTGCCTTTAGTGCTGGCTCGGCGCAGGGCGGCGGCTGCCCAGGCGCGCGGCCCCTTGCTCGCGGGAATGATCTATTTTGTCGCCATCGGTCTGGGTTTCATGCTCGTCGAAATGGCGTTCATGCAGCAACTCTCCATTTTCCTGGGAGAGCCCATTTACTCGCTTTCCGTTGTTCTGGGCGGCCTCATTCTGGCCAGCGGCGCGGGCAGTCTGCTGTCCGGAGTCATTCCTCGAGCGTCCAACGCCCTCAGTCGCATCCCGGCGCTGGCCGCCTGCGCGGCCGTCGCTGCTCTATCCGCTGCACTGCTCCCGTTGATTCACCGGTACGCGGCCCTCGTGCTCTGGCAACGTGCCGCGCTCTCGTTCGTCTTCATCGCTCCCTGCGGACTGCTGATGGGTGGTTGCTTCCCCGTCGGTTTGGAACGTATGCGCCGGCTCGGCCAAGACGACAATCTGCCCTGGATGTGGGCGCTCAACGGATGCGCTTCCGTCCTGGCGAGTTTTCTCGCCATAATCGTCTCAATGGAAAGTAGCCTGACGACCGCGGCCCTGCTCGGCGCTGCCTGTTACGCGGCAGCGGCCGTGGCCCTACCCTGGTCGGGCGAAAGCGGCCCGCTGCAGAACGCTCCGGAACACTAAAGTTTGGAGGCTAAGGCGAGGCGCCCTTTCCCCGGCCCAGGCCACGAGCGCCTCACCTCTAAATCGACTTATCGGATCGCCAGGGCTGGGTGTGCCGTTCGCTTTCCAATAGGCACGAAGTCCCGCGCCTCGTAACCCGTATAGATCTGGCGGGGACGTGCGATCTTCTGTTCCGGATCCTCGAGCATCTCCTGCCACTGTGCAAGCCACCCCACTGTCCTGGGAATGGCGAACAGAACGGTGAACACGTCCGGTTTGAACCCCAGAGCCTGGTAAATAATCCCCGAGTAGAAGTCCACGTTCGGGTAGAGCTTCCGCTTGATGAAGTACTCGTCTTCCAGCGCCACGCGCTCCAGTTCCAACGCAATTTCCAGCTTGGGATTTCGGCACGTGGCCACAAACACCTGATCCGCGGCCCACTTGATGATCCTTGCCCGCGGGTCGTAGTTCTTGTAGATGCGGTGCCCGAAGCCCATCAGCTTTACGCCTCCGGCCTTGACCTTCTCGATGTAGGCCGGAACGCGGTCCTTGGAACCAATCGCGTCGAGCATCTTCAGGACTTCTTCGTTCGCTCCCCCGTGCAGGGATCCGGAAAGCGCCGCTGCCGCAGCCGCCGTGGCCACATAGGGGTCCGCCTCCGCGCTGCCTACGGCGCGCATCACGTTGGCGCTGCAGTTTTGCTCATGGTCGGCGTGCAGGATGAACAAGATGTCAAGCGCCCGCGAAACCACCGGATTGGGACGGTATTTTGGCTCCACCATGCGCCACAGCATGTTCATGAAGTTCTCGGTGTAACTCAGTTCGTTGTCTGGGTACACGTAGGGATACCCTAGGCTGTGCCGGTAGGTGTACGCAGCAATCGTGGGGACCTTGCCGATCAGCCTGCGGATCTGCAGCTTGCGCACCTCCGGATCGCGCACCTTGCGAGCCTCCGGATACAGGGTGGAGAGCGCAGCCAGGGTGCTGATAAACATTCCCATCGGGTGCGCGTCGTGATTGAATCCCGTCAGGAAGTTCTTCGTTTTCTCGTGGAGCATCGTGTGGTATTTGATATCGCTGACCCAGTTATCGAGCTGCACCTCCGTTGGTAGCTCGCCGTTCAGAATCAGGTACGCCACTTCCAGAAATGTGCATTTCTCCGCAAGCTGCTCAATGGGATAGCCGCGATACCGCAGGATGCCTTTATCCCCGTCGATGTACGTGATGCTGCTCTGGCACGCGGCGGTGTTCAGAAATGCCGGGTCATAGCTCACCACGCCGAAATCTTCCGGGCCCGTCTTGATTTGACGCAGGTTCGCCGCCCGGATGGCTCCCTTGAAAAAGGGAAACTCGTAGCTGGACTTCGTTCTCTGGTCGATAATATTCAATGCTTCCTCTGGCATGTCCTCTTCTCCTTGTCTATCAGCGGCACCAAGAATCATCAGCGCAACAACCCCTCCCGTCCGGGCCAGCCTATGCGGGCTCGATTCAAGTCACCGTGCCCGCAATCACGGGGCGCTGTGATTCCCAACTGCGAGAGGGCGGGAACAGGAAAGCGTGGCTGAGGATCGACCGGTAGGCGCTACTCCGTCAGCTACCAGCGGGCAACGAACAAAATATTATATATTGCCCTTCGTATATGACATGTGATATGGAATATGCATGCGAACGGCCACCATCGCCCGCGTATCCCTGCGCCAGCAGGTCCACTCATGGCTGCTGCGGTCGCTTCTGGATTCCCGTTGGCCCGAGCTCACCCGCCTCAATGACTCCGCCCTAGCCTCAGAACTTGGGGTAAGCCGCACACCCATACGTGAGGCGTTGATTCAACTGGAAACCGAGGGCCTTTTGGCCGGCGACCCAAATCGAGGCTTCTATATCCCAAGCTTAAGCCGAAGAGAGGCCCAGGAGATCTACCCGATCCTCTGGAGTTTGGAGCAACTTGCCGTCTTTCTCGCCGCAGGGTCCGCGCAAGAACTTCGCAAGAGCCTCGAGCAGGCCGCATCGCGAACAGCCCCGGCGTCCGATGTGGCGGCAGCGCTAAAGCGCGATCGCGCCTGGCACGCTGCTCTTGTCGAATCGAGCGCCAATCAACGACTGATCGAGCTGACCAGGCGCGTCGAAGCGATCACGCGGCGGTATGCTTCCGTCCTTCTTCCCGATTCCACTCTTGCCGAGCGCCAAACCCGGGAACATCTGCAAATCGCCGAGGCGCTGGCCAATGACCAACCGGCGCGCGCATTCGCCCTGCTGAAAATGCACTGGCGGGCGGAAATGGAGGAAGTACTCCAAGCGCTCGAAAAACGAGGCGAAAAATTCGAGGCGGCGGGCCCCGCAGACAAACCACCCGCACCGAAACGCTCGCGGACCGCGATTGCCGGAAAGCCCTGAGCCATCACGCCTGACGGTTTGGCGGCAGCTCCGCAAACGGCAGATGCTGGCCGATGGCCTGTCGCACTGCCTCCTCGTAAACGCGCGCCGCCACGGTCACATCTTCGAGCGCCACGCCGGTTGACTTGAACAGCGTCACTTGCCGGTCGTGTGTGCGTCCTGCGAGCTTCCCGCTTACGAGGTCGGCCAACTCCCGTACTGCGGCCCAGGCGTTTGCGTCCTCACCCAGAACATCGATCAGGTCGCCCGCTTCCAGCCGCGCCTGCTCGCGTGAGTCCACAACGATAATCCCGCATCGCCGGACGGCTTCCTCATCGAGCTCGCGCCTCTGCGGAAAATTGGCTCCGATAGCGTTGATATGCGCCTCCGGGGAGAGCCACTCCCCGAAGACCACCGGCGTGGAGGAATTGGTCGCGGTAATCACGATGTCCATCTCGCGCACGGCCGTTTCCGAGTTGGCTGCCGGCTTCACGGGAATTCCCAGCCGCAGCGACATCTCCCGGCAAAAGGCGTCGCAGCGCTCGATCGTTCGGCTATAGGCCCGGACCTCCTCGAGTTTGCGGACCGCAGCCACGGCCTCAAGCTGCGTCTTTGCCTGGATCCCGCAGCCCAGGATTCCGCATCGTTTGGCTTCTTCCCGGGCCATCAGCCGGGTGGCCACTCCGGAGGCTGCTCCGGTGCGCATCTGTCCCAGATAATCGGCCTCGAGGAGCGCGACGAGCTTCCCAGTCTCCGCCTTGAACAGGGCCACTACGAACCGCAATGGCCCTCCGCGGACGCTCGTGTAAATTTTCATGCCGCAGTATCCCGCGTCGAAATCCCCAGCGGCCATGTAGTGCATGAAGGTCCGGTTGGGCATCAGCAGCCGGATTCGCGGATGCAAAATGGCCCGCCCGTTGGAAAAACGCCGGAAAGCCTCTTCGACGCTTTCCAGCGCCATAGGCATGGTCAACACGCGCCGAACATCGGCTTCAGTGAGCAGACGAGCCATGCGGCCCCCTGGAAGTGGCGGAAACTCGACCTATTTCACGCGCAGCAGCTGAACGCGGCCTTTCTGTTCGAGCGCGAGCTTCTCCTCTCGCGCCAGCCAGCCGACCGCCATCAGCACGAGATCCCCGGGCGCCTTGACCTGTTTTTTTAGCGCAGCCAGGCTCTGCGGGCCCTTGGACTCCAGCGCCCGCCATACGCTTCCAGCGGTTTCTCCAATTTGCTCGAGAAAGTTCACGGATGCTCCAGTTACCTGCCGGATGCCAAATACCAGCGGGAGGATGATTCCATAATGCGACGACGGTTTGCAACGAAAACACTGCCTTTCCCCGGAATCCGCCTACGCGCGCGCGGACCACCCCGCCGCGCCGAGGCCTCAGAATTCCACTCGGAATCGCAGCACTTTTCCGCTCGAGGGGTCCAACAACAAGAGCTCGTCGTGCTGCACAAACGCCAGAGAGGCTCGTGTGTCCGCGCTCCCGGCGGAGAGAACTATGCGCGAGCCCAAATCCATCTCGAAATACGGCTGCCCGGCCAATGTCCAGACCAGCAGGCGCGGCGGCGCGGCATCGAAGCAGAACAGAAAATGATCGGAAGTTGCCAGGCTGACCGGGTTTCTTGTCTCCACGGATGTTCCCTGCCGCCCCCATGCGCCCAGGAACTCGCCGCGCGCCGAAAACTTGGAGATCAGGGCAGTGCTACTGTCGGCAACGAAGACTGACCCGTCGGGTGCCACGGCCAGGCTCACGGGCATTCGCACGCGCTGGGCTCCGGCGCTGCTACGCGCCACGACGCGTACAAACCGTCCGTGCTCGTTGAACTCCGCTACGGCGCCGAGTCCCGCATCGGCAACGAAGAGGTTGGAGTCAGCGTCCACGGCGAGCGCCGAAGGCAAGCGGAAGCGTCCCAGCCCACCCGCGTGCTGTTCATGATCCGGGTCGCCCGTCGGACTAAACACCAGGATACGGCCGGTCCGTCCATCGGCAGTATAGATATCCCCATCGGAATCGACAGCGATGGCCACCGGGTTGGAAATTCTCGGATCGTCGAACGCCAGCAGCGGATGCCCGTCGTCCGTGAACTTGTGCAAGAAACCCGATCCGGCATCTGCGATGTAAACCTGGCCCCGCGTGTCGGCTGCAATGGCCACCGCCAAATCGAGATTCGCCGGGCCTTCACCCCGCGTTCCCCACTCGCCGAGGAATTCGATTCGCGGCCTGCGTTCGGCCGAGGATTGTGACGCACGCAAAGGAGATCGCTCTCCCACTCTGCCGGGAATTGCCGTGGCAGGGCCAGCCGGCGAAAAGCCGGCAAGAATTGCGGCGATCGCGCCGAGCGCGATTCGCCTGGCTCGTTTGGCGGCTGGGTGGGTGGGAGGCTTCATGGCAGTTTCTGCGTCTTCAATGCCGCCCTCGCGCCGGCCGCCGGTTGTCTGTGCGATGAACCGCCGTTTGGTGCATGGCGTACTCGCGGTGCTCCTCTCCCGCACGTCCACGGTTCGTGAAGGCAAAGCCCGCATTCGCGCCCGGCGCTTCCGCGGGCTGGACGCGGATGGGCAGGCTGCCGCACAAGTTGCTTTCCACGTATGCCGTCTCGTAACGCTGCCGCTGCGCTCCCCAGGTGTACACGCGAATCAGCGTGAAATCGCAGGGCTGCCCCTCCGGCCCCTGTATCCCAGCCACCAAAAATTGCGGCTTTTCCGTGGGCGCTGCAGCCGGTTCGCCGCGTGCAGATTCCGGCGGGCCGGGAGCTTCCCGCTGGGCGCGCTGCCCCTTTGTCTTCGGCGCCACTTCGGGCTGCCCGATGGGTACCGATCCCAGCTCGAACCAGGCCACAAAGCGGAATTGCGTGGAATAATCGAGCAATTGCGGCGGAATCTCGAATTTCACAAAACGGCGCAGAACCCATCCGGCCACATCTCCCGCCGGCTCGTCGTGAGCGCGAAAGAGTGTCCAATCCTCGTGCCGCGTTTCGCCTGCTGCCGGGGGCGAAGGCGACGCCGCACCCGCGGGGGCGGTGCCGGCTTCCTCCGCGCCCCCGCGCGTGAAATCCGCCGTGGCGCGGCCCAAGATGTCCAGCCGTGTCCCGCTGCGGAGCTGATAGATGCGCGGTGATGTGCGGCCAGGGTCGATGTGCACGTTGGTCAGCTTGTCGCTGGTGGCCTGGGCCTGCACGGGCCTGGAAAATGCGCTCTGCGCCAGATCGCGGGCGCGATGCCAGAGGGCGGAGTCCATCAGGTTGCGCTGTTCCGTCCAGCCCTGCACACCCGTCGAAGCGCGAACCTGTGCCTGGTCGTTCTGCCGCGCGACGATCTCCACACGCTCTCCATAATGCAATGTGGCCACGGATTCCCTCACCTGGGCGAGGCTGGTCCACAGGGTCACGTTGCGTTCCGCGACAAAGGCCTCCTCACCAGCCTGTTGCGAATGCCGGCATCCTCCACAGGCCAGCGCCAGTGCTAAGGCCAGCATCATCCTCAGAGTCTCGACGGCGTGCCGGCGCGCTACGCAGCCGCCCCATCCCGATGAAGCCGGCCCGCGCCGGTCTCGCGCGCGCGCTTCAGGGAGCATCGCCGAAAGAAATTCCCACGGCGCGCGCGGCACGCACGCGGTCGCTCGAAGGATCCACCAAATGGCATGTGCCGATGGCGTCGGCGAGCGGGACCGACTCGATCGCGGTGCCGCGAAGGCAGACCATGCGCCCAAATTCGCCGCGTGCGATCAGCTCCACGGCGGCGACTCCGAAACGCGTGGCCAGAATCCGGTCAAACGGACTGGGCGAGCCGCCGCGCTGTACGTGGCCGAGTGTGGTCACGCGAACGTCTTTGCCAGTCACTTCGCCTATTGCATTCCCGATGAGCACGGCAGGGTTGCGGGCCCGTGTGGCCGGAAATGGCCGGCCCTGGCCGTCGGCTGGAGGCAATCGAATGCCCTCCGCCACTACCACAAGGCTGAAGTGCCGCCCAATCTCGTCGCGCCGCCGGATGGCGGCGCACACGTTTTCGATGGTGAACGGAATCTCCGGAATCAGAATCACGTGGACGCCACCTGCGATTCCGGCGTGCAGGGCAATCCAGCCCGCGTCGCGGCCCATCACTTCAACCACCATCACGCGTTGATGGCTTTCCGCCGTGGTGTGCAGCCGGTCGATGGCATCGGTGGCCACGTGGATGGCCGTGTCGAAGCCAAAGGTGACGTCGGTGGAAGAAAGATCGTTGTCGATGGTCTTGGGGACTGCCACAACGGGCAGTCCGCGCGACTGGAATTCGTTGGCGATTGCCAGTGTCCCGTCGCCGCCGATCACCACCATGGCGTCCAGGCCCAGCCGCTTCCAGTTCCCGATGCATTCGAGCGAGTAGTCGCGATAGACCGTCGCGCCGTCCTCTTCGCTGGCGTAACGGAACGGGTTGCCGCGGTTTGTCGTGCCGAGGATGGTGCCGCCGCGGGGCAGAATTCCGCGAATATCTTCCCGCGTCAGCGTGCAGCACAATTGGGGCCAGATCAGACCATCGAAGCCGTTGCGGATGCCCATCACCTGCCATCCGTGGCGTTCCGTCGCGCAGCGCACCACCGCGCGGATGACGGCATTCAACCCCGGTGCGTCTCCGCCGCCGGTGGAAATGCCGATTGTCCGTACCGCCTCCGCCAAGTTCGTCCTCCGCTGGATTGAGAACGTTCGATTGTACCTCACGGGGAACAAGGGCCTCGCGGGCCAAGCGAGGGGGTGCGAACGGCTGTACAATGCGGCCGGACGGGAGGATGAAATGCGATTTCTGGACGCGCTGCGGCCC
>JASHSV010000220.1 GCA_030038535.1 Candidatus Acidiferrales bacterium
CGGTGGTGACGCGCTCACTGCCGATAATCAGCGGATAGTCGCGCCCAAACTGCGATTTGACCCTCTTGAGGGCTGCTTCCATCGCGGCGCGGTTGCGCGTCTCGGAATAATCGGTAAACGGCTCGTTGCGGAACTCGCCACGCTCGACCATCACTTCAGCGGTTGCCATGTCGTGTCTCCTTTACGGGAAGGGCCCCGGTGCGCGCAGGACAAAGACTGCGAATCACCATTTTACTTTGGCCCCGCTCGGCTGTCACGTCGGGCGAATCGCTCATCGCCTTAGATCCCTCAGAATCTCCCGGGCGGCATTGGCTCCCGATGCGCCGGTAAGCCCCGTGCCGGGATGCGTGCCGGAGCCGCACAGGTACACGCCTCCAATGGGGGAGCGATAGCGGGCGGAATCGAGCACCGGGCGCATGGTGAAAATCTGGTCGAGCGCCAGCTCGCCGTGGAAGATGTGGCCGCCGGTGAGCCCGTAGTCGCGTTCGAGATCGAGCGGCGTAATCACCTGCTCGGCAACGATTCGGTCTCCAAGGCCGGGAGCATGAGCCGCGAGCGTTTTCAGCACAGTCTCAAGCAATTTCTCTCGTTTTCCTTCTTTTTCCCATGACTCCCCTTCCCGAAGCTTGTAGGGCGCAAATTGGGCGTAAATCGACATCACATGCTTGCCCGCGGGCGCGAGCGAGGGATCGAGGAGCGAGGGCACGGCGACTTCGAGGATCGGATGTTCGGAAATCTCACCGTACTTCGAAGCATCGAAGGCGCGTTCGAGATAATCGATTTCGTGGCCGATGTGCAGGCGGCCGATGAGGAGCTTGGAGGGGTCGCCGCCATCGAGCGAGGCGAGCGCGGGAAATTCTGGCAGCGCATTGAGGGCCAGATTGATTTTCGCCACGTTGCCGAGCGAGCGGTAGTTGCGAATTTGCGTGAGGAAAAATGGATCGAGGTGCACGGGATCGACGAAATTGAGAAAGGTGCGCCTGGGATCGGCGGAGGAGACGACGGCTTTCGCGGCAATTTCCTCGCCGGTCGAGAGCGCAACGCCGGCGGCGGCGCCCTGGCGAACGAGAATCTGGGCGACCGCTGCGCCGGTGCGGATTTCGGCGCCGGCTTCGCGCGCGGCCGCGGCCATGGCAGCGGAGAGCGCCCCCATGCCGCCCCTGGGCACGGCGGAAGGCCCGGCGGGATGCGGGTCGGCGGCGGCGCGGAGGAGCAAAGTGGCGGCGGTGCCCGCTGACCAGGGGCCCGCAGCAGTGCCGAAGATCGCGCGAGCGGCGATGGCAGCGCGCAGCAGTTCGCTCTCAAAGAACTCGCTTACCAAATCGGCTACTGCCATCGGCGGCCACCGCAGGAGCTGGAACATCTCGGGGCGGCCGAGTTTGCGGAAGCTGCGGCCGGTCTGCACGAATTTCCAGAGGTCGGGGAGATTTTCCGAAGGCGCTTCGATATCGGGCGGCGTAAGCGAAAGCAGCGGGCCGAGGACGGTCGAGGCGCGCTGGAGCGCTGCGCACAGGCGCGCGTAGCCCTCGGCATCGGCGGGCGAGAGTCTGCGGAGCGATTCCGCGGAGCGTCCGGCATCGGAGTAGAGCGCGAAGCCGTGGCCATCGGGCGAAACAGCGGCGAGGCGAATGCCGGGCTCCATCATTTCGAGGCCGTGACGCGAAAGATTCATGTCGACAGCGATTTGGGGCAGGAGCGGGCCGGCGGCATGAGCGAGTGTGGAGCTGCGGAAGCCGGGATGGAATTCCGCGGTGGCGGCACCACCTCCAACCGCATCACGCTGTTCGAGGACGAGCGGCTTGAGGCCTCCCTTGGCGAGATAAAAGGCGGCGACCAGGGCATTGTGGCCGCCGCCGACGATGACGATGTCGCGGGGGGTGGTCAGAGCGCTATCTCCAGAACGAGATTTTGGCTTTCAATCATTTTAGGCAATGGCCCGCTTGCGGAAATCGTCGAGGATGGCGAGAGCGCCCAGGCGGCCCGGAGCGCCCATGATTCCGCCGCCGGGATGCGTGGCGGAGCCGCACATGTAGAGCCCTTTCACGGGAGTGCGATAGCGCGCCCACCCCGCGACGGGACGGAGGAAGAAAAGCTGTTCGAGAGAAAGCTCGCCCTGAAAGATGTTGCCTTCGGTAAGGCCGAAGGTGTCCTGGATGTCCGCGGGCGAGAGAACCTGTTTGCCGACGATGAGTTTCTTCAGATTCGGCAGGTGCTCGGCGAGCGTGTCGATCACCGCGTTGCCGAAATCCTCGCGCATGCGGTCGTCCCAAGCGGCGCCGGGGGCGAGCTTGTAGGGCGCGTACTGAACGAAGCAAGACATCACATGCTTGCCCGGCGGAGCCATGGAGGGATCGGTGAGCGTGGGAATCACCACGTCGATGTAGGGACGGCGCGAAAAGCGGCCGTACTTCGCGTCGTCGTAGGCGCGCTCCATGTATTCCATGGAGGGCGAAATGGAAATGGCGCCGCGCAGGTGCGGGCCGGGGCCGGGCTTGGAGCGGAGCTCGGGCAGGCCGTCGAGAGCGAGATTCACTTTTCCAGAGGAGCCGCGATATTTGTAGCGTTTCACCTCGCCGAGGAAATCCTCGGGCAGAGCGCCCTTGTCCATCCATTTTAGGAAGGTCAGATTCGGATCACAGCTTGAGGCAACCGCTTTAGC
>JASHSV010000221.1 GCA_030038535.1 Candidatus Acidiferrales bacterium
TGAATCCGCGGCCCACTTTCCCATGGAAATTCCCCACGACCGCGATGGAATCCGGGTGCGCCGGGTCAAACGTTCCGCGGACGATTTCCCCGTAATAGAAATAGGGCGGAAACTTCGAATCGTCGCGTTCCTGCAGCTGCCTGTAGGTGAGGCTTTCCTCGGGAATCTTTTCCGTGGGCGAATTCCGCAGGAATGCCACCTGATAAGTGACTACGTAATTGCGTTCCTTGCCCGCCGCTTCCGCTGTTCCTCCCGGAGTGAGAGTTCCAATGAAGTTTGTCGTGGTCTCGGCGATGTCGCCCGTTTTGCCTTCCTGTTGAGCAGCCGGCAATCCCTCTGCCGCCGCTGTGGCCGGCATCGGAGAGGAGGGAACGCTCGTCGCCGGCTTCGCCGGCACCGGCCGTCCTTCCGCAAGATGGATTCCAAGGACCGCGGCCAGTATTGCGGCCGCACCGGCCAATACGATGCTGAATTTGCCGGATGGCATGGCGCACCTCTCATCGGGAGCGAGGGGCTCAATCTAGCACAGGTAGAGTCCAGGCGATTCGCTACGGCGAACGGCGAGGCTCCAAAAAGAAAAAACCTGCGCTGGCGGCGCGGATTGCCGACGAACGTCCCGGCGCTATTCGGATGCGTCGGGGGGAAGGGAGGCTTCTGGATCGAAGCGGGCGCCGCGGGCTACCGTGTTGATTGCCGCGCGCACCTGGTCGGGGGAGAAGCCGGCGCGGAGCAGGCTGCGGTAAAGGGAGGCGATGCGGCGCTCATCGAGCGGGCGGCGGACGCTGCGGAGTTTGCGCTCCAGGCGCTGACGGACCAGCGTGGCTTCGTCGTGCGCTGCGAACACTTCATCGCACGCGGATTCGATGTGGCGGTCGGACACACCGCGGCGGCGCAGTTCCTGCGCGATGCGGAATCGTCCCTGGCGGCGAATGGCGGCGCGGCCACGCGCGAATTCGCGCGCGTAGCGGGCGTCGTCGAGCAGATTCTGCGAGCGCAGCGCAGCCAGTTCGGCTTCAACCAGGGCGGGGTCGGCGCAACGGCGTTCGAGCGCGCGGCGCATCTCGAAGACGGAGTGCGCGCGGCGCATAAGCGCGCGAACCGCTGCGGAGTGAAGCTCGTTCGCAGATTCGAGTTGCCGGGGTCGATGCGGGGCGCGGGCCATATTTCCTATTGAGGAGGGCTTGCGCCGGTTTTGCCGGCGTTCTCGAGCTCCGCATCGAGCCGGTCGAGCTGCGATTGCAAATCCGCGAGTTTTGCCTGTTCGTCCCGCAGGCGCTGGTCGGCGTCGGCTTCCTCTGCCACCTTTTCCTGCTCCTCGGCGGCCAATGCATCGAGCCGCGTCTTTATCAACGGCATTTGCTCTTCCGTTTCCTTGCGCTCGTTCGGGTTCGCTGCCGTTTCCTGTGTGGAGTCTTCCGTCCGCTTCACAAACACGGCCAGCTCTTTCTGCTGTCTGCGAGTCGAGGCAAGTTCGGAGCGCAACCGGTCCAGACGCTGAGTGGCTTGTGCCACCACCTCCTGCTGCGACCGCACGCGATAGAGCAGAATCTCCGCTCTCTCGAGGGCTATGGTGGTGCTCTGCAGTTCTCGTCGCAACTGGCGGACCTCGGCGAGCAGATCCTGAAGCGTTTGCGAGTCTTTCGCCGAACTCTGGCCGGAGGCCGGAGTGGCCATCAGGAAAACGATGGTGAGAAGAATAGTCCAGCGGCGCATGATTTTCTCCTGTTCGATGCCAGATGATTTCGGAACTCAGGCGCGCACGAACTGCGGGTCAGAGCTGGTGCCGGGCCATCACCCGCTCGCGGTTGGAATTCTCAGTCGCTCTCGACCGGGCTGCGGCAGGCAGGCGCCGGCCCCGAAGCGCAGGGGCAGCCGCTACCGGTTGCCGCCGCCGAAGCGCTCGAATTCGGAGATGGCGCGCTCCATTTCCTCTCGCGCGGCATCGGCGGTGGAGCGGATACCCTGCATGCGCAGCTTGAGCTCGTCGGGGTTCGAGGCGCGCATCATGGCTTCGTCGTAGGTAATCAGGTTCTTCGTGTGCAGCTCGTACAGCGACTGGTCGAATGTCTGCATGCCGTACTGGCTAGTTCCGGCGGCGATGGCGTCGCGGATCAGGCGCGTCTTATCCGGGTTGATGATGCAATCCCGGATGTAGGAGGTCGCGATCATGATTTCCACGGCGGGCACGCGGCCCAGCCCGTCCGATTTGCGCACCAGGCGCTGGCTGATCACGGCCTTCAGCGTGGAAGCAAGCTGCAAACGAATTTGTTTCTGTTCGGGCGGCGGGAACACCGCGATGATGCGCTGAATCGTTTCTGTGGCGTCGAGCGTGTGGAGGGTGGAGAGGACGAGGTGGCCGGTTTCGGCGGCGAGCAGCGCCGTGCCGATGGTTTCCAGGTCGCGCATTTCGCCCACCAGAATCACGTCGGGGTCCTGGCGGAGGGCGGCACGAAGGGCGGTCGAGAAACTGGCCGTGTCCACTTCCACTTCGCGCTGGTTGACGAATCCTTTCTTGTCGCGGTGCAGGAACTCGATGGGGTCCTCGATGGTGATGATGTGGTCGGAGCGCTGGGAGTTGATGCGGTCGATCATGGCTGCCAGCGTGGTGGATTTGCCCGAGCCGGTGGTTCCGGTGACAAGGATGAGCCCGCGCTGCTCTTCGCAGATTTTTTCGCAGACTTTGGGCAGCATGAGCTCGTCCACCGTCTTGACTTTGGTCGGGATGACGCGGATCACCATGCCGACGTTGCCGCGCTGCTGGAAGACGTTTACGCGGAAGCGGCCCAGGCCGGCGACGCCGTACGCCATGTCGAGCTCCGCCGTCTCCTTGAACTTCTGCTTCTGCCGGTTGGTCATCATGCTGAAGGCCATCGACAGCATTTCTTCCGGCGTGATGCGGGAGAAATCGGTCATCGCCTGGAGCGCGCCGTCCACGCGGATGTACGGGTGGTTGCCGACTTTCAGGTGCAAGTCGGAAGCCTTGTTCTCGATGGCGTGGCGCAGCAGATCTTCAATCGCAAGTGCCATTGCGCATCCTCGGGCTAGAAATCACTGCGGCGAAAGTAGCACGCGCCTGCTGGCGGCGCAAGAGCGGGTCCGAGCGATGCTGCCGTGTGGTGACCATCTGGCCCAAGCCGCGCGTCACCGCCCGCGTTCCCTATGGCTGGTGGGACCAAAGATTCGCCACCGGCAGGGGGAACACGCATCAGGACGCCGGCTTGCGCATCAGCAGAGCGTTGTAAAGGCTCCCGGCGACAATGCCTCCCGCAAGCGGGCCCACCCAATAGACGGACTGGTTGGCCCAATAATGGCCCACCAGCGCCGGGCCGAAGGCGCGCGCGGGATTCATGGCCGCTCCGGTCAGCACGCCACCGGCCAGGATGTCGCCCGTGATGGTGAGCCCGATGGCGAAGGGCGCGAGCTTCCCAAAGGCGCTGTCTTTGTCCGCGGCCGTGCCGAAGATCACGAAGACCAGCAGGAAGGTGAGCACCGCTTCCACCAGAATGCCGATGACCGGCGAGACGTCACTGGCCAGTGCGGGAACGCCGAGCGCGGCGCGGCGCCAGACATCTTCGAGATAGATGCGCGTAATCAGATACGACGCCACGGTGGCGCCCAAAAGCTGCGCAACCCAATACAGGAGTGCCTCCAGCGTGCCCTGCCGGCGCGTGACCCAGAAGGCAGCGGTGACGGAGGGATTAAAGTGGCCGCCGGAAATGTGGCCGACGGCAGCGACCATCAGCCCAATTCCGAGGCCGTGCGCCAGGGCAATGCCGAGCAATCCCGGGCCGCCGGGGCCGGCCTGCTGCGCGAAGCAAATGCTGCCAACGCCGAAAAACAGAAGCGTAAACGTCCCGATGAATTCGGCTATCACTTTCTGGCCGATGTTGTACATGCCGTCCTCCGCGTGCGCCGAAATCGCGCGCAGAAGTGTACAACCGGATGGCGATTTGACGAGCAGATTTAGGGGCAGGGGGCTGGCAAAGTCAGAGGGAAACGCGGCGCGGCCTGCGCGTCGCAGGTTGGCTGCGCCGAGCGAAGACTACCGGGCGACGGGGGCGGTGACAGCCACCGGCACATGTGTGAGCCAGCCGTGGCGATCGGCCTTGCGGCCTTCTACAACGGCGAAAAACTCATCCTGAAGCCGCTTCGTAATCGGGCCGCGGCCGCCGTTGCCGATGCTGATGCGGTCAATCGAGCGGACGGGAGTGACTTCCGTGGCCGTGCCGCAGAGGAAAACCTCGTCGGCGATGTAGAGCGATTCGCGGGGGATCAACTGCTCGGCCACGGGAATGCCCATTTCCCTGGCCAGCGTGAAAATGGTGCTGCGGGTGATGCCGGGCAGGATGGAGTTGGCGAGCGGGGGAGTGACGAGCGTGCCGTTCGCAATCACGAATATGTTCTCGCCGGAGCCTTCGCTCACGTGGCCGTCGACGTCGAGCGCAATTCCTTCCGTGTAGCCGTTGATCATCGCTTCCATACGCACGAGCTGCGAGTTCATATAGTTGCCGACGGCTTTGGCCATGGCGGGCAAGGTGTTGGGGGCTATGCGCGTCCACGTGCTGATGCACACGTCAACGCCCCGCTCCAGCGCTTCGGGCCCAAGGTATTTGCCCCACTCCCAGCAGGCCATGTACACCTCGATGGGGCAATTGAACGGGTTCACGCTCACGTCGCCGTAACCGCGCAGAACGATGGGGCGGATGTAGCACGCATCCATGCTGTTGGCGCGGACCAGGTCGAGCGCGACGCTCGAAAAGGTGTCCACGGAGTAGGGCAGATCCATGCGGTAAACCTTCGCCGAGTTCACCAGCCGCTGCATGTGGTCCTGGAGCCGGAAGACGGCAGGGCCTTTCGGCGTGGAATAGCATCGAATGCCTTCGAACACGGCGGAAGCGTAATTGACCACGTGGGAGAGGACGTGGATTTGCGCGTCGTCCCACGGAATAAACGTGCCGTTGTGCCAGATTTTTTCGGTTTTTTTCAGGGCCATGGGACGCCTCGCTTCATGCAATCGAATCGTGCACGCGCGCGCGTGCGGCGACTGCGGTCGAAATCGGGACGGGAACGAATGGCGCGTGCGACTTTCGAAGGAACCGCTCTGTAGCAATCCTGATCAATTCTTCTGGCCTGAACGGATTATAGCAACGCGCGCGGGGGCGTCAATGCCACATCGGTACGGCTCGGCCGACAATATGGCTTCCGTAGTGGCAGCCTGTCGCGGGAGACGAGGACGACGCGCTGCTTCAAGGCTGGTTCGGCTGTGCGGGCGAATCGGCAGGGGCGCTGCGCTGCGCGGGACGCTCGGCAAACGTGCTGCGGAGAATCGAACGCGCCTCGGTGAGCCGTCCTCCCTGCTGGGTCTCCCACACGCCCAGAAGCAGGAAGGGAACCAGCGCCGCTGCGACCCAGAGTTTCGCCTGCCGCGGCATTTTTTCTTCCGGCTCCCACCGGAATATCTGCTGGCACACGAAAAACGCCAGGATCGAAGAACCGCCGAGCGAGGCCAGTTCGGCGCCCAGGCGGCTTAGAGGAACAAATTCGATCAGCGCGCGTTCCAGGCCGGTGACCAGATAGGTGGCCGGAAGGTAGAGCGCCAACTTCTGCAGCCAAACGGGGAGACTCGGCAGCGGGATGGCCACGCCCGAAAGCAGCAGGAACGAAAGCCAAAGCAGCTGGTTGATCACCTGCGTTTCCATCATCGAATTCGCCACGCTGGCCACTACCAACCCGAGCGTCGCAAAAGTCACCGCGCCCAGTCCCGCGAGCACAAACACGCTCAACAGGTTGCCCAGCGCGTCCATGTGCAGCACCCAGCGTGCCACGGCGATTTCTGCGGCGATGCCCGGGACCATCAGGATCAAATTGGAAAGGATGCTGGAGCTCAGCATGGTCCCCGCGCCGATCGGCGCCAGTCGGAAACGGCGCAGGATTCCCTGCTCGCGGAAAATCACAAGCTGCTGGCTCAATCCCCAGAAGCTGCCCATCACGCTCATGGCCAGCACGGAGGCAAGCACGTACGCCACCGCCGGACCGCCTTTGCTCGCGAAAACCGCCGAAAAGAGGAAGAGAAAAATCAGCGGGATGATGATGCCGAACACGAGGAAGGCGCGGTTGCGCATGGCCAGGCGCAACCGAAAGAGCGTAAGCGTCCAAACGTGTCTCATAGCTGGATCGAAAACTGGCGCACGTGCAAATCACTCCCTCAGCCTGCGCCCGGTCAGCTCGATGAACACGTCTTCAAGCGAGGGCGCGGCGATTTCCAGGCTTTGGAGTTCGTTGCTGTGCGCTTCCAGATGTTTCACCAGCGCGACGATGGTTTGCGGCGGGCGCGTGGAGTGGAGCACGGTGCGGCCGTCCACGGTGCGGCAGTCGGTCACGCCTTCGAGCGCGCGTAGCTCGGCGGCTTCGGCTGGTTTGGCGAGCGAAACCTCGATGCGCGTGGTTCCGGCAGACCGCTGCTTCAACTCGCGCGGCGTGTCCATAGCGATCACTTTGCCGTGGTCGATGATGGCCACGCGATCGCACAGCCGCTCGGCCTCTTCGATGTAATGTGTAGTGAGCAGCACGGTTTTTTTCTGCCGGCGCAGCTCTTCGATGATGTCGTAGATTTCGCGTCGCACCTGGGGATCGAGCCCGGCGGTGGGCTCGTCGAGAAACACTACGCGCGGCTCGTGGACCAGCGCCAGAGCGATGGCCAGCCGCTGCTTCTGGCCGCCCGAGAGTTTTCCGTAGAACGCGTGGCGTTTCTCTTCCAGGCCGAAGCGGCTGAGCAGCCCGGTGCGGTCTGCCCGCGTGCCGTAGAGCTGTGCGAAAAGCGAGAGCGCTTCGTCCACGCGGATTTTATCGGGCAGGGAAGTGGATTGCAGCACCGCGCCGACCGAGCGTTTGAACTCTGCGCCGCCCTTCTGCGGGTCCAAGCCGGAGACGGCGGCCGTGCCGCCATCGGCCGTGCGCATGCCTTCCAGGATTTCGATGGTCGTTGTTTTCCCGGCGCCGTTCGGCCCGAGCAGGCCGAAAATCTCGCCTTCGTCAATCCGGAAGCTCACGCCGCAGAGGGCTTCCACGTCGCCGTAGTTTTTTCTGAGGTCGCGGACCTCGACGATAGCTTTGCTCACAGTCAGTGGGAATTTATATCACACGCGGCGATGCGGGCGCGATTCGCAGCCCTGCGCACGCGGCCGCGAGTGGAACCGGAACTATTCGTTGCGTAGCGCCGTCATGGGATCCACGCGCAT
>JASHSV010000222.1 GCA_030038535.1 Candidatus Acidiferrales bacterium
CGCCGCTGGCTCCCTCAACTTTTTCATTCGCCGCTTGAAGGACAAGATCGCCACCCGCTCCGTCCCCACCGGTGAAATCGAGCTGCGCGAGAGCGAAGCCTATTTGCTCGGCTCCGCGGACTTCGGCATCTACCTGATCCTCGAGGTCCTCAATATTTCGCGCGTCGCCAATAGCGTCGTCAGCGTTGCGCTCGCCCAGCGCGCCATCGCCGATGCGCTCGCCTACGCCGAACGCCGCGTCGCCTTCGGCAAGCGCATCCTCGACCACGCGCTTCTCCATCATCAATTCGAATCCCGCCTCGCCGCGCTCTGTTCCGCTTTCGCCCTCGCCTGGGAATCCGTCCGCCTCCTCGACCAGGTCTGGCTGGAGCGTCCGCCCTATTCCGATCGCTACCATCTCTTTCGCCTCGTCGCTCATCTCGCCAAGTACTGGACCGCGGAATTCGCCGTCGATACCGCCAAGTGGGCCATGGAAGTTCACGGCGGCCTCGGCACTCTCGCTGAATTCGGCGTCGAACGATGGCTTCGCGAGGCCATGATTCTCGCCATCTGGGAAGGAACCTCGCACCGCCAGATTCTCGACGGGCTCGAAGTGATGGAACGCAAGCAGGCCCACAAACTGCTCTTCGCGCATTTGGCCGGTCGGGCGCCCTCGCATGAGGTGCGCGAGCTGGAGTCAGAAATCGAGCGCCTGCTGCATCTGCCCGTCGAACAGAAGGAAGTGCAGGCCGAGCCGCTCTTCCGCCGCCTCGCCCTTTTCACCGCAGACGCGTTAGCGCGTACCCCGTCGGGGTAGCCGCAGTCGGCCCAGTTCTGACCCTGGGCTCATTCCACATCCGGCCTTCACAGCACTGGGCCCGCGCTAGTTCTTCGCAAGCTGCTTCCAGTCGCTGACCACCACCGGTTTCCCGGCTTTTATCACCGTGACGTACACCGCGTTCAGGCCTTTGTGGTTCGTGGCGCTGAAATTCAGCAGGAGATTCGGGCCCAGCCCGATGTCTTTGCCGTGAATGTTCTCCAGCGCGGAGATCAGTTTGTCGCGCGTCGGCTCGCGCCCTGCGTTCCGAAGCGCATCTACCAGAACCATTGCGTCCACGAAGCCTTCCAGACTCACAAAGCTCGGCGGCGTACCGCCCATGTATTTTTCGAGCGCCTCGCGGTACAGCTTCACCGTGGGCAGATCCGTCCGGTCGTAGGGTGGCACCACCTGGGTGATGATCAGGCCCTCAGCGTCCTCCGCCCCGATGCGCAGCAGCCCTTCGGTTCCCACAAATGAGACGGTCAGGAATCGCGGGTGCCATCCGGCCGCATGCGCCTGCTTCAGAATGGCGTTCACCGGAGCGTACGGTCCCACCAGCACCACGGCCTCGGGATTGCCCGCGCGCACGTCCTTGATTCCCTGCTCGACCGCCAGCGTATTCCGCTCGAAGGTGCCCAACGCCACGGGTGTCGCGTGGTGCCGCTCCAGCCCCCGTTTGACCCCCTCCAGCACAGCATTTCCAAATGGGTCGTTCTGGTAGAGCACGGCGATCTTGCGCACGCCCAGTTGGTCCCACAGGCCGTCCATTTGTTCTCGTGCCTCATCGAAATAGGAGGCGCGAATGTTGAAGATCGTGCGGTGAACCGGCTCAATCAACGCCTGCGCTCCGGTGAACAGTCCGACCAGCGGCGTGTGGCTCGCCTCCGACAGCGGCATGTATTTCACGCCGGTCGGTGTGCCCACGAAAAATGCCGCTGCAAAGACGTCTTCCTTCACCAGGCTGTCCCAGCACGGCCCCGCGCGGTCGGCCTCGTATCCGTCATCCTTCGTTTCCAGCTCCAATTTCCGGCCGTTCACTCCGCCTTGCGCGTTGATCATGCTGAAATAGGCTTTGGCGCCGATCACCATCTGCAAACCGAGGAACGAGGCCGGGCCGCTCAGTGCGTTGCACGACCCGATCTTGATGCTTTCCGGGGTCACACCGGGAGACTCCTTCTGGCCCCATGCCGGAAGGACGCAAAGCAGTGAGAAAACGAATGCTATCGGTGCAAATTTTCGAAGCTTCGAGGGAAGGGAATGTGGCCGCATATTCACTCCTTTCGCCGGGCATTTCATCTCTAAAGCGCTTGGGCGCTGCGGACACTCGCAGGGCGAGAGTAGTCCCGATTAGGGCGGGCAGTTCGGGCTCGCCCCTCCGATGTGCTCAAAACAATATTGCGGCGTCACTATCAGCCCTCTGGGGTCGGACATTTTTTGCACGCGCACCGGGTAGGATCCCGCATTTGCTCTTCCTCATTCGTCACCGAGGCAACCTCTCCCTGTTCTTCGCCGTCCTTTCTTGCGGCGGCTCTTTCCGCCCGTTATTCTGAATTTGTCCAGCCGTGAGCGCGTTCCGAGCGATCACCATAAACACATGACCGCGACCCCCTCGAAGTGCCATCCCTCGCCGCGCTTTGTGCTCGGCATCGCGCTGCTCGCTTCGTTTCTCCTCCTTCCCCCACTCGCCATTTCTCCCGCCGGCAACGCCCAGCAGGCTGAGCCCGCCGCGCCCGCAAACGATGCCCCCTCCTACACCGCCGATCTTCCCGGCTCCGCGCTCTGGCAGGATACCGGCCTCGATCTCCAGCGGGGCGACACCGTCCGGATCATCGCCAACGGTGAACTCAATTACGCAGGCGCGAAGCAGCCCGCCGGCCCTGACGGCCTCGCTCGCAGTTTGAAGGACATGATCCGTTTTCTTCCCATTGGTGCGGCCGGGCGTGGCGCCCTTATCGCCCGCATCGGCGCGGGCGAACCCGGTAACCCCTTCTTTGTGGGCACCAGCAGCCGGTTCATAGCGCAAGCCACAGGCCGTCTCTTCCTCGGCATCAATCAAATGCCCGGCGACCGCGGCGACGGCTCTTATCACGTCACCGTCCGGATTCTCTCTCGCGCCCCCGCTTCTGCCCCGGGCTCACCGGCCACTGGCCACACCGATCCGCCCTTCTCCGCTGTCTTTTGCACCGTGCTCGAACGTGAGCACCCCGACTCCGGCCAGTGGGGGCCGTGCGCCGATTACATGGAAAACCCCGTCGACGAGCGCGTCGCTCTGCGTGCCATTCCTTCCTCCTATCACGTAGCGATCGTTGCCGGCGTCCTCTCCGTCTGCGGCGGCGACTCCTCTGCCTTCCTCGAAGGCCGACAGCATATGCGCAGCGCCCACGGGATTTCCGTCGACGTGATTGCTGCCACCAGCGGCTCGAGCGCGGCGAACGGCAAGATCATCGCGCAGTTCATCCGCGACGGCTTCCGCAAGGACGGCCGCAAGTTCATCCTGCTCGGATATAGCAAGGGTGCCCCGGATATTCTCGAAGCGGTGGCCGGTGATCCGGAAGCGGGCCGCTCTGTCGCCGCGCTCATCACCGTCGCCGGCGCCATCGGAGGTTCGCCCATTGCCGATTTCATGCCCGTTCAGGCCCAGCAGTGGATCCAAGCCATCACCCACGGCCAGTGCAAGGGCGATTTGTATTCTGCTCTCCACAGCCTCCGGCGCGATGTCCGGCAGAAATTTCTCGCCGAGCATCCCGATCCCGGATTCCCTGTCTATTCCATTTCCGCGGTTTCCTCTAAGGCCGATACGTCAAAGGTCCTGCTGGAAGGATGGATGTTTCTCTCCATCTTCGGCCAGCCCGAGGATAGCCAGCTTTTGGAGAGCGACACGCGATATCCCGGCGGACATGTTCTCGGCGCCGTGTACGCCGATCACATCGCTGTCGCCGATTCTTATGACAACTCCACCGACGCCGAGCTCAAGAAGCTCGTCAATCACAATCACTTCCCGCGCACCACTCTGCTCGAATCTCTCCTCCGCTACGTGCTCTCCGACCTGAACGCCTCGCGCCCCTCCAGCGCCTCCGCTGCCGATTCCAGCCGGTAGCCTGTCCCCACCGGCCTCCTACGGGTGCGGATGCGCCTCCGGCGGCCCCGTGTTCTTGTGATAGTTCGGATAGGGCGGCTTTTTGTACACGGGCACCGGATTCTTCTCCAAATCCGCCAGCAGTAGCGCCACCGCCTTTTCCAGTTGCGGGTCGTGTCCTTCCCGCATCGCCTTGGGATCCAGTTCCACCTCGACGTCGGGAGCCACTCCCTGGTTTTCCACTTCCCATTTTCCGTTGGGGGTCCAGAAGCCGCGGCTCGGCGCAGTCACGATTCCTCCGTCCATCAGCGCCTCGCTCGGCCCGTAAAAACCCACCAGCCCGCCCCACGTCCGCTTCCCCACCAAAATCCCGATCTTCGCCTGACGGAAATGCCATGGCATCGCGTCTCCACCCGACCCTGCGTATTCGTTGATAATCATCGCCTTGGGCCCGAAAATCAGGCTCACCGGCGTGGTCATGTCCTCTCCGTCCCGCGTCGTCCGGTAATTCATCAGCGTCCGCTTCAGGTAATCCAGCACGTAGTCCGTGTTCAAGCCTCCGCTGTTGAACCGCTCGTCCACCACTGCTCCCTGTTTCCCCGCCTGCGCGAAGAAGTACCGGTTGAAATACGTGTACCCGCCGGTCGAAGTGTCCGGCAGATAGATGTAAGCCAGCTTTCCCTGGCCGAGCTCCTCCACTTTTCTCCGGTTGCCCTCCACCCACGCCAGTTGCCGCAGTCCCCCTTCGCTTTCCACCGGCACCACGCTGACCTCGCGCGACCCCGTTCCGTCTGCGTTCGGCCCCACGCGCAGCAGCACCGACTTTCCCGCGGTCTCTTCGAAAAAGCTGTACACGTTGTCGCCGCCGCGCACCTCGCGCCCATTCACGGCCAGCAGATATTCCCCCTCCACCACGTTCACTCCCGGCTGCGTCAATGGCGCGTGCAACTGCGGATTCCAGTTCTCCCCGTCATACACCTTCGCAAATCGGTACCGCCCGTTCTCGATTTTGTAGTCCGCGCCCAGCAGTCCCACCGGCACGCGCTTCACGTCCGGGCCATCCCCGCCGGCAACGAACAAGTGGCCGACCGTCAGCTCGCCCATCGCTTCGCGGAAGATGTAATTCAGGTCCTCGCGCGAAGCCAGGCCCGGCAGATACGCCGCGTACTTCTTCTCCGCGGCCGCCAGGTCCAGACCGTGGAAGTTCCCCTCGTAAAAAAAGTCCCGCTCAATCCGGAACGCCTCGTGATACATCTCTTTCCATTCTGTCATCGGCTCCACGCGAACGTCCATCGAGCTCAGGTTCAGCGTTTTCGCTCCCGCGAGACCTCCGCTTCCGCCTCCTGTTGCGGGCTTGTCTGCGCTCGGCGCTGGCGGCACCGGCGCGATAGCCCAGGTCTGCGGAGAAGGAGTGTTTCCCGCCGGCTGCGGCGCGTCCGCCTGCCGGTAGAGCAGCTTCTCGCCGTCCGCTGAGACGTGCAGCTCGCGGATGTTCTCCAGCAGCTTGTCGGTTTTCCGCGTTTTCAGTTCAAATCGGCTCGCGGTCAGTGTTGCCGGCCCGCTCAGTGGCTCCACCAGCGGCCCCTCCATCAAAAACAGCACGCCCTCCTTCCCGGCAATAATTTCCTGATAGTTCCGCGCGGGCATGGGAAGCGCCAGGATTCGCTGGCTGATCCTTTCGAAGTCCACCTTCACCGGCTCCGGCGGCTTCGCCTTTTCCTGGCCTTCTCCCTTCGCAGGCTCTGCCTTCGCGTTATCTGCCTTTCCCTCTCCCGTCTTTGCTTGGCCCTCTTCGTCGCTCTGCGGCGCCAGCGGCGAAGGCAAGCCCTTCCGCAGCACTACGATGTAAGCGCTGCTCGTCACCGGACGGCTCAGGCTGTCCAGCGAGGCGTCCAGCGTCGGGCCCGTGTCCGTGCTCGAAAGCAGGTAGAGATATTTCCCGCTCCGGTCGAATTCCGGCGAAAAGCTGTCGCTCATCCCGTCCGTAACCCGGTCACTACGGCCCGTCTCCAGTGAGTAGAGATACACCGAGCGCATGTGGCTCAGTTCCTGCTGCGTGTAGGCCAGCCATTTGCTGTCCGGAGACCATGCCGCGCGGTAAATCTGCTGGTCTCCAGTGAATCGGTCGTGGAAAATCTTCACCGGCGTTTTCTTGTCCAGATCCACGTACCACAGATTCAGCCGCTTGTCCGTGTACGCGATCTTTTTGCTGTCTGGTGACCACTTCGGATAGAAAAAATAAGAAGGCGGCGTACCCAGGTCGATCTTTTGCGCTTCTCCCTGTCCATTCTGGTTCTTGATGTAGAGCGCGATCTCGCCTGATTCATCGGAAAAATACGCGATCCGCGTCCCGTCTGGCGACCATGCCGGGTACCGCTCGTCCGCTCCCGGCGTGTTCGTCAGGTTGCGAATGTCGCCTCTTTCCGCCGGCACCGTCAGGATTTCTCCGCGCGCCTCGAACACCGCCCGAGCGCCCGTCGGCGAGATGTCCGCGTTCTCGATTCGGCTCGCCACGTTCACGAACCGCGGCCGCAACTGTGGCAAGTCCCCCGCAATCCGGATATTCACCTTGTGCGCCGTGCCCGACTTCGGGTCGTAGAGCCAGATCGCTCCGAATTGTTCGATCACGATCGCGTCAGGGCCCGCGCTCGCCGTCTTGAAGTCCAGCCCGTCATTCGCGAGTGCCACGCTCACGTTTTTCGACTTTGTGTCGTAGCTCAAGAGCGACGTCGGCCCGTTCCGGTCCGAAAGGAAATACACGCGGTCGCCCACCCACATGGGATTGAAGTCGTTCGAATTGTCCCGCGGAATCTCCGTGACGCTCGAATCGGAAAGCTCCGCGATCCAGATCGGCGACGTTTGTCCGCCCCGGTACCGCTTCCAGATTTCGAACGCATGATCCAGCGGAACGTACGCAATTTGTTTTCCGTCGGGCGAATACGACCCTTCCGCTGCGATAGGCAGCGGCAGCGGCGTGGGAAATCCGCCCTCGCGCGAGATGGTGAACAGTTGGCTGTATCGCGGCGGCGCGCTGCTTCGTCTCGAAGCGAATAGGATGCGGCTGCCGTCGCGCGTCCACCCCACCACCAGGTCTGCCGCCGGGTGGTACGTCAGTCTCCGTGGTGTTCCCCCGCTCGCCGGAATCACGTAAACATCGGCGTTTCCGTCGTATGTCCCTGTAAAGGCAATCTCGCTCCCGTCCGGCGAAAAAACCGGGCGCGATGCGGCGCCCGTTCCCGCAGTCAGCCGCTGCGCCGCTCCTCCCTCTCTTGACACGCTCCACAAATCGCCCCCGTACACAAACGCGATCTGCTTCGCGCTCACCGTCGGGTGCTGCAAGAGTAGAGGCGGATTTTCATCGGCAAGGCAGGCGCCGGCCACAGCGAGTGCAAGAAATCCCGCAGCATTTCGCCACATGTTTTTCACCTCCCGGGAGGCCGACATCTTACTGCAACGCCTCAGTTTTCGCGCTTGCCTCTTCACTCCAATGGCTCGACACGTCCGAAACCTCAGCCTGCAAGTGGGCCCGCCCGCCGCTGCTCCTCTCCACAAGCCTCGCACGGGTGCATCGCCGGGAACTCTTTTCCGTTCCCCGCTGGCGCAACCCGGCTGCCCGTGCTATCCAGAAGGTGCCGAGCCCCTGTTCCTATGGCTCCCTGTCAGGTGGAAGGCTGCAAACTCGAAGTCCCCGCCGCGCTCGCCGATAGCGCGCTCTGCGTGCACCATTACCTTGTCTGGCTCGACGGCAATTGCGCCGCTATGCGCCGCGAAACTGCTGCCGGCGCCACCGCCGAGCGCCACGACCAGATTGCCGACTTCCTTCGCGAACAGGGTGAGCGCCTCAGCCACGTCGCTACCGGAGGCCATCGCCTTTCCGACGATATGAAGTCTCGCGTGCTCAACGAATTCCTCAGCCTCATCAATCTCCGCGAAAATCTCGAACGCGCCATGGATCGCTCCGCAAGACTCCGTCCCGCCCCTTGACCGCGTCCATTCCTTTCTCCCCTCCTTCCTTTGCCGCCCCGCTTTCCTCACTCGAACTCTCCGCACTCAAGCCCGCGATTCCAGTACACTAGCTGAGGGGGTATGTCCTCATCCGTGAGAGCGCTCTGGAAGCCGGCTCTGCCGCTCGGCCTCGCCGCGATCGCCTCGTTCCTCTTCCCTCGCGCCGCGCGCTCCGCCGACGATCCGCCGCTTCCCGCCGCAGACGCAGTCATCCGCAGGGTCATCGCCGCGGCCAAAAATCCGGAGATCCACCTGGCCAGCGACCAGTTCCGTTCCGTCCAGCACACCGTTATCGAGAAGTTCGACGAGAAGGGCCGCCTCCGTGAGCGTGAAGATCGCGTCTATGATGTCGCCCCCCTGGCCGGCGGCGTTTATGCCCGCCTCGTGGAAAAAAACGGCAAGAGCCTCAGCCCCGCGGATCTCGCCGACGAGCAGCAGCGCCAGCAGCGCTTCATCGAGCGCAACAGCCCGCAGTCCTTTGGAGGTGGCGACTCGGACCGGGTTCCTCTCGACCAGGAACTGTTCGACCGCTACAAGTCCGAAGTCGTGGGCCGGGAGACGATCGCCGGCCGGCCCGCCATCGTCCTTCATTTCTGGCCGCGCTCGAACGATCTGCCCATTCGCCGCCGCCAGGACTACGTGCTCAACAAGCTCACCGGAAAGGTTTGGATCGACGAACAGGACTGGGAAATCGTCCGCGTGGCAGCTCAGCTTACCGAGCGCGTCCGCGTCCTCTTGGGTCTCGTCGCTGCGCTCGACAAAGTGGATCTCCACTTCGAGCAAATCCGCATGAGCGACGCTGTTTATTTGCCCCTCAAGCTCTCCGCCAGCTTCGAAGGACGCAAGCTGTTCAGCACCCTCCGCGAAAACGTCGAAGTCACCTGGACCGGCCAGCGCCCGGCTGCCGAAACCACGTCCAGTCCTCCTGCTCCCGCCGCCGCCTCCTCCTCCCCTTCGAAACCCCATCCTTAGCTCGTTCGGAGATTTCTTGCACTCTGCTGCTGCGTTTCAAAGCGGCAGCCGCAACTCGTGCCTCCCGATTCCGTCCCGGCCCCGAAGCGTCGGGATTCGGGACTGACCGCGTGTAGTTCGCTTCTGTCGTATCCACACCGAGCGGCCATCACGGGAATGTCGAAGAGGTTGTCGCACGGGCCCTGCTGTCGGCCGGGAGGCCGTGCCATCGAACGGCTGAACTCGGGCTTTACTACCGCCAAACGGACGCGCCCAAGATGTGGAAGTGGTGATCGTAGGTCCAGATGGGTACGCCCATCCGAGACCCCAGCACGGCAACTGTTGCATCGAACATTGTGATCGGTTGATCGGCGAACGATTTGAGTCGCTTCACCGCTTCCTGGTAGTCCTGCGGCAAAGGGTTAAGGAGCGACACCCCGCTCATCACTTCCCCGCTCCAACGCTCCGCTGCTCTCTTTCCCAACCGATGAAGCACCAGCGTGTAGGCCTCGCAGAACGTTGGATAGGCCAGCAGAACTTCGCGATTTTCCCGCACGAGAGCTTTCAGTTCGCGCCTCGCCCGCGGGTGATAAGCATCGTCGATGTCTGCAGCGGCATAAAGAGGGCCGGTATCCGCGAGTACGGCTCTCGTCATCGGGCTGCAAGGTAGCGGTCATGGGACCGGCTGACGTCTTTGTGGCCGCTGCCTCGACGCACTGCGCTAATCCGGAGCGCACCCCTGGCTCGCAGGTAGCCGCGCTCGGCTAGGTATTCGCGTAACGCCGCTTCCATTACTGCGGTCAGTGCTGGTCGGGCCTCCTGCGCGCGCATATAGCCTTCTACGGCCTCAGCCACGTCGTCGGGAAGAGTTACGGTCGCTCGTCTCATCCAACCAGTGTATCACCATTCGGTGACATTGGTGACAGTGGTGCAGAGTCGCGCCGCCTGTCCAGCAATCTAGGGAATCCGTACCCCGTGCATGTTTGAATGCACCAGTCGTTCCTCATAGGCATAAACCCGTCGCGAGACTTCTGTGATCGCTCGCTCCGCTGCGGCGTCGTCCGCGGCATACGTCGTCATCACGCTCAGCACATAAGGATGCCCCTCCAGCAGCACAATCCCGCTTTCGCAGCGCACTCCTCCCAGGCTTCCCGGCTTGCTTGCCAGTGCCACTCCCGCCGGCAGACCGCGGCCAATCGGCGTCGGCTCGTATTTTTCGTTCTTGAGCAGCTCCATCGCCAGTTCTGTGTATGCCGGTTCGAGCAGTTTTCCCCGGTACAGTTGTTCGTAAAGCCGGGCCATCTCCCGCGCCGTGGACACATTCTCGACCCCGCGTTTCTCGTCCTCCGGCTGGATCATCTTCCGCAGCAGTCGCGTGCGTTCAAAACCCAGAGACTGCATCGTCGTGTTCACCTGTGTCTGTCCCACGCGTTCGATCAGCAGGTTCGTCGCCGTGTTGTCTGACACCACAATCATCAGCGCCGCCAGGTCCCGCACCGAGACCGCTGAGGTCCCGTCTCCGAAATCCTGCAGCACTCCGCTGCCACCGGCGAACTGCGCTTTTTTGATCTCCACGCGGTCTTCCAGCCGCACCTTCCCCGCCTGTGCCTGTCGCAGCAGCTCCACCAGCACCGCCACCTTGATCGAGCTGGCCTGCGGCATCAGCAGGTCCGCGTTGATCGCCACCAGATCGTTTGTTGTCAGGTCTTTGAGCGCGATTGCCATCACCCCGTCAAACTGCGCCGCCATCTGGTTCAGTTCGCGTCCCAGTTTCGTGCGCAACTCTGCCGCCCTTGCATCCATCGGTGCCTGACTCTGCGTGCTCGCCAATCCTCCTGCTGCGAGTGCCCAAACCAGCGCACCGAGCAGCCGCAACCTCGAGCTCATGGGAGATCCTCCCAACAGGCGGAATTTACGCGCCAATATAACGGGCGTACAACGATCGTGCCACCGCCGGGTCCTTCGTCCCCTTGAATACCGCACGCCCGTCCGGAAACACCGTCACTTCACACGGCGACACCGCGAACCGCAGCAGAAATCCATTGGTCCGCACTGCGCCTGCCACTGCCGAAATCTTTCGCGCCAATTCCTCCAAGTCCAGCTTCCGCCCCCGCTCGTGGATCTGCACCGAATCTCGCCCGCACATCGTCACCTGCGGTTGCGCTTCTCCCTCCAGCCAGCGGAACTCCCGCCGCCCGCACGCGCGGCACCCCGGCTCCCGCGCCACTAGAATCGACTGGAACTGCCCCTTCCACACGTCGCACGATATCAGCCGTCCCGAAAGCGCCTCTGCGTGCCCCGACAGGATCTTCACCGCCTCCGCTGCTTCCAATGCCCCCACCACTCCCGCTGCCGTGTTCAGAACGCCGGCCGTATCGCACGTTTCTTCCGCCGGCATGGCGGGCCCTCCGCCGTTTCCACTGGCAGGCGACTCCACCAGGCACGCCAGGCATGCCGTCTGCCCCGGCCGCACGGTGAACGTCACTCCATAGCTCCCCACCGCTGCGGCATAAATCCACGGCACCTCCGCGCTCACCGCGTAGTCGTTCACGAGCATGCGCGTTTCGAAATTATCTGTCCCGTCCAGAATCAGCGGAAACCCTCCCAGCAGCTCCGCCGCGTTTTCCGGCGTCAAATCCGCCACCACGCCTTCCACCGCAACGCCGCTGTTCATCGCTTTCAGTCGCCGCTCCGCCGCCACCGCTTTCGGCAGCGCTTCGCGTGCGTCTGCTTCTTCATACAGCGTCTGCCGCTGCAAGTTCGAGAGCTCCACAAAGTCCCGGTCCACCACTCGCAGTCGCCCCACTCCCGCCCTCACCAGCAGCCCGGCCAACACCGTGCCCACCGCTCCGCATCCAACCACCACCGCGCGCGATTCCACCAGGCGCTTTTGCCCTTCCTCTCCCAGCGGGGCGAAAAGAATCTGCCGCGAGTATCGTTCGTATTGTTCCGGCTCCATTGTTTTTCCGCTCGTGCGAGTGTACCGCGCCCCGGCCACTCTCGAACCTTGGAGTCGGGCGAAACGCGGCTATACTAACGGCTTT
>JASHSV010000223.1 GCA_030038535.1 Candidatus Acidiferrales bacterium
GGAACCGTGACCGACTGAATTCCGTGGTCCGGCATTCTCGTCGCCCCGTGCGCGCGCAGAAACTCGGGCGTCAGCCCGCGCGGCGCCCATCCGCTCGCGTTCACTCCGTAACGCTTGCCCGTCTTCGCGTCGTACACCATGGCGAACAAATCGCCGCCGATCCCGTTCATCATCGGCGAAACCACGCCCATCACCGCGTTCGCGGCGATGGCCGCATCTACTGCGGTGCCGCCGCGCGCCAGCACCTGCGCTCCCGCCTGCGCCGCGAGCGGCGATTCGGCGGCCACGATGCCGCCCCGCGTAATGGTCATCGACCGTCCTTGCCCCGACCGTTGCGGCTCGGCCTGCGGCGCCAGAGTCATCGCAGCGACCACACACACAATCGCGCATCCCAACCGGCCTCGAGCCACACTGCACCTCCTGTGCTGCACATGACGCGAACTCTAGCCGGAACGGACGAGCCGAGCAAGCGGGATCCAAGACTTTCAGCGGAGAAAGAAGAAAGGACGGGCAAACGCGGAAGGAGCCCGCGAACGGGCTCCTTTCCCATTCCGGAAACCGTGCCCTGCAAAAGCTTATGAGGAAGCTTTAGCAGCTACTTCTTCGGCCGCGATTCCGGCGGCACCAGCCCGTTCAGCCGGTAGTACACCACCATCTGCCCGTAGTGTTCGCCCGGGTGCTCGCAATAATCGCTCCAGAACTCGTACGGATTGATCTGCCGCCGCCTTCCCTTGATCGTCTTCGAGAAGTCTGCCTTTTCCAGCAGCGCGGTCCCTTCAGCAAACGCCTTCTTCGCGTAAGCCACAATCTCGGCCTTGGATTTGAAGTCGCTGCGCTTGGGGTCCTCGGTCGGTGGCGCGGTGCCGTCGATGGTTGATTTGAAATAATAGACGGCTCCCGCCGCGTGCAGGAGCTGCTCGGCGAACGTCCGCACTTCCGGCGTCGGCTTGAAGTCGTACTTGTCCTCGGGAAAATCCTCGCCCATGTCGATGAGTTTGCGCGTCACGTCTTTCCACGTGCGCAGGAAACCCTCGTTCGGATTCGTCGTGGCCGCAGGCGCCGCTTGCGGCGTTGCCTGCTTCGCCCCGGCCGGTGCCGCCGCCACGACGGAAGCGCACAGCAGCCCCGCCACCAATACCCCTGCTGCGAAAATCACCGTGTATATTTTCGATTTCATGGATCTCCCCCCTCCTGGAGTAGCGCTGAGTTGGACGCGCGTCCGCAATCACGCGTTTCCATTCCGCTGCCTCACGAAACGCAGATAACCCAATCACATCGCGCGAAGCCGGCCCGTCACCCGCGGATTTGCCGGCGCCGTCCCACGGCCGCGACGCACAGCAGGAGAAGCGTCGCACCACAATAGAGAATGGGCACTCGAGGGCTCAAACTCGGCGATGCACCCATGAAGTCGAGCGCTGCAGTCGGCTGCACTGGCCCAGCGTACCACCACGCCGTGTACAGGCCCTCAAACAGTTTGCTCGTTCCGCTCCACACCCCCAGCGCCAAGGCCAGCGCAGGAATGAACATCGCGCCGCCGATCCACGCAAGGGAGTGTGCCCAGTCGCCGCTCGCGAGCCAGCGCACGCCGGCTCCAGCGCCCGTCACCAGCGCCAGCAGCGCTCCCGCGAACCACACCGCGGGAAGCTGTCGTCCGAGCGCTCCCGCTGAAGAAAAAATCAGTGGCGCTGTACCGTGCCGTGTCTCGCGCGTCCCCATCCCCGACCAGACCAGCACCGGCCACAACCACGCGAACGCCAGCACCTTGCCACGCGCCTCGCCCGCAGGCGCGGCGAACGATCCTATGAGCAATCCCAGCGCGACCAGCAGCCACCACCGCGAGCGGCCCTTCAGCATCAGCCGCAATTCGGCAGCCAGCACCCCTGCAAATCTCCCTTCCGCGGCCCCCGCTGCCAGCGGTGTCAAATGCATTGCCGAAGGCGCGGCCGCCGCAATCGCCGGCGCGTCCCCATTGCCGTTCTCTGCATCAGTCAATCCTGCCCGAGCTCCCCGCGCGAGCTGCCTTCCTCGCACCGCATACCGCCGGAAAATTCCTCGCGAGGGATCAAATCGGTCGAAGCACGCCGCCGCCACGAGCAGCACGACGAACGCCAGCACGAACCACCCCAGCCGCGCGGCAATCATTTCCGCGCTCCAATGGAACCCATCCCACACAAACGTCCTCAAGCTCTCGCCCCCGTGTGGCCCGATCTGAAATGTGAATCCGCCTGTGTAGTCGGGTAGGTCGTGTGCCGCCTGCTTCGCGCTGCTCTCCACGAACCCCACGCCCACCAGATCCAGGTAGCCAATGTGCGTTTGGATCCCCGCGGCCAGCAGCGCAGTCCAGAAAAAGAAATAAAAAATGTTTCCGAATCCTCCGCGAAGCCCTGGCACGCACTCAAACAACACAGCCAAAGCCGAGAGAAATACCAGCGCGGGCAGCGTGAGAAACAAAAACGGCGCAACCAGTTTCCAGGGGTCTATTCCCGCCGCCTCCGCGCGCCACAACTGCATTCCGAACGCGGCGCACAACAGAACCAGCGCAATCACCCCCACCACTGCCAGATTGCTCAGCGCCTTCCCTGTCAGATATGCCAGCCGGCCCACCGGCGTCGCCGCCAGGATCTGCCCCACGCCCGTGCGCTGGTCGCGTTCCACCGTGTTCTTAATCACGTAGAAGCCCACCATCGTGATCAGAAATGTCGCCGTCAGCGAAAGTAGCATCCCCAGCCACGCCGAGTTGTAAACACCACGGTAATGCCCCAGGTTCACTACGATGTTTCCCCGGTTCGCCTCGAACGCGGCGTAGAGCGTAAACGCCAGCGTCACCAGGAAGCTGTATCGGCGCACGCGCTCCAGAAAATCGGCGCGCGCGATGTGATAGAGCGCCCGCGATTTCACTGCCCCTCCGTCCGCCGCTCGCCCGCCACTGCGTCGAGATACGCGTCTTCAAGCGTAGGCGGCACCGGCTGCGCGCCCGTGCCCGGTGGTGCATCGGCCACCACCCGCGCGTGCACTCCATCGCTCCGCCGCGTCACCGTCGAAATGAGGAAACGCTGTCGCGCCGCCGGCAGTTCCTCGCTTTTCACCACCCACTCCCACACTTTACGGTCCAGCTGCGCCAGCAACGCCTCGGGCGCGGCGTGCGTCACCAGCCGCCCGCGCGACACAATCGCGATGTCTGTCGCCGTCGCCTCCACATCGCTCACGATATGCGTGGAAAGGATCACAATGCGTTCACCCGACAACTCCGACAGCAAATTCCGGAATCGCACGCGCTCCTCGGGATCGAGCCCCGCCGTCGGCTCGTCCACGATCAGCAGCTTCGGGTCGTTCAGCAGCGCCTGCGCAATGCCCACTCGCTGCCGCATCCCTCCCGAATAGCCGCCGAGCGGTCGTTTCCGCACGTCCGTCAGGTTCACCAGCGCCAGCAGCTCTTCAATCCGCCGCCGTGCCGCCGCGGCGCCGATTCCCTTCACCGCCGCAAGATATTCGAGAAACTCCACAGCATTCAGATTGGGGTACACGCCGAAATCCTGCGGCAGGTAGCCGAGCACGCCCCTCAGCTCATCCGGCTGCTGTGCGATGTCCGTTCCATTCCAGCGCACCACGCCCTCCGTAGGATTCGCGATCGTCGCCAGGATGCGCATGAGAGTGGATTTTCCGGCCCCATTCGGGCCCAGCAGTCCCAGCACTCCCGGCCCGAGCGCGAGCGTGAAGTTCCGCAGCGCCCATACCTTTCCGTCGTACTGCTTGCTCAGGTTTTGGATTTCGAGCCGCAATTGTCCTCCGCGCGCCGCAACGATTCCCTGGCCGCAAGAGGTTATACCTGATTCAGGGAATTTCGTGCTCGCAGGAACGTCTACTGCCCTATTCTCGCGTGCTGGGCGCTAAACTTCACTCGGCGAAGAAAACGGACTACGCTGCCTTTGGCGGTGCAGCGTTCTTATTTTCGTTGTTCGAAGCAACGTACTCGCCAATCGGCCCGCTCTTCTTCCACGGCCGATAGGTCACCAGTTCTGGATGCTCGCGCACGAACGTCTCCGCGATGTGGCAGCTCCAGCACACCGGCTTGCAAGCCTCGAACGCCACGGGCAGCTCTTCGGTGGGAATTTCGTTCCATTCAAACGTCTTCTTGTCCAGGTTCACCAGCGCCGGCATGCGGTCCAGGTGCTTCACCGGCTCAATCGTCTTTCCGCAGTAAGCACAGTTTTTGCCCGCAAACCATTTCGCCGCGATGCTCCACGCCTTATGCGCTTCGGGATTTGCTTCAATCTCGCACAAACAGTCCTGGTCGCAGTCCGCGCGTTCCGGCCAGCGCGAACAGGCAGACAATCTCACCTGCCGCCGGCCGCGCAGCGCCGCCCACACAGCGCGCCCCACGCTGATCCGCACTGCAGCCGGTTTGCCCGTCTCCGGACAGGTCACCAGCATCTTGCCTTCAAATTTCCGGAACTGAAAAACCTGCCAGACGACGTATCCGGCCACCAGGGCGATGGCGAAGGAAACCCAAATGATGGTTGTAATTGTCATGGCGCCCTCCTCGCCGGCCGTGTGGCTCGCCGCAGGGGTGGGCCGCATGCCCGCAGGTCACCATCAGCATGACGCAGCAGCACCCGTGCTGCTGTGACACACCTCACCCCGTGGCGTGATTCTGCGCACACGCGGCCTTGCCGGAGATCAGAGGGAAAATTGCGAATCGTAGCCCCAGCGGAGGTCATTCCGCGCGGGCTTCAATCCCGTGCGGCCGGAGGTCCCTCTACCGGATTCACCGTCACCACCACAAGTTTCTCGCCCAGCACGGGATGCCGCGCCGTGAGACGCACGTTTCCCGGCAGTTCGCCCGCGCGCAGCCACACTGCGCCGCATCCGCCCACCAGGCTGAACGGGTTTTCGCCAATCAGCCGCCCCGGCCCTTCCACTGTCAGAGCGATCGCCGCAGTCGAATATCGCCGCGGCCCGCCATATTCATCCGTCACGCGCATCGTCACGCGCGTCGTGTCCGCACCATCGGCCACGAGCATTCTGTCGTCCGCCTCCACCAAGAATTGTTTGTCCTCCCCCAGGCAGGAAAGCTTCCGTTCGATCACCTTCTTTCCTTCGATGTAGCCTTCGATCCGCAAATCGCCGAACGGCGCATCCTCCAGGTTCAATTGAAACGGCGGATGCGGCAGATTCGGATACGTCGCCCGGTCCGGATCTGCCTCCGCGATCAGATTTTCGCCCACGTAAAATTTCAGGTGCTCGCAGTTCGACGAAACGAGCGCCGTCTTGATCGCGTTCGACCAGTCGTCTTTCGCCGACCACTGGAACGCCGGCTCCAGCACGACCTCCTCCGCGGGCGGGCACTGCGACCGGTAAAAACCCGCCGCCGGTTTCGGCAGCCGCCAGATGTCGCTCACCCCGTGGTAGCAAACGCGGTCCCCCGAACCGAAATCGGCGTGCGTGTCGTAGTCGAACGCGCACCAGCCGATTCCCCCCGCATATTGCGGACTGCTGCCAATCTGGTTGTGCACCCGCGCGTGCCGCCGCACGTGCTCCGCCAGCCTTTCGCCCGGATCGTTCGGCTTCGTCACGTAGGTGTGCCCGCAAAATTCCGTGTTCAGGTAGCGCGGATGATTCGGCGGCTTCAGCGGAAATCCGAAATCGTTCATCGTGAACACGTCTTCCAGGAATTCCGAATCCTGGAAATAGCGGATCCCGCCCGTCTGCCGCGTCGGATCCTGCTGGTGGGCCGCGAAATTCGTGCGCGTGTAAAAGTCGTGATTGTCCCGCGACTCGTTGATCCGCACGCCCCACAGCACGATCGCAGGATGATGCCGGTCGCGCTCCACCATCCGCAGCACGTTGTCCACCGCCAGATCCTGCCACGCCTGATCCCCGATGTGATTCCAGCCCGGAATCTCCTCCAGCACCAGCAAACCCAGCTCATCACAGGCGTCGAGAAAATACCGCGACTGCGGGTAATGCGACGTGCGCACGATGTTGCACTTCAATTCCTTCTTCAGGATGTACGCGTCGCGTCGCTGCACGCGCGCCGGCATCGCTCCGCCCACAAACGGAAACGTCTGGTGCCGGTTCAGCCCGCGCAACTTCACCACTTGCCCGTTCAGCTCGAATCCGTGCTCGGTGAACCGCGCCTCGCGGAAGCCGATGCGCCGCCGCTCCTCGTCCACCACCGCCCCATTTCTCTGAATCCGCGCCACAACTGTGTAGAGATGCGGCTCCTCCAGGCTCCAGCGAATAACGGAATTGTTCAACGGAACGATGAGCGCGTACTCCACCGGAGTGGCAGTTCTGGCTCCGGCTTCCAGGCGCTGCTCCACCCTCGCCACCACGCTTTCGCCGTCCAGCACTTCCGCGGCCAGCGTCAGCGTCTCGTGCTGCTCCAGGGAGCGCGTCACTCGGCAGATCACCGTCGCCGCGGGCCGCTGAGCCATTTCGCCGTTCGTGCGCACC
>JASHSV010000224.1 GCA_030038535.1 Candidatus Acidiferrales bacterium
CGGGCCGTCGGGTACAACCTCCATCTGGGGGCCGGAAGCCAGCGTGCCGGCATTGTGAGCCATCGACCGCAGCCGCTGAATCGACGCTTGCACGTCGGTGGACTGATTCACGTAAGCCTGGCCGACGGAGGTAGTCCAATCGAGCCGGTTGTCCATCATGTACAACACCGTGGGATAGTGGGCCACGGACTTCACGCTCACGTCCCACGGCTGATCGTCAATTGTGTTCGGGTCGGCACCGGCCCGCAGATAGCGTGCCGCTTCGTCAACCTGGTCGGGAAACGTGGCCGCGACGAGCACTTCCGCCAGCAGCGGATCGGGATAGAGCGCAATCGGCGCCAAGAGATTGTCCAGTTCGTCCGGCGAGAAATTCTGGAAGGCCGGCGGCGCCTGGTCCGCATACTGCTGGTCATCCGGCGGCGGAGGCGGCGGGGGCTCCTGGTACTGGGCGTTGGGATCCTGCGCAAGCGGAGCCGCCGTGGCGCCGCTCGCAACGGCGCCCACCAGCAGCATCGAAAGAACCACATAACCGGCGCGATGCATTCGCATAAATCCTCTTTTCCTCATTCTACGAAGTGAGACGGGCTACTGAAACGTTCACACCGTGGCTACCCAGCACGCGGTTTGACTCGATGGGCGCTGCCGCGGCGCGGCCCAGGCTCACTCCTCCGAAACTCAACAGCCGGCCCGGGCTCATTGTACAGCAACGGCTGGAACTATCGAGCACGGCGCCGCTCCGCAACTTCTCGAACCAGAGCTTCGTTCTCGTTCCCACGGATCCTTCTCCATCCACAGGCGCAAAAAAAACTGGCCGGCTGCATAAGCCGCCGGCCAGTTGAGCACCTTAATCAGCGACGGCGATTACCTGCGTCCGCCACCGCCACCATGGAAGCCGCCGCCGCCGCGCATCGCGCTGCCGCCGCGGAATCCGCCTGCCGCGCCGCGCGCCGTCGCGCCGCTGCGGAACCCGTTAGCAACCGCTCCGCGATTCATCACGCTGCCCGCCATACCTGCGCGACCGGCAACGCCCGCACGACCGACGACCGCGCCGCCAGGACGGCCCACAAACCCAGGCCGGCCGACGAAGCCCGGACGACCGTAATAGCCGTGGTACCACGGACCCGCGCCGATGAACACTCCGCCGACAAACCAGTCAGGCCCATAGTATCCGTACGGCGCGCACGCGAACGGATAGAACGGGTAATAGCCATAAGCACAGACTGGAGCCCCGCCAACAACCACCGCTGGAGGAACTGCGACGCCGACCGCAACCTGGGCGTGTGCGGAGGGCACGAGCATCAAGCTCAAGCCAAGAACTGCGACTAGCGTCAAGTATTTCATGGTCTTTCCCCTTCCTGCTTCCGAGAACCTCTTCCAAAATCCAATTACCCTAAAGGCAAATTCTGTGCCAAACGTCGCGAGCCTGTAACCGACCCATTTTCAGTAGTTTCGGAGAACTGAAAGAGATAATTGAGCATGGAAAATGGTGGTTTTCGGGTGCGAGTGGTGCTTTTCAACCAGCGGATCGGCTCGGCGGTCTCACAGGCTGGAGAGAAAACTCGCGCCATGCGGAATGCTGCCTCCGAAGATTGCCGCGACAGTTTGGCCCAGATCGGCCAGCGTCCCCCGCGTTCCCAGATCTCGGCCCAGCGGATGCCCAGGAGCATAGGCCAGCACCGGAACATATTCGCGCGAGTGATCCGTCGAGGGCGAGCAGGGACACGGGTCGCATCCGTGATCCGCGGTGATGAGCAGCAGGTCTGTGGCGCCCAGCCGTTCCAAGAGCCCGGCCAGCGCCGCATCGAATTCTTCCAGCGACCGCGCGAAGCCTTCCACGTCCTTGCGGTGCCCATAGAGCATGTCGAAATCCACCAGGTTCGCGCAGATCAGGCCCCGCGGATGTTCGCCCAGCTCCGCAGTGATTTTCTCCATCCCGTCCGCGTTGTTCTTGGTCGCCCTGCTCGCGCCGATTCCGCGTCCGTTATAGATGTCGCGAATCTTTCCGATGGCCGCGACGCTCACGCCCCGTTCCGCCAGCACATCCAGCAGCATCGGACGCGGCGGCTCGACCGCGTAATCATGCCGCCGCTCCGTGCGCCGGAAATTCCCTGGCTGGCCAGTGAACGGCCGCGCAATCACGCGGCCCACGCGGTGCGGGCCATCGAGCAGCCGGCGCGCGATTTCACACATGCGGTACAGCGCGGCAACCGGGATCACATCTTCATGCGCGGCGATCTGAAACACGCTGTCCCCCGACGTGTATACGATCGGCCGTCCCGTTCGCACGTGTTCCGCGCCCAGTTCCTTCAGGATTTCAGTCCCTGAGGCGGGTTTGTTGCCCAGCGTGGCCCGTCCAATCTGACGCTCGAATTCGGCGATTATTTCCGCCGGAAAACCGTGCGGATACACTGGAAACGGGCGGTCCAGCCAAATCCCGGCCATCTCCCAATGGCCCACTGTGGTGTCTTTTCCCGGCGATCGCGTGGCCGCCCGTCCGAAGCTGGCCAGGGGGTCAGCAGCCGGCGGGATGTGCTCGAGTGGAGCGATACACCCGAGCCCCAGCCGCGCAAGATTCGTCAGTCGCAGCGGCCGGCTCCGCGCGATATGCCCCAGCGTATTCCGACCCGCATCTCCATAGGCGGCGGCATCCGGCAGCGCGCCTATCCCCACGCTGTCCAGCACGATCCATACGACCCGTGTGAGCGAAAGTGTCATGGCCGCGCGCCATTCTAGTAGAAAACGCTCTCCGCCACTGCGGTTCTGCCCGATTGTCCGACCTTGCGCGCTCGATTATAATAATGGGTTTGGCAGCGCACGTATTTTGGCGCCGAGGGACCGTTGGCTGACCTCAAACCACGCTCCGCCGCACAGGCAGCGCCCGAAGCCATACTCGTCCGCGGCGCGCGCGTTCACAACCTCAAGAACATCAATTTCGACCTCCCGCATAACGCCATTACCGTCGTCACCGGCGTGAGCGGCTCGGGCAAATCCACCCTCGCTTTCGACACCATTTATGCCGAGGGCCAGCGGCGCTACATCGAATCGCTCTCCGCCTACGCGCGCCAGTTCCTGGAGCGCATTGAGAAGCCGGAGGTCGACTCCATCACCGGCATCGCCCCCGCCATCGCCATCCGCCAGAAGAACTCCACGCGAAACCCGCGCTCCACGGTGGCCACGGCCACCGAGATCTACGACTACCTGCGCCTTCTCTACGCGCGTGCCGGGCACACCTGGTGCGGCAAATGCGGCCAGGAAGTCGTGCGCGATACCGTGGATCAGATCGCCGACCGAGTGCTTGCCCGGCCCGCGGGCGAGCGCTTCTATCTCCTCTACCGGTTCGAGCCTGCCGCCACGGCGCCGGCCGCCGGCACTGGTGCGCCCCGCCGCGGGCGGTCGCGGGCCTCCCCCGCGCCAGACACGGCAAAGGAAGATTTGGCCCGGGCGCTCGGCGATTTGCGCAAGCGCGGGTTCAACCGCGTTTATCAGGGCGGCCGGATTTTCGAGTTCAGCGCCCCGGAAGAATTAATGGATGTCGACTTTGCCCAGCCCGTCTATGTCGTCGCAGACCGTCTCAGCATCTCGCCCGACTCGCGTTCCCGCCTGATCGACGGCATCGAACTCTGCTACCGCGAAGGGCGCGGCGAAGCCATCTTCGAATTCCCGCCCGGGCCGCCCGGCGATCCCCAGGCCGCTCCTGCCGCCCCCGAGCGCCTCAGCTTCAACGAACGCTTCGAATGCAAGCGCTGCAGCATCGTCTATCAGGAGCCGGAGCCGCGCCTCTTCAGCTTCAACAACCCTTACGGGGCCTGCCCGCGCTGCCAGGGATTTGGCAATACCATCGATTTCGATCTCGATCTCGTCATCCCCGACCGCAGCAAATCGCTGCTGGAAGGCGCCGTCGATCCCTGGACCAAGCCGCGCTATCGCCAGCCGTTCAACGAATTGAAAAAGTACGCCAAGGCCAAGGGCATCCCCATGGACGTGCCCTTCCGCGATCTCTCCGCGAAGCATCAGGAATTGGTAATTGAAGGCGACAAAGCCGCGGGCTACTGGGGCGTCAAAGGATTTTTCCAGTGGCTGGAACGCAAGAAATACAAATTGCACGTCCGCGTCTTTCTCAGCCGTTACCGCGGCTACGCCATCTGCCCCGATTGCCGCGGAACGCGCCTGCGCCAGGAGGCGCGCGCGGTGAAAATCCAGGGCCAGGCCATTACCGACGTCTGCAAGCTCACCGTAGGCGCCGCCCGGCAGTTCTTTCGCGGGCTAGAACTCAGCGCCATGGAATCGCGCCTGGCCCAGAAAATTCTCGACGGCATCAACCAGCGCCTCGGCTTTCTCGACGATGTCGGTCTCCACTACGTTACGCTCGACCGCCTCACCTCCACGCTCTCCGGCGGCGAGGCCCAGCGCATTCAGCTCGCCACCTCGCTCGGCTCACGTCTGGTCGGCGCGCTGTACATCCTGGATGAGCCTTCCATCGGCTTGCACCCGCGCGACACGCATCGCCTCATCGACATCCTCAAAACCCTCCGCGATCTGGGCAACACGATTCTGGTGGTCGAGCACGACCGCGACCTCATTCTCTCCGCCGACCACATCCTCGATCTGGGCCCGGGAGCAGGCGAGCACGGTGGCCGCCTGATTTTCGCCGGGCCGCGGCAAAAACTTCTCGGAGAATCGCGCAACGGCAGCCTCACTGCGCGCTACCTCACCGGCGACGCCAAAGTGCCCGTCCCCCCGGTGCGGCGAAAACCGGCGCGCGGTTTTCTGCGCCTGTGGGGCGCGCGCGGCAACAATCTCCAGAATATCGATTTGGCCGTCCCCCTCGGCATGCTGGCGTGCGTAACGGGCGTATCCGGCTCCGGAAAATCCACGCTCGTCCACGAAGTCATCTGGCAGGCGCTCGACGCCAAGCGCAACGGCCGCAGCATCCGTGATTTCTGCGCCAGGCTCGAAGGCGACGGACAGCTTCGCGAGTTCGTGCTGGTGGACCAGTCCCCCATCG
>JASHSV010000225.1 GCA_030038535.1 Candidatus Acidiferrales bacterium
GGATCCGAGATCCGGTACAGAATCAGCCGCCTCATGTGCAGGTAGGAAATCCTCACTTTCCGCTCCGGATTGAGCGCGCCGCCCCACTCAATCGCATTCGACAACAGCTCCCGGAACGCCTGTCCCACCGAACGCCGCACCTCTTCGTTCAGGTTCGCCGCCAATTGACTGAGGAAATTCTGTATGTAGTCCACCACCTCCAGCCGGCAGGGCACTTCCAGCTCCACCCAATCCGGCCGCGCCGAGAGCACTTCGATGTGCGGCCGCTCCGGCGCGCCCAGTTCGTCCTCCACCACGTCCAGCAGCACCGCCGCTTCCACCGGCTTGGTCAGATACCGGCTAGCCTGCCTGCGCACCGCGGCCAGCAGCGTTTCCGGCGTTTCATCCGAGGTCAGGATGATCACCCGCGGAGATCCTTCGAGCGCCCTCAGCCGGTCCAGCGCCTCGAGTCCGCCCATCCCCGGCATCCAGATGTCCAGCAGCACCAGATCGAAGTGTGATTTCTCCGCCAGCCGCAGGGCTTCTTCCCCGTCCTCCGCGGCCGTTACGCCGTGTCCGCCGCCTTCCAGAATCGTGCTCAGCATCACCCGCGTCAGCCGGTCGTCGTCCACAATCAGGATGTTTCCCGCCATGTTCCCCACCCGAATCCACCCACACCCCGCGTTTTCGCGGCTCGATTCTACTCTCATGTAGCACAGTCCCGGTCCCGATGTCCCGAAGCTTCGGGACGGGATTCGGGATCGGCCTGTGCGCCGGAAGGTGCGTTCAGCCGCGGGCAGCGCCTCGTCTCAGATCAAGGCAGGTGTGGATGCAGCATTCCCCGGAACAGTGGCAGATAGCGTGGCTGGAAAACGGTCACGTCGAGAAGAAAAAATCCCGTCGTCAGCGCAAACGTCACCAGAAACCCGCCGGCATCCGCCCAACCCTTTTTCTCCAGCCGCGAATATCCCCACACGCACCCGATCACCACTGCCAGGTTCGAAAACCATGCCGGCACGGCGATCAACTGGTCCGGGTGCTCTAGCGCTCCACTGCGAATCCACTGAAAAAGCCAATGCAGCCCATTCACAAAAAACGTGGTGACGAAAATATTCGCGTAATCCCATAGCCCCGCCGCTGAGATCCCGATGAAATATCCCCACCGGCTCCCCCGCAGCCCCAGCCCTATCGCCGCGATATACATCCACGCCTGGAAAAAGTGCAGCCAGCGGATATCCGCTTCCCAGTAAGCCGAAAGCCCCAGCACGAAAATAAACACACATCCGCCGGTCACCAGCAGCCACTCCGGCGCCCCGAACCCGCGTCTTGTCGCTTCCATGCTGCCCATGGAACGCGCGCGCGTGGCGGAAAGTTCCCAGAAAGTCCGAACGACGGCACTCAGAATTGGAGCGTTTTGCACGGCTGCTTTCGCTCATCTGGTGCATTCTGCTGCATTATGGTGTAGAATTCAGGCATGGCCAAAACGGTTAGGCTCGTACGTCAAAGTGTTTCACTCCCGACTCGTGTTGCTTCCCGCGTCCGCGCGATGGCCAGGTCCCGTAGGGCTAGCACAAACCGGGTTCTCGTGGATTTGATCGAGGCTGGCCTCCAATCCAAAACATCTGAAAAGGAACGATTCTTCGCGCTCGCGAACCGCCTCACCGAATCTTCCGATTCTTCCGAACGGCAGCGCATTAAAAAGGAACTCGCTCGCATGACCTTCGGTGAATGAGGCCGAGGATTGAATGGACTAACCTTCCTACTGCTCTCCGCCAGCATCTGTTCGATCGTCTCGAAGAACGGAAGATTACCGCGGACGACCTCTACCGGCTCAAACGCTTGCGCGATTCGGAACCCGAAGCCCCCGATGGTCCGTGGTACAAGGATTTCGGGTCCTTCAAGATCTGCGGCTACGGCAAATTTCCAAAAACATTCCTTCTAAGAGGACAAGCGGCCAAAGGACAACCACTTTAGCCGGCCGGTATAGACCCGGACCGCCGACTTGGAATGTCTTAGCGCTGCGCGAACGCGTCAGCAGGTCATCATCTGCGTCTAGGAGTCTCCTACCGGTAATTCTGCGCGAAAAAGTGCGTTGGTTTGGTTCCTCTTGACTTTTCGCTTTTTATTCGCCTATACTGCGCGCGGGTAGAGAAACGGGATCCCGGCGACGCCGCGCCCCATTGTCCGTCCAGGACTCTCCAAGGCCCGCCGTCGCCGGGAAATTTCCGCTCCTCCGCCCTCCCGCTCCCCGCCCCGCTGGATTCGCCATGCCCATTCGCCGTCCCGACATCGTTCACGTGGACGTGGACGCCTTCTTCGCCTCCGTCGAACAGCTCCTCGACCCGCGTCTCCGCGGCCGTCCCGTTCTGGTCGGCCGCGGCGTCGTCGCTTCCGCCAGCTACGAAGCCAAATCCCGCGGCGTGCGCACCGCCATGACCATCCGCGACGCCCGCCGCATCTGCCCCGACGCCGTTCTCGTCCCCGGCCGCTATGAAAATTACGCCGAATACGCCGCCCGTATCCGCCGCGTGCTCGACGATTTCACGCCCGCCGTGGAAACCGCCGCCCTCGACGATTTCTATCTCGATTTCGCCGGCACCGAGCGGCTCTATCCCAATCTCACCCTCACGCTCCGCAGCATTCCGGAACGCATTCTGGACGCGACCGGCTTGGGAACCTCTCTCGGCGCCGGCACAACCAAGCTCGTCGCCGCCATCGCCTCACGCCTTCGTCGCCCGCGCGGTTTTCTCATCGTCCCGCCGGGCATCGAGGAGGAATTTCTCGCTCCCCTCGAAATCGAAAAGCTCCACGGCATCGGCCACGCCCACGCCTCGACGCTCCGCGACCGCGGCATCCAGACCATCGGCCAGCTCCGCCGTCTTCCGGCCGAAGCGCTCGTCGCCGCGTTCGGCGACGTCGTCGGCCACCAGCTCTACGACCGCGCTCGCGGCCTCGACCCGCGTCCCGTGGCCGAACCCGCCGCGCCCAAATCCATCTCCCGCGAAACCACCATCGAGGGCGGCACCATCGATCCCGCATTTCTCCGTGCGCTCCTCGAATATCTAGCCGAGCG
>JASHSV010000226.1 GCA_030038535.1 Candidatus Acidiferrales bacterium
GGTCGCGCTCGCGGTGCGGTATTTCGGTAAGGTTATCCACGACCGCTACGAAAAAATCCAGGCGCTTCTGGCCGCGCTCTCCGCCCGCGTCCAGGAAAATCTCACCGGCATCCGCGTGGTGCGTGCGTTCTGCCAGGAGGAGCACGAAGCCCGCTCGTTCGAGCGCCAGAACAAGGACTACGTGGACAGCAACATGGCGCTGATCGCGGCTTGGAGCCTGTTTTTCCCCGCACTCGAATTCCTGATCGGCCTCGTCTTCCTGATCGTGCTGTGGCAGGGCAGCCGTTTGATACTCACAGCCAACTTCTCGATCGGCGCGCTGATCGCCTTTTACGGGTACATCGGACAACTCGTGTGGCCCATGGTGGCCCTCGGCTGGGTGACCAACATCTTCCAGCGCGGCGCCGCCTCCATGGGCCGGCTGCTCTACATCTTGACCGCCGAGCCCGCCATTGACGACCGCGCCGCGGCCGTTTCCCCCACGCGGGAGATTCGTGGCGAGATCGAATTCCGCCATCTCACCTTCAGGCATCCCGGCACAGGAAACACTTCCGGCGCCCGGCCCGTGCTGGACGACATCAACCTGCGTATTCCCGCCGGCTCGACGGTTGCGATCGTGGGCCCGACCGGCAGCGGCAAATCCACGCTCGCGGCTCTCGTGGCCAGGCTGTGGGAAACCCCTTCGGCCTCCCTGCTCATCGACGGCCGGCCTATCGCCGAATGGCCGCTCCACACTCTGCGGCGTGCGATTGGCTTCGTCACCCAGGACACGTTCTTGTTTAGCGAAACGCTGCGGGAAAACATCGCTTTCGGCGCCGAGTCCGCTTCCGACCTTCAGATCGACCGCGCCGCGCACATTGCCAGTATCCGCGACGAAATTCTGGATTTCCCGAAGCAATACGAGACTCTGGTCGGCGAACGCGGTCTGACGCTCTCCGGCGGGCAGAAGCAGCGCACGGCGCTGGCCCGCGCGCTGGTCCGCGAACCGAAAATTCTTGTGCTCGACGATGCGCTGGCCAATGTGGATACGGAAACCGAAGAGCGCATCCTGCGCGGTCTGGCCGAGGTCACGCGCAACCGCACCACGCTCCTGATTTCGCACCGCTGCTCCACCGTCCGTCACGCCGACCAGATCGTCGTGCTGCGCGATGGCCGCATCGTCGAGAGCGGCACACACGAAGATCTGATCGGCCGCGGCGGTTACTACGCGGATCTGTACCAGAAGCAGTTGCTGGAAGAAGAGCTGGCACGCGTCTAAGCGAGCGAAAACGAGCGCAATTCGACAATGAGCGGACATCAGGAAGAAGAGGCACTCGGGAAACTCTACGACGCCCGGCTCACACGCCGGCTGCTTGGCTATCTGCGCCCCTATCGGAGCCGCGTAACCTTTGCCGTGCTGCTCTCCCTCGCCAGCAGCGGCCTGACCATCGTCGGGCCCCTGCTGCTGAAAATGACGGTCGACCGCTACCTGGTGCCCGCGCTGGACGGGCGCATGACGGCCGACGTGGCGATGCGCGGGGTCGGGTTTCTAGTGCTGGTTTTTTTGGCCGCCCTTTGCACCCGATTTACTCTCGACTACATCCAGACGCGCATGATGCAGCGGGTGGGCCAGCTCGCTATGTACGACCTGCGACACGAACTCTTTGAGCGCTTGCAGCGGCTTCCCCTCGCTTTCTTCGACCGCAATCCATTGGGCCGGCTGGTCACCCGCGTCACTACCGATGTGGACACGCTGAACGATCTGTTCGCTTCGGGTGTCGTGGCCATGCTCGGTAGCTGTTTCATTTTGGTGGCCATCGTCACCGCCATGCTGAAGCTCGACTGGCGCTTGGCCCTGGCCGCCTTCAGCGTCATCCCCCTCATCGTTCTCGCCACTTTGCTCTTCCGCGGCAGTGTGCGCGAGGCCAACCGGCGCATCCGCGTGGCCATCGCCCGGATCAACGCATTTCTTCAGGAGCACATCAGCGGCATGACCGTCGTGCAGTTGTTCAACCGCGAGCCGAAGGCCCGCAAGCTGTTCGCAGAAGCCAATTCCGCCCACATGGACGCCTACAAGGACGCCATCCTTGCTTTCGCGCTCTTCTATCCGGCCGTGGAGCTCCTCGGCGTTCTGGCCATCGCCATAGTGCTCTGGTACGGCGGGCTTCGCGTGCTCGCCGGGACGCTGACCATCGGCACCATCGTTGCCTTTATGCAGCTGGCGCAGCAGTTTTTCCGGCCCATCCAGGATCTCAGCGAAAAATTCAACATCCTGCAGACCGCGATGGCCAGTTCCGAGCGCATCTTCCGCTTGCTGGACGAGCCCATCACCGTCCAGTCGCCCGAAAAGCCCGTGCCACTCGGCGTGCCTCGTGGCGAGATCGAATTCAGCCACGTCTGGTTCGCCTACACGGGCGGAGCGCAGCCCGCCGATGAGGAGTGGGTGCTGCGCGACGTCTCTTTCCGTGTCCGCCCGGGCCAGTCAGTGGCCATCGTGGGTCACACCGGCGCCGGAAAGACCACGATCATCTCCCTGCTGTTGCGCTTCTACGACGTGCAGCGCGGCCAAATCTTGCTCGACGGCCGCGACATCCGCGAATACAGCCTGCACGACCTGCGCCGGCATTTTGGAATCGTGCTCCAGGACCCCGTGCTGTTTTCCGGCACCCTGGAATCGAACGTGCGCATGGGCAGCGAGGGCATCGACCGCCCGGCGGTCGAGCGCGCCCTCACCGAGGTCGGCCTCGGCGACTTTCTGCGCTCGCTTCCAGAGGGCGCGCAGACGACTGTCGGCGAGCGAGGGTCCACATTTTCCGTCGGCCAGCGCCAACTGGTAAGCTTCGCCCGTGCGCTCGCTCACAATCCGCGCTTCCTCATCCTCGACGAAGCCACCTCCAGCGTGGACACCAAGACGGAACTGGCCATACGGGCCGCTCTGGATCGCCTGCTTACAGGCCGCACGGCGATCGTCATTGCACACCGGCTCAGCACCATCCAGCACGCCGGTCAAATTCTCGTTTTTCACAAGGGACGCCTGCGTGAACAGGGCACGCACCAGGAACTGCTCGCCCGTCGCGGTATTTATCACCGGCTCTATCAGCTTCAATACAAGGATCAGGAAATCCGCGTCCACGCTGCTGCCGGCGATGCCGCGAGCGCTGCCGTCCCTGCCAATGACTGACGCTTGCTCCGCCCGGATGTCTTGTATTCTCGCTCCATGAAGTTCCCTCCTCTGCTCATCTCCGCCGGAGAGGCTTCCGGCGACCTTCACGCCGGCCGTCTGGCCGCTGCGCTGCGCGCGCGGGGCGCGACTGGGCTGTTCGGCCTGGGCGGCGAGCACATGCGCGCCGCGGGCGTGGATCTGATCGCCGAATCGCGCGAAGTCAGCGTGCTCGGCATCACGGAAATACTGCATCGCCTGCCCGATCTCAGGCGCGTTTTCCGGCGGCTGCTCGACGCAGTGGACGCGCGAAAGCCGCCGCTCGCCATCCTGGTGGACTTTCCCGGCTTCCATTTGCGTCTCGCGCGCCACCTGCGCCGGCGGCGCGTCCGCAATGTGTATTTCATCGCTCCCCAGTTCTGGGCCTGGCGCCCGTGGCGCGTCCGGGTGGTGCGGCGGCGGTTCGAGCGTGCGCTCTGCATTTTTCCGTTTGAAACCGACTTTTACCGCGAGAACGGAGTCAACGCCGAATTCATCGGCCATCCGTTGGTGGGCCGCGTAAAGCCTTCCTGCTCCCGGTCCGAATTCGTTTCGCGCCTTCAGCTCGATCCCGGCCGTCCGCTGGTCGCACTGCTGCCCGGCAGCCGTCCCGGTGAGATCGCGCACAACCTCCCCCCCCTCTTGGCGGCCTGCCGCCAACTGGCGGCGGCCCGAGGTGCGCAGTTTGTGCTGGCCGCAGCGCCGGGAGTGCCCGACGAGGCTTTCGCCCCTGCACCCGATCCCGCTCTCCGACTCTACGTCACGAGGGGCGCCGCCTACGACGCTCTCTCCGCCGCAGACGTAGCTGTGGTGTCCAGCGGAACAGCCACGGTGGAAGCCGCCCTGTGCGGTGCGCCCATGGTAGTCGTCTATCGCGTTTCCCCCCTCACGGCCGCCATCGCCCGCCCGCTCATTCGCGCACCCTACTTCGCCATGGTCAACCTGATTGCGGGCCGCCCGGTGGTGCCGGAACTCATTCAGGACGATTTTACGGGCCCAGGCTTGGCGCGCGAGGTGGGTCGTTTGCTGGATTCTTCTGCCGCCCGCGAGACAATGAAGCAGGACCTCGCCGGCGTAGAGAACCGCCTGCACGGACCTCACGGCGATGCGATCTCTCGCGCGGCCGAAGTGATCTGCGAGATGCTCTCCGGGGAAGCAACGCCGCAGCAGGATTCGCCGTCCAAGATGGGAGTAAGCTAGAACACATGCGAAGAGTCTTTCCGAGCGCCATGCGAACGGTGGTCGCGGCCATACTCTTGGCTCTCGCAATCGCCGCTTCGGCCCCCGCGCAGGCCCCACCGCGATCCACCTTTCGGGCGACTCACTACGATGTAAGCGCCGCTCTGCTGTTTGCACAGCATTCCATCGCCGTCCGTGCGGTCATCCAGTTCGAAGCCACAGAACCATCGGCGTTGCTCATACTCGAACTCCACCGGGACCTGGGTGTTCGAAGCGTTACCCTGGCCGACGGCAGCGCGCTGCGATTCGACCGCGATCCCAAATCTCCGATGCGCCTGATGATCGCGCTCCCGCAAACGATCCTGCCCGGCCAGCCCTTTACTCTCACCATTGACTACACGGGGCCCCTCATTAACGACGAGATGAGCCCGGTTCGCGGCGTACGCCTGGCCTACGTCGGCGACGACACAGCCATCCTTTTGCGCGCCGGCCGCTGGTTTCCGTTGGTCGATTATCCCGGCGGCGCGTACACGGCCACATTTAACATCATCACTTCGGAAAACATCACGGTCGTGGGCACCGGCCTGGCCGACCCGCCGCAGAAGCGCAAGATCCTGTTCGCGGAGCCGGCGCCTGTAAAACCGGGCGAGACCAAACCGAAGCCGGATGAGTCGGCCGACAATGGCATCGTCGGCCTCCTCTACACTTTTCACGTAAATCAGCCCGAGCCCGCCGGCTCGTTTCTCGCCGGGCCTTGGAAAACGCAGACAGGACAGGCGGGCGGCATGGACGTTACTCTCTTCGGCCCTCCTGCCAGCCTCTCCAATCCGCGGCTCGCAGAGGAATACGCCCAGTCGCTCTCGAATGCCATGGCCTTCTGTTCTTCGGAATTCGGCCCGCTCGAGCGCACTCATTTCGTGATTGGCCAGCTACCCTCTGGGAATCTTTCCGGCTATTCGACGCCGGGATTTCTGGTGCTCGGTCCGCGGGACTGGGATCCGCACACCAATTCGCGCCTGCTCGCGCAGCTTGCCGCCGGCCAATGGTTTGGCAACCGCGTCATGGCGGCCACTCCCGATGACGTTTGGCTCACCGACGGCCTTTCCCGCTACGCCGAGGCGCTCTACGTGGAAAGCACCTCGGGCCGCGAAGCTCTGGATCTGGCGCTGGAAGACTTTGCCGTAGGCGCGCTGATGTTTGAGCAGTCGGCGCCCATCGCGCACGCCTCGGAGCTGACTCCTTTCACGCCGGAATACCGCTCCATTGTCCAGAACAAGGGCGCGGTGGTTTTCCACATGCTCCATGCCATTCTCGGTGATCAGACCTTTGCCGATTTGCTGCACACGTTTTACCAGCAATACGCCGGAAAGCTGGCGCATCTGGATGATTTCGCGAACCTGGCCGGCGAGCTCTCCTATAAGAGCGCTTTGGCCCAGAAAAAACAGCCGCCCAATACGCAGGCCTTTTTCGCCCAGTGGTTGAACTCCACCGGCGTGCCCGAGTTCAAGCTGAACTACGTCGTGATCCGCCTCCGCAAAGGCTTTGCAGTGCGCGGCACCATCTCGCAGGCGCTCGAAACCTTCAACATGCCGGTGCAGATGAAAATCGCCACGGAAGGCAACCCCGAACTCAAATCAATTCAAGTGACCGGCACGCGCACCGATTTCAACGTGGAGACCTTCGGCAGGCCCAAACCGATGGGCATCACCGTGGACCCGAACAACGAGCTGCTGAAATCCAGCCCCAAGCTCCGGCTTCGCGCACTGATTGCCCGCGGCGAGGAGGACGCGCAGCGCGGCGACTTGTTCAGCGCCATCCAGCAATACCAGCGCGCCATCGACCTTCAGCGCAACAGTTCGCTCGCCCACTTCCGGCTGGGCGAAGCCGCCTTCTACCAGAAAAATTACCAGGCCGCGGCCACCTCCTTCCGCGAAGCCCTCGACGGCGACTTGGATCCCAAATGGACCGAAGTGTGGAGCGACATCTACATCGGCAAGATTTATGACCTCTCGGGACTGCGCGATCGCGCCATGAACGCCTACGCCAAAGCCCGCGAGACTCGCGACAACACCGGCGGCGCTCAGGACGAAGTTGCCAAATACTCAGCGCAACCTTTCAAACTGCAGCCTGCTGGCGACGCAAGCAAACGCAATCCTTGACTTACAATTCGCTCAGTCCCCTCAGCACTGGGGCGGCCAGACCTTTGTGCTGGATGAACACCTGAAACGTCTCACCCATCCCCTCCGGATAGATCAGCGTCTTCAGCTTCAGCCGGGCGCGCATCCGCTCCGTCTCCGTTTGCCCCTCGTCATACACGTCGGCAAACTCATTGGCGCGGCCCAAAGCCAGCAAGAACCGCGTCTGGCTGGCCAGACCAGTGCGTTCGAGGCCGGCGTCGCGGCCCCACAGGTCGAGCGCGGTGAAACTTACGTGGGCAGTCAGGTCTTGCAGGCCCGGCGCGGCGTAGAACTGCTCCGAAACGCGATGGTCCCGGTACGCCACCAGCGACCCGCGCATATGCCGCGCGTTATACAGTTCGGGCGCCTCGTGTCCATAATCAATCGTCATCACGAATCCGCGCTCTAGCCGCCGTCCTGCTTCCTGAATCCAGTCGCAGACTTCCAGTGCCGCCTCGGCCTGTTGTCCCTCCGCGAACCTCACTCCCTGCCGCGCAAAATAGTCCGCAATGTGCGGGGAATGCGGCAGCGCCGTCACCTCAGCGAACCATCTCTCGCGCTCACCGACGAAAACCTCGCGCAACCCTTCCGCTGATCCCACAACCCTATCCACTGGCATGGCGTCCAGCAGCTCGTTCGAGAAGACACAACCAGCCGGAATTCGCTCCGGAAGATCGGCCCGGGATTCCACGCGCCCCGCGCCCAAGTGACGGCCGATCGTTTCCGCCTGCATGGCCCGCCTGGCCGCGCTCGACTCCACCGCGGCGTAGCGCAGCGCGCTGAAAAATTCCGGCAACTCACGCTCCGCAAAATCGAGAATGTGTCCAGCCAGCCGTCCCGCGCCCGCCCCTCCCTCGACAGCCATAAACTCTCCGGGCTGCCCCAGCCGCTCCCACATCTCCGCCAACTGTCGCGCCACCAGCCGCCCGAACACGGGATGAACGTCGGGACTGGTGTAATAGTCGGCAAACCGGCGGGCCTCGGCCCGCGCGTAATAGCCGTGCTCGGGGTGATAGAGGCATGCGCGCATGTACTCGGAAAACGGGATGGGCCCCTCCGAACGGATGCGATCGAGAAGAATTTCAGCGAGCGGCGTGCGCTCAAGAGCGCTGGGTAGCGAGAATCCGGCGGCCACTCTGCCGCCTCAATCCTTGCACTGAGGATTGCGCGTAAACATTTCGACGACGTAGTCGTGGAGGCAGTCGTAGAGCTGGCGCTGAAACGTCCAGGGGAATTGCGCCTGCTCGATGTCGCGCGGCTGCAGGGCGTAGACGTAGGTGTGAACCGCAGGTTCGCTGGCGCGGAACTCAATCACTACTTCCACCGCATCGCCCGCGTCGCGCGCGTCGAACGCGAACAGCGGATGCTCGTAGCGCGCCAACTCGGCCCGCACCTTCTCCAGATTGCTGCTCAAATTCCTTCGCCCTTCTCCACCAGTTCCTTCCATACGGCCTGAAAGGCGTCGAGCGCGGCAGCATCGAACAGCACAAAATGAACCGTGGTGACAGGCGTCTGGCCCTTCAGGTGCGTCACCACCTCGCGCAGCATGATTTCCGCGCACTCCCGCAGCGGAAATCCGGCGATCCCCGTTCCCACCGCGGGAAACGCGATCGATTCAAGCCCGTGCTCGCGGGCCAGCCGCAGCGACCATCTCGTCGAGCTGCGCAGCGATTCCGCCGTCGTCTGCCCGCCCAGTTGCATGCTCGCCGCGTGAATCACATGCCGCGGCTTCAGGTTCCCTCCGCCGGTAATCGCCGCCGAGCCGATCGGGATGCTCCCGATTTCGTCGCACTCGCGCTGGATCGACGGTCCGCCCTTGCGGCGGATGGCTCCGGCCACGCCCGCTCCAAGCTGCAGGTCATTATTCGCGGCATTGACGATCGCGTCCACGTCCATCTCGGTCAGATCGCCCTGGGTGAAACGGATTTCCTTCTTCTCGCCCATCTTGCAATCCTAGCCTAATTTCACCATCGACCGCGGTGGTATCGGATTCCGCTCGGTGGGCTCTCTCGTGTGCCGGCACGACATGCCTGCCTGCCGCCGGCAGGTGGTGCCGCTGCTACCCCGGCCGCCCCATTTCTTACTGCGTTCCCACGGGCGATTCGTGCTCCACCACTACTTCCCTGCCCAGTCGCCGGCCCAGCTCCCGGCACGCCTCCACCGTCTCGTCGGAGGTTTCCCGGCCACGCACTATTTTCAGCAGGTGTCGTTCTGCCGCGCCGTTCGAGAAATTTAGCCCGACGCACCGCTCGGCGCGCGTGGTAACTGCCGCAATCTCCGAGATTCCCACCGATGCCGCACTCGCCGCCAAGATGGCTCCCGGCCGCGCGAATCTTTCCAGGATGCAGAAGACGTCTATCTTCATCTCCACGTCATCCGGGAGCGTCTCGATTACCAGATCGGCCTCGCGGCAGGCCGCATCCACCGAGGCGGCGGTGGAGAGGCGGCTTGGCCGGCGCCCATCCGGCTCGGTAGACACGCTGCCGCGGGCTGCCGCTTCCTGTAACGCCTCGCGAATCTCCGAGAGTGCGGCAGCCAGGCGTTCCGGAAGGACGTCTTCAAGTATTACGCGGTAGCCGGCGCCCAACGCTACGCAAGCGATGCTGCGGCCCGCCGTTCCGGCTCCAATCACGGCGATCGTTTCAATCTCCAATCGCCCGCGCACAATTCCGCCTTATGCCGGAAACAATCTGGCCGCGTTTTCATACAGTATCTTTCGTCTCGCCGGCTCCGCAATCGGCAGCGCCAGGAAAGCTTCGACTCCGGCTTTCAAGTCGTTCATTCCGAAGCCTGGCCAGTCCGTGCCGAACAACACTTTGTCCGCGATTTCTTCGAGGCGCGGGAAATATTCCAGCAGCCGCCGCGCCGGAATGCTGGATATGTCGATGTGAAAGTTCTTGTGACGCCGGACGAGGAAGAAGGACTCGTTCATCCACAGCGGACGGCCGCCGTGCGCCAGAATCACCGTCAAATCCGGAAAATCCACGCCCACATCATCGGCCAGCATCGGCTGCGCGTAAAGGTTGCGCGCATTGCGGAAAACGGAGGTCCCCGTGTGGATCATCACCGGCATCCGATGTGCCGTGGCTCGTTCGTACACGGCTCTTAGCGATGGCAGTTCCTCCTGATACGCGTTCGGAGCGAACCACTGATGCGAAGGATGAATCTTGAGCGCTCGAATCCCCAGCGCCGCCAACCGGTCCGTCTCCCCCGCCGCGTCCGCCGTATACCGCGGGTGTACCGAGCCGAAGGCAATCAGCCGCCGCGGGTCCGCTGACGCGTATCGCGCCACCCAATCGTTCACTTCCGCGGTAAATCCTGTCACCTCAGGGCTCACATAGTTGATCAGCCCGGCCCGATCCACGCCCGCGCTGTCCAGATACTTCAGGAACGCAGCGGGCTTTTCGCAGAACTCTTCCACCTCCGCCCAATTCGGATGGCCGTGCCGCGCCTGCTCAATGGCCTGCGAATGGAATTGCCGCAACGGCTGGATATGCACATGAATGTCGGTGACGGGATACACGAGTTTCGATGATGTGCCGCTTGCCGGCCGCTAACGCGCTCTTTTCCGGGCCGGCTTGCGGCCTCGGGCGACTTCGCGAAGCCCCTCTTCATCGTACCCCAGCACGGTGCGGCTGCCGCCGATCACCACGGGCCGGCGAATCAGATTCGGCTGCCGCGACATCAGCCGGATGGCCTCGGCACGGGGCGGCGGGGTTTCGCCCATCTTCCGCTCGCGATACGACTCATTTCGCGGATTCAGGAATGCGCGGTAATCCTGCGCTCCAATGAGCGCGTCCAGTTCCCGTTCCGAGAGCGGCTCCGCGCCCAGATCCCGCAATTCCAGCTCGGCACCCTGTTCCAGCAAGAGACCTCTCGCTTTGCGGCACGAAGTTCAACTCGGCTTATGCAGAAATTTCAGCTTGGCCATGGCGGATTTTCCCGATCCCGCGCGCTCTAGTGGCCCGTCCACACGGGAGCTCGCTTCTCCAGAAACGCCCGCACCCCCTCTACGGCGTCGTGCGTGCGGATCAGTTCGTCCAGATACAGATTCTCGATCTCAGTCAGCTCTTTTTCCTCATCTTTATATCCGGCCGTGCGCGTCAGCCGGCGCGCGAGCCGCAAGACAGGCGGGCTCAGATGCTTCATCTCTCCTAGAAGGCTTTCCACCGCCTTCGTTAATTCGCCGTCGCGCACCACGCGCGTCACCATCCCCAGCGCGCTCGCCTCCTGCGCGGAAATCGTCTTGCCCGTCAGGATCAAATCGAACGCAGCGTGCCCCGGCATCATCCTGGGCAGCGTCACCATCGCAATCGGCGGAAAGCATCCCAACTTGATCTCTGGAAACCCGAAGGTTGCCGACTCCTCGGCCAGTATGAAGTCGCAGCAGATCGCCAGTTCGCAGCCGCCGCCCAGGCAGTGCCCTTCCACCGCAGCGACAGTTACCGCGTGACCCGCCCCCATTTCGTGAAAGACGTGATGAAATGCGCCCAGCAAGCGCCCCACGCGCTCCGGAGTGTGGTCGGCCACGTCCGCCCCGGCGGAAAAGCATCCGCCCGCGCCCCGGAACACGATGAACTCATTGTTGGCTGGCAGCCGCACCAACGCCTCGCCAATCTCCGCCACCATTCCGATGTTCAATATGTTGAGAGGAGGCCGCTCGATGGTGATGCGCGCGATTCGTTCACTGCTTTCTATTCGCAGGTTGCTGGCCGCGCTTGTGGATGATGCCGCCAAGACGTC
>JASHSV010000227.1 GCA_030038535.1 Candidatus Acidiferrales bacterium
GGGTACAACCGCGCGTTGATGGCCGTGGACTTCTCCGGCCATACGCGCACGTTGCTGCGCGTTCCCGGCGGCGTCACCCTCCAGGACGCCGCGTCCGACGGCCGCGTGCTGATTTCCTTCGACAACGAGCGGTTATCCATGGAAGCGGTGGGGCCGGGAGTGCCCGACGGACGCGACCTCACCTGGTACGACTGGACCATCGCGAAGGACATTTCGAGCGACCGGACACAGGTGCTTTTCGAGGAAAGCAGCGAGCCCGCGGGCGTCAATTACGCGGTGTGCATCCGGCGGTTCGATGGCTCGCCGCCCGTGCGGCTGGGCGACGGCAGCGCCGGCGGTCTCTCGCCCGACGGCAAATGGGCGATCTCCATTTTCACCGGTTCGCCCGAACGCATCACGCTCCTTCCTCTGGGCCCGGGCCAGCCGCGGAACGTGACTGTGCCGGGCATCGAGCATCTCGAGAACGGCGAAGCGAGATTTCTTCCGGACGGCAAACGGCTTCTGATTAGTGCCGTGGAACCAGGCCACGCGCGCCGAACCTACATACAAGATTTGGAGGGCGGCCCTCCCAAGCCCCTGACGCCGGAGGGAATCACCGCCGTCCTCGTCTCGCCCGACGGGCGCTTCGCGGCCGGAAGGGCCGGCGGCAACGTGAAAATCTATCCTCTCGACGGCGGCGCGCCTCGCACCGTCCCCGGACTCACCGGCAATTTTTCGCCGGTGCAGTGGAGCACCGACAGCGCCTCGCTCTTCGTCTACGACGATGTGGACCTGCCGGCAGCCGTGTCCCGCGTCAACGTCGCCACTGGAAAAATGGAGCCGGTGCGCAAGCTGATTCCGCGGGATCCCGCGGGCGTGGTTTACATCTCCCCCATCGTAATGACGCCCGACGCCTCGTTGTTCGCTTACAGCTCTTACCGCATGCTATCGGTGTTATACGTGGTCAGCGGCTTGCGCTAGCTCAGCGGGCCGGAGAAATCGCGGCGCACGTAGTGAAAGAAAATAGAGCTGGACGTTGCGCCCCGCCACAGCCGCTTCCGGTAGTGCGGCACCTGGCAGCCGCGGTACAGCAGCGCATCGCCGATGGCCTGATAGACGATCACCGTTCCCTGCGGCGTCTCCAGATGGATGGGCCAGTCCGTAGCCGACTCCGGCTCCGGAGTGTAATCCACGCACAACGTGATGCTGAATTCGCACTGCTCGCGATCCGTGTGACGTTCCAGCTCCGCGCCGCCCTGATAGGACGCGAAATAGACGTAGGAGGGCTTCACCGGCTCCCCGGCCGCGGCGCTCATGATTCCGGCGAGCTGGTGATGGAAAAAGCGCGCCACCGGCTCGTTGTAGGCCACGTGGCGCAGCGCACTCTGCTCGTCACCTAGCGGAAACGCCCCGGTGCGGATTTGGCGGCGGTAATAGCGGCGGAGAGCGCCCAGGTGATAGGGATGAATCAACCCGCCCAGAGCCACGTAGCCGCGCTCGAATTGGGCGCGCGCCGATTCCACGGCCGCAGCCCATTCCGTATGGCGGCGGGCTTCCTCAGCAGGCTCGATGAGAATGCGGGCAAATCGCAGCACGGCCCGAAGGTGGGGCTCAATCCGGCGCTCGAGCGGCTCGCCGGCAGCCGCGTCATCCAGAATGGCGCGCAGTTCCGCGCCAATCCAATAGGGAAGCAATGCGCCGGTGGCCGCGTCGGTAATCCATACAGTGTCCGTGCCGCCGTGTAGGCCGAACGATTCGAGCCACGGCGCGATCTCCGCCGGTGGATTACCGCTCCAGGAAAACCAGCAGCGCGGGCTGACCACCAGCCGCGTCTCATTTCCGCGTTGCGCTTCGAGCAGGCGCTGCGGCACCAGAAAACTGGGCTGCTCCTCCAGCAGGCAGCGGAAGTGGTCAGGGGTGTGCGGCGGAGCTGCGGCAGACCAGCCCGCCACGCTCCTCTCCGGCATGTGGCCCGCGCGCGCCATCATTCCGGCCGATGGAACCATCCATTCAGCGTGAAGCGGCTGTCAGCGAACGCCCGCGACGCGCAGTTTACGGGAGTGATCTCGTGCAGCAGATGGCTGGGGAAGAACACGATCTGATTCTGTTGCGGGACGATCACGCGATAGGCGCGGCCGGCCATCTCGCCGTTTGTCTCGCGCGGATCATAGATGCGCAGCTCTCCGCCCCGGAATGCCTTCGGCTCCCGATGGAAGAAATAGACAAAAGTGAGTTCGCGCGTCCGGAGCGGCGGGTCGCCGTTGTCCTCGTGCGGCCGGAAGAAATCGCCGTGGTTGCTGGCCGTAATCTGCGCCTCCACGCGCGCAATGGGAAACGGCTGGAGGCCGACTGCGGGAAGGATGCGCGGCAGGTAGGAAAGAATGCGGCCCGAAATCACATCCTCGTGTTCGCCCAGCTCGAACAGGACGCGCGACTTCCGATGCTCGAAGTCCACTGTGGTCGCGGTTGCTCCCGGAGCCACCACTTCGCTCAGCACGAAATCGCTTTCGTGAGCTTCCACGTACCGCGCCAGCCGCTCGAGTTCCTGCGCGGCAAGAAATTCTTCGAGAATCAGCACCGGCGCGCCGCTCATCAGTGCGGGCGCCTCGCTCTGCATTCCAACCGCGTTCCCTGTTCCGCCTGTACGGGGCCCGGGTCCGGCCATATGCGCCTTGGGTCCCGGCCCTCCCTTCGGCCCCGGACCAGACGGCTTTGGCCCGGGCCCGCCCCTCCTCGGCCCCGGACCGGTCGGTTTCGGTCCGGGACCCGCCATCATTTTCGGTCCAGGTCCACCCTTCGGCCCTGGTCCTGCCTTTGGGCCGGGTCCGCCTGACTTCGGCCCCGGTCCTCTCGGTTTCGGTCCCGGCCCTGCCATCATTTTCGGTCCGGGCCCGCTCCGCTTCGGTCCCGGTCCAGAAAAGTGCAATGGGGCTTCCGTCTCCAAGTCTCGCCCCGTGCTTATTCCTTCGACTTCCAGTAGGCGCTGGGCAATGGCCTCCCCGACGGCAGCGGCAATCTTGCGAGCGGCCACCTCGTTTTCGGCAGCATCGCCGCTGCGCGCGTGTCGCAGTACATTCGCCAGCAGTTCCCGCTCGTTCCCCGTCAAAATGCGCTCGTCGCGCCAGAGCGATTCGGAAAGCGCTTCAAGGATGCCGGTAGATTCCGTGGTGGTAGTCATAGCGGATTCTCCTCTTCAAAGGTGTGCGTACGGGGCGGCCGCGAGACTAACAGAACGTGTCATGTTGTCAAGAAGCGAAGTCAGCCGGTGGTGGCTCACTCTTCGCAAAAGCAATCTCGTAAATGGTCGTCGTCAGGGTCGTGGAACGCTGTTACCGCCGGGCAACGACTGACCTGAGTCTTTCTAACACGCCCTCACTTTCCCCCTTGGCCGGGAGCTCGATTGCAACTAGGTAGGCGTGGAGTATAGTTTCTTCGCCGACCCGGGCAATTCGCAAACTCCCGTCGAAAGGAGAGAGGGAAACCATGACGCCACAACCAACGGACGGAAACCGTCCCAAATTGAGCGAAAAAGGGCTGCTCACGCCCGACAACTGTGTGGTGGCGTTCATCGACCACCAGCCGCAGATGTTGTTCGGCGTCAGCAATTTCGACCGGCAGTCGATCATCAACAATGTGGTCGCGCTGGCTAAATCCACCCGGGTATTCGGCGTGCCCGTGGTGCTCACCACCGTCGAGACGAAAGCTTTCAGCGGAAATATGTGGCCGCAGCTCCAAGCCGTGTTCCCGGGGAGCACGCCGATCGAGCGCTCCACGATGAATTCGTGGGACGATCGCAACTTTGTCGCGGCAATCGAAAAGACCGGTCGCAAAAAACTCGTATTTGCCGGCCTGTGGACGGAGACGTGCATTGCGCTGCCGACCGTCCAGGCCATTCACGACGGCTACGAAGTGTATGTCGTCGAAGACTGTTGCGGCGACGTAAGCCAGTTGAACCACGACAACGCCATGAAGCGCGTGATTCAGGCCGGCGCCAGGCCCGTTACCGCCCTTTCCACCCTGCTCGAATGGCAGCGCGACTGGGCGCACCGGGGCACGTACGACGCGGTAATGGACATCGTAAAGAACCACTTTGGCGCCTACGGCATCGGCGTCGAGTACGCCTACACAATGGTGCACGGCGCGCCGGCGACGCAGCTTCCGGAGTACTCCGTTCCGAAAGCCGCGGCTGCGCACGAGTAGGCTCCTCACAATCGGAGCAAGCGGGGAGGCGGGCATGCGAGCGGACACGATTATTCACAACGCTCAGATCGCGACAAACGGCACGCCCTCGACAGCACAGGCCATCGCCATCGAAGGCGGGAAGGTTGTCGCCGCAGGCACCTACGAAGACGTCCTGCGGCTCCGCGGGCCCGCCGCCCAGGTGATCGACGCCGGAGGCCGGACCGTAATTCCCGGCCTCAACGATTCTCACATGCACCCCATCCGCGGCGGACTGAACTACAACATGGAACTGCGCTGGGACGGCGTGCCCTCGCTGGCCGACGCTTTGCGCATGCTCAAGGAGCAGGCTGCGCGCACTCCCCCGCCCCAATGGGTGCGCGTCGTCGGCGGCTGGACGGAATTCCAGTTCGCCGAGCGCCGCATGCCCACTCTCGACGAAATCAACGCCGTCGCTCCCGACACGCCTGCATTCGTGCTGCACCTTTACGACCGCGCCCTGCTCAACGCCGCCGCGCTGCGCGCCGTCGGATACACCAGGGACACTCCCCCGCCGCCCGCGGGTGAAATTCACCTCGATTCGCGGGGAAACCCTACCGGCCTCCTGATTGCCAAACCGAATGCCAACATCCTGTATTCCACGCTGGCCAAAGGGCCGAAGCTTTCCCGCTCGGATCAGCTCAATTCTTCGCGGCTGTTTTTCCGGGAGCTGAACCGTTTCGGTATCACCAGCGCGATCGACGCCGGCGGCGGCTTCCAGAACTATCCCGATGACTACGGCGTGGTCAGCGAGCTGCACAAGAACGGCGAGCTTTCGGTCCGCCTGGCTTACAACCTGTTCACCCAGAAGCCCAAGGGCGAGCTCGCCGACTTCCAGAATTGGACCACGATCACCCGGCCCGGCGAGGGCGACGACCTCTTTCGCGTCAACGGAGCCGGCGAGATGCTGGTCTTCTCCGCCGCCGACTTCGAGGATTTTCTCCAGCCCCGCCCCGACATGCCTCCCGTGATGGAACACGAACTGCGCGCCGTCGTCCGCCATCTCGTCGAGCACCGCTGGCCGTTCCGGCTACACGCCACCTACGACCAAACGATTTCCCGGGCCTTGGACGTCTATGAACAGGTGAACCGCGAGATTCCGTTCGAAGGGCTTCACTGGTTCTTCGATCATTGCGAAACCATCTCCGACACCAACATCGAGCGGGTGAAGGCGCTCGGCGGCGGGATCGCCGTTCAGAACCGCATGGCATTTCAGGGCGAATATTTCGTGGAGCGCTACGGCGAGAAGCAGGCGCATCGTTCCCCTCCCATCCGCCGGATGCTGGAATTGGGTGTTCCCGTCGGTGCCGGTACGGACGCCACGCGCGTCTCCAGCTACAACCCATTCCTTTCGCTCTACTGGCTGGTGACCGGCAACACCATCGGCGGCCTGAATCTATATTCGAAAGAAAATCGGCTGGATCGCGCCGAGGCGCTCAAGCTCTACACAATGGGCAGCAGTTGGTTTTCGAGCGAAAACGGGAAGAAGGGCCAGCTCGTGCCCGGTCAACTGGCCGACCTCGCCGTTCTCTCCGCGGATTATTTCTCAATTCCCGAAGAGCAGATTAAAGGCCTGGAATCGCTGCTCACCCTCGTGGGCGGCAAAATCGTTTACGCCGCGGAAGAATTCTCGAAGCTGGCGCCGCCGGCGCTCCCCGTCAGTCCGGATTGGTCTCCAGTGAAGACCTACGGCGGTTACGCACGCAATTCCCACTCCACTGCCGCCGGCGTCACCGCATGCGAAGCGAGGGAGCCACACAGCTGCCCGGCTGTTGGTTCACACAAATCGCACCGCACCGTCTGGGGCGAACGCGGACTCTGGACGCTGGGCTGCGATTGCTTCGCCTGGTAATTCGGGACAGAAAGGTATGGAAGCTCTATGCACAGGATAAAGAATCCAAAGCTCATGTTCGCGGCCGCCATACTATTCGCGGGATCCGCATTGTTTTCGACTCTGCTGGGGGCGCGAAGTATGGTCATTCACGCCGCAGACTCGCCGGCTGTGGCCGTGGGCCCGCAATATGACACTACGCATGTTTACCTAGCGCCCGAGGATTTCGATCGCTTCGTTCAGAGTTTCGTTTCCACTTTCGGAGGAACCACGACGAAGCAGGGAGTCTTCACCGTGACGCCGACCCCCAGCCTCACCATGTCGCAACTCGTGCTGACGCCTGTGGGCACTCTTTCTGTCTTCGGGTTCAAGACGCCAATTCCCTATCCGTTCGGCGCGGAGCGCACCGGGTACTTGGTGACGGATATGGACGCGGCGATCCGCTCGGCGCGGGAAGCCGGTGCCGATGTACTGGTCTCCATCTTCCCGGATCCCATCGGGCGCGACGCAATCATCCAGTTCCCCGGCGGCGTCAATACCCAGCTCTACTGGCACACCACTGCGCCGTCATACCCCGCGCTTCAGACCATTCCCGAAAATCACGTGTACATTTCGGCAGACCGCGCGGACGCGTTTACACGCAGCTTCCTCGCCTTTTCCCACGGCAAGATTCTCTCCGACGATGCCCGGGCGCCCGGAATCGAGATTGGCCGGCCGAAAGACACCTACCGCCGCATTCGCATCCAATCCACATTCGGCAAACTGACAGCATTCGTCACCGATGGCCTGCTGCCTTACCCCTTCGGGCGGGAGATGACCGGATACGAAGTGGCTAATCTCTCCGAGTCGCTCGCCAAAGCCGCCAAAGCCGGCGCGACCGTTCTGATGGCCCCTTTTTCGTCGGATGGGCGGACCGCGGCGATCCTGCAATTTCCCGGAGGATATATTGCCGAGGTGCATGCCGCCGGCAATTGAGCGGCAAACTATGTGTGTCCGCGGCGGGTCGACCACCGCTATCGTCTCCTGTTGGGCATTCGCCCCGCTCTCAACTCCTTCCACCGAAACGCGGGATTAACGCCGGCACCTGCCGCCGGTATTCCTCATACGCCCCACCGAACCGCGCCACCAATTCTCGTTCCTCCACGCGAATCATCATCGCCACCACCGCCGCCCACGCCCCCGCCACGCACCACATCACCGGCCGCGCCGCCATCAAGCACGCTCCCAGAGTCGAAATCATCATTGCGGCGTACCGCGGATGTCGTAAGCGCGCGTAAATTCCGTCAGTTTTCATCTCTCCGCTGCTGCTGAGTTCCGCCTGCCCCACCAGCCGTCGCCCACCCATTTGCCTTTCCACGTGCGCGAGCACCCACACGTCAAATGCGATGAGCGCCGCTCCCCCGCATTTCGCCGCCAGCGGCGCCGCCGCAGCATTCAGCAGCGCCCCCCCGCACATCCACGCCAGCAACGACGCGCTTCCCCATCCCGCCGCCACTGCCGTCGCATATCCCGCCCTCGCGTGCCTCCGCCAGAACCCCACGCCCGTGTGCAGCACCAGCCAGTACACCGGCACGGGCAGATTCGCCCACAGCACGCACCCCGCAATCCAATCAACAATCGTCATCGCCTCGAAAATCTCCCCGAACCGCCCGCGCATCCAATCATGATGGTCCAGCGCGTGCCTCACTGTACGCCGGAAATCACGTTGACGCGCCGCGCGAATCAAGAGACGATTTTTCCGTGCCCGCCGCGCGCCGTTTTTTTCCGGCCCCGGCCCGGAAATCGCCCGTAGCGCACATGCCGAAATCCCCGCGAGGAACTGAAGAATGCCATTGATTGTCGAGTCGAGGCCGGCCCGGCGCCGCCCGGTCGCAGGAAAACTGCTGGCCGCCTCCGTTCTGCTTCTTGCGGCGCTCGCCCTCGGCGGCCCCAGCCGCGCCGATCAGCCCTTCGCTCCCACTCGCGACTACGATCTCCTCCATTCCACCATCCGCATCGCCTTCGATACCAGCCAGCGAAAAGTCATCGGCGACGTTACGCACCGCGTCTCCATGATTCGCGACGGCGCCCCCGCCATCGCCTTCGATAGCGTAGGCCTGCGCATCGAGAGCGTCACGCTCGACGGTTCGCCTGCTCATTTCGATGTGGGGCCCGAAAAACTCACCGTGCCGCTTCCCGCTCCCGCCCGCCGCGGCGACCCCCATTCCGTCGAAATCCGCTACGACGGCTCGCCACGCCAGGGCATGTTCTTCATCCTGCCCGACAAGAATTATCCCAGCCGTGTCCCACAAATCTGGACCCAGGGCGAAGCGGAAGATACGCGCTTCTATCTCCCCACCTACGACTATCCGAACGACCGCCTCACCACCGACACCTTCATCACCGTCCCCGCCAGTTGGGAAACCATTTCCAACGGCCGCCTCGAAAGCAAAGCCCCGGCCGCAGACGGCCAGATTGTCTGGCATTGGGTCCAGGACGCTCCGCTCTCCACCTATCTCATCACCGTCGTCGCCGGTGAATTTGACCAGGTTGACGACACCTGGCACTCGATTCCCGTCACCTACTATGCGCCGCGCGGCCGTGGTGACCGCATCCGTCCCACCTTCGAGCACACGCGCGCCATGCTCGATTTCTTTTCCACCACCTTCGGCGTTCCCTATCCCTGGCCCAAGTACGCCCAGGTTTCCGTGGACGAGTTCACCGAAGACGGCATGGAAAATACCAGCGCCACCACCGTCGCCACGCGCGCGCTCGTCAATCCAGCCACCGCCGCCGAACATCCCGAGCTCGAAGACGACCTCATCTCTCACGAGCTCTCGCATCAATGGTTCGGCGACCTGGTCACCTGCAACGACTGGACCAACCTCTGGCTCAACGAAGGCTTTGCCACTCTCGCCGAGTACATCTGGGAAGAGCACGAATACGGACGCGACGCTTCCGACTACACGCGCTGGAACGAGGCCCGCGACTGGCTCTCCGAAGAGCGCATGTTCCCCATTCCCATCGTCTATTCCAATTTCACCGATTCCATGGAATACGCGCCCAACATCTACGGCAAGGCCGGTCTCGTGCTTTACAGCCTGCGCCAGGAACTCGGCTCAGCGGACTTTTACGCCGGCCTGAAGCACTACCTCGAAAAATATCGCGGCCGCAATGTGGTCACCGCCGACCTCGCGAGCGCCATCGAAGAGGCCACGTCCCGCAACGTGGACCAGTTCTTCCACCAGTGGATTTATGGCGCCGGCGCGCCCAATCTCGCCATCAGCTACACCTACGATGATTCCGCGCACCTCATCCGCCTCGAGGTCAAGCAGACGCAGAAGATCGAAGGCGCCGTGGGCCTCTTCACCATTCCCACGCAAGTCGAAATCACCACCGCATCCG
>JASHSV010000228.1 GCA_030038535.1 Candidatus Acidiferrales bacterium
CGAGGGCGCGGCCGCCTTCCTGGCCGGGATACCAAGCTTCGAGGACGGCGGGGACGCGGTCGAGCCAGGACCGCATGTCCACGGCGCCACCGGAGATGATGACGACAATGGTGTTTCTATTTGCAGCGGCGATTTGCTGGATCAGTTCGTCCTGGCCCGGGGGCAGATGGAACGAGCGGTCGGAGCCTTCGGCCTCCGTTTCGGGATCGAAGCCGACGGCAACCACAGCGGCGTCGGCGTGGGAGGCGAGCTTGACGGCTTCAGGATCCACCTCGCCATTGCGCGCGGCAATTCCCAGTCGGATGCGCGGTGCCACGCGGGCGCGGTCACGCAAATGTTCGAGGACAATCCGGTGTGGCGATGCGTCGAGGGAGAGAGTCGTGGTGCTGAGCTCACAAGTGGCGTGACTCCAAGCGTCGAAAATCGGCTTGTCGTCAATCAGAAGGCGAAAGTGAACGTTGTCGCCCGGGGCTTCGACAAAGATCTCGTAGTCGCCGGCGGATTTCGGGATGTAGTAGCCGGACCAGCGCACGGAAGACCATCGCGCAGGCGCCTGGTCGGAAGGGACGCCGCCGAAAAGGCCCTGGGTGTAATTGAGATGCGGCACGAGATAACTGGCAACCGGCGATCCGCCGAGCGCGAGATTGTCGAAAAATTCGGCGCGAAGACCGGACTCGCTGCCGCTCGCGGATGCCAAAAAGTCGGTGGCCTGCGCCATATCGGCGAAGGAAGGAACTCCGCGGCTGTAGGTTGTCTTCTGTGCACCGCTCAAATAGTTTCGGATGCCTTCGAGAAAACTCACTGCGGCAAAGGGACGAACACCCGCGCTGCCGCCTCCGGTGACGATGGCCGGGTCGGCGTCTGGACCGATCACTGCAATGGATCTCAGCCTTGCTTTTGAGAGTGGGAGCAGGTCGCCGCGATTTTTGAGCAGAACCATGCTTTCGCGCGCGGCTTGGAGAGCGACTTCGCGGCCCTGGGGATTGTCGCGCGGAATGGAGTGATCGGTTTGGTCGCGGTCGAGCCAGCCGAAGCGCGCGGCGAGGCGCAGCAGACGGCGAACCTTGTCGTCAATGGTGGCGAGAGAAACCCGGCCATCGTTCACAGCGGGTTCGAGGGTTTCGCGGGTCATAAAGCGGGCGAAGGGCATCTCCAGATCGAGCCCGGCGTTCGCGGCGGCGACGCCGTCGTAAGTGGCGCCCCAATCGGACATGAGCACGCCCTCGAAGCCCCACTCTTTCTTCAAGATCTGCGAATCGAGCCGCGGATTTTCCGTCATGTGCTGCCCGTTGGTGAGGTTGTAGGAGGCCATAACCGCGCCTACGTGAGCTTCTTTCACCGCGGCCTCAAAGACGGGCAAATAGATCTCACGCAGGGTGCGGTCGTCGATCAGGGCATCGGTCGAATGCCGGTCGAATTCGGAATTGTTGGCCATGTAGTGCTTGATCGTGGCGCTGACGCCCTGGCTTTGCACCCCTTCGATATAAGCGACCGCGATGCGCGAGGCCAGCCAGGGATCTTCGCCGAAATACTCAAAATTGCGGCCGTTCATGGGCGCGCGGTGGAGATTGACGCCGGGGCCGAGCAGGAAATGGACGCCACGGGCACGGGCATCACGTCCGATCTCCAGACCCACGCGTTCGGCCAGGCGGGTATCCCAGGTGGCGGCGAGCGCGATGCCGGCGGCCATGGTGGTTGAGGGGCCGTAGTTGCGGACGCCCAGAGGACCATCCGCCATCTTGAGGCGGGGCAGGCCGAGACGCTCAATGCCATGCGTGTAGAAACCGTCCACGCCGCCGAGCAGGTCTATTTTTTCGTCGAGCGTCATCTGGCTGAGAATGGAATCGACGCGCTGTTCGGCCGCATTGTCGAGGGAAGACGTCTGTGCCTCGGCGTGCGCTTGCGAGGAGCTGCGCACGAAACCCGCTGCGCCAAAGACGAACAAGAGTGCAGTTGCGATCCCGATGCGGGACCTTTCTGACAGGCGGCAAATCGCCGGGTTCTTGCCACTCGTGGCGTTACGAACAGAGATTTTTCGCATTGCCGGAATGTATCTCGCGGAGTGCTATGGGCTCAACCAAAATGAAGGAGGAGATGCCTCCGGCCGTGGAGAGCCGCTTCTGGCGCCGTGCGCGGCTGGATGATGTAAACTCAGTGCGGCGGAGTTCCTGCGATGGTCAGCGCGACTCCGCGGCAGACGTGAACCAGGTGCAGCAAATCGCCGATGCGTACCGCGCGGCGACGATCAAGGGCGCGTGGTACGGCCCTTCGCTCGCTGAGCTCCTGGCAAAGACATCGCCGGAAATGGCGACGACGCCTCCCGTGCGGGAGGCCCATACCATCGCGGCGCTGCTCCAGCACCTGCTGCTGTGGAACGAGAGAATTCGCAACACGTCTGCGACCCGTCCGCTCCCGCGCTGGGAGCCGGAGAAGGAATGGGCTGAGCCGCCGATTCCGTGGGACGAGCTGCTCGCGCGATGGAACCGAAGCCGAGACCTGCTCGAAGCGAGACTCCGGGGCTTTCCCGTCGAGGACCTGGCGAAGCAGGTTCCGGGGCGAGCCTATCCCTACGAAATGATGCTCCAGGGAATCGTGCAACACGTGATTTACCATTCCGGCCAGATCGCCATGATTCTGAGTATGCTCCGGCAACGTACGGGTGCGGGGACATAGCAGCCGGATAGCCCTTTCCCCCAGCGGCGAAGCACACTAGGATACTGGCCGCATGCGCCTGCCTTGGGTGATCGCGCACCGCGGCGCCTCCGCCGCAGCGCCAGAGAACACGATGGCCGCCTTCCGCCGCGCCGTAGAAATGGGGGCGGAGTGCATCGAAACGGACCTGCACCTTTCGCGTGACGGGCGGCTGATCATCGTGCACGACGCCACGCTTAACCGCACGACATCTGGAGACGGCCTCGTTAAGAACTACACCTTCAACGAGCTGCGCGAGCTCGACGCCGGGAGCTGGTTTTCCAAGGAATTTGCCGGGGAGAAAATGCCCGCGATCGAAGAGCTGCTCGACCTGGCTGGCCAAGCGGATTTGAGCCTGTATCTGGAGATCAAGGGTGGAGCGGGTTACGGCGTGGAACGGGCCGTAATCAGCGCGCTGCGGGGCAGAAAGGAATCGAAGGCGGCAGTGGTGTTGTGCTTCGACGCTTCCGTGCTCGACCGCATCCACCAGCTCGACCGGCTGCTGATGACCGGGCTGCTGTTTGAATCCGGTGGCGAGGACATGGTGAAAGAGGCGGTGCGAGTGGGCGCGCGACAGATCGGGCCTCGCGGCGATTGCGTGAATCCGGAGCTCGTCGGCGACGCGCACCGGCGCGGCCTGAAGGTAGTCACCTGGACCATCAACGAGCCGGCGCAGATGCGCGTGCTGGCTGCTATCGGAGTGGATGGAATCATGACGAACCATCCGAATCGTCTGATCGCTGTGCGCGATACGTTGCCCCCGAAATAGCTGCAGCGCGCCAAACGGAGGCGAGCTGCGCCAGCGTGAGCTCCTCCGCGCGCGCCGCAGCCGGCGCCTGTGCCGCCGCGAGCCAGGTGACGGCCTGAGCCCGGGGGGCGAGCGCTTGCAGGTTGTTCAACAGTTTTTTCCTTTTCTGTGCGAAGCAGGCCTGCACAAAACCCAGAAATTCCCGCGGGTCGGAGATTCCGAGCTGCGCACCAGCGCCCGGGGCGCGCATGCGCATCAACGATGAGGTGACCCGTGGCGGCGGGCGAAAAGCGCCCGGCGGAATGGTCAGCGCGATTTCCGGCCGCGTGTAGAACTGCGCGGCCACGGAGAGATAACCATACTCGCGCGTGGCCGGCCGCGACACCAGGCGCTCCGCCACTTCCTGCTGAATGATTACGTAAATCCCAGCCAGGCGCGCGGCGTGCGGGAAGAGCCTGTGGAGGATCGGAGAGGTGATGTAGTACGGCAGGCTGCCATAGACGAGAATGCGGGCGCCGGGCGCAGCTTGTTCGCTACGGCTCATAAGCGCCTCGAAGTCGACCTTCAAGACGTCGGCCTGGAGCAGCGTGAGGTTAGGCGTTGTCGCAGCGAGGCGGCGAAGATGATGCGCGAGCGGGGGGTCCTTTTCGATAGCGAAGACACGCGCGGCACGGCGGACAAGTTCCGCAGTCATTTCGCCCCGGCCGGAGCCGATTTCAATCCAGGAATCGGAGGCGGCAACTTGCAGCGCGTCGAGGACTCGCCCGCGCCAGGCCGCATCCACGAGGAAATGTTGGCCGAGTCGCTGCCCCATGGCGCGCGAGTGTAGCAGGGATTCGAGAATCCTTGCCGCGCAGCGGCCAACGGCTGGCCGCGAACGCGCTTGACGGTCGCCGCTTCCTCCTTTACCGTGAATGCCTCGCGCGTCAAGCGATGCGAATTCTATTTGCAGCTTCGGAAGCCCTGCCGTACGCGAAGACGGGCGGGCTGGGCGACGTGCTCGAAGGGCTTCCGCGCGCCCTCTCCGCGATGGGGCACGACGTGGCTGTGGTGCTTCCGCTCTACCGGGGGATCGGGACGCGGAGCGTGGTGCTGTCGAGCCTGACCATCCCCATCGGGCCACGGATGCATTTTCCCGCGATTCGAGAAGGCGACCCGCTGCGGGGCGTGCGCTACTTTTTCGTCGATGCGGGGGAGTTTTTCGACCGCAACGGTCTTTACGGCGAATTCGGCGGAGAGTTCGGAGACAACCCCGAACGCTTCACTCTGTTCAGCCGCGCGGTAATCGAGATTGCAAAGCAGGTGTGGCAGCCGGACGTGATGCATTGTCACGACTGGCAGACGGCGCTGGTTCCGGTGTTGCTGCGAGGCGTCTACGGTTTTGACCCGTCGTTCGCGCGGATCCCGGTCGTCTTTACCGTGCACAACATGGCCTACCAGGGACGCTACGGGCAGGATGTGATGTGGCGTATCGGGCTGCCGGGGCATCTGTTCCACGTCAATGCGTTGGAATTCTGGGGCGACGTGGATTTTCTGAAGGGGGGACTGCTATTTGCAGACTACCTGACGGCGGTGAGCCGGAAATACGCGGAGGAAATCCAGACGCCCGAATTCGGCTTTGGCCTGGATGCGGTCACACGGGCGAGGTCATCGCGACTGGTGGGCATCCTGAATGGCGCCGATTACTCCACCTGGAACCCGGAAAACGACCGGTGGATTGCGGCGCATTATTCGGCGGCAGGCACGACCAACAAGGCCATTTGCAAGCAGGACCTGCTTCGCGAGCTGCGCATGCCCGCGGAGAACAGCGAGCGGATGGTGGTGGGAATTGTTTCGCGATTCGTGGAGCAGAAGGGATTCGATATGATCGCCCACGTGGCGCGCGAATTCCTGGATGAGGACGTGGCCATCGTGGCTTTGGGCTCGGGCGATCACCGTTACGAGGCTTTCTTCCGCATGCTGGCGGATGCCCGGCCGGACCGCGTGGGAGTGCGCATTGGGTTCGACAACGTGCTGGCGCACAAAATCCAGGCGGGCGCAGACCTGTTCCTGATGCCGTCGCGCTACGAGCCCTGCGGGCTCAGCCAGATGTACAGCATGCGCTATGGAACGATCCCGCTGGTGCGCGCTACCGGGGGCCTCGACGACACGGTCGAGCCCTTCGAGCCGGCTGCAGGGCGCGGGACCGGCTTCAAATTCTGGGACGCCACTGGGCCGGCGCTGCTCGACACGCTGCGCTGGGCGCTCACGTGCTACCGTAACCGCCCGGCGTGGGCGAAACTCATGCAGAACGCCATGGCCCAAAACTTTTCGTGGGAAGTCGCCGCAGCGAAGTATCTGGATGTGTACGAACGCGCCCGAGCGGTGCGGGCGGGATAATCTGGAACCGGTACGGCTTTCAGACCGGACACGTAACACGCATTCTGGTGTAGCATCTAAGAGTGTCGAGAATCAGAGTAATGCCGCAAAGGAGCGCGGACAGACATGGCAGATTCTTTGGGGCATGTGAACGACGAAAATTTCAAAAGCGACGTGATTGAGGCCAGCAAGTCGCAGCCGGTGATGGTGGATTTCTGGGCCGAATGGTGCCGGCCGTGCCTGATGCTCGGGCCCACGGTGGCAGAGGTAGCTCAGGAGAACGCGGGCAAGATCAAAGTAGTGAAGATGAATGTGGACGAGAGTCCGGTGACGCCGTCACAGTACAATATTCGGGGGATTCCGACGCTGCTTCTGTTCAAGGGCGGCGAAGTGGTGGGCCAGCTGGTAGGAAACCTGCCGAAAGAAGAAGTGGCCAAATTCGTCTCGTCGCACGTGTAATCGTTCGGCGCAGTGGGGCGCACGCGCGACCAGGAGGGGCAACGCGGTCCGGCGACTTGTTTCGCGATTGCCTTCGGTTAAACCCTAAGGGTACGATAGTTCACTGGATTACTTGTCCCGCCTTCCGGTAGCTATTCCGGCAGCATGAAGCGTGTGTTGGAGGAATCGGGCGGGGGAGCGTGCGGACGCACGGCTTGGCGTAGGGGCGCAGAACGAACTGAGAGACCGGAGAGAGGCAGATGGCGGCGGTGTTAATCGTCGGGGCGCAGTGGGGTGATGAAGGCAAGGGCAAGGTTGTCGATTACCTGGCCCAATCCTTCGACGTCGTGGCGCGCTATAGCGGCGGCCACAACGCCGGCCACACGGTGATCTTCAACGGCCATCGCTTTATCCTTCAGCTCATCCCCTGCGGCATTTTGCGGCCCGGCAAACTCGCGGTGATCGGCGCCGGCGTGGTCGTAGATCCAGCCGCCCTCGTGGCGGAGATGGATGCCTTGAGCAAGGCCGGTTACGACGCGACGGGCCGCCTGTTTTTGAGCAATCGCGCGCATTTGATTTTTCCGTATCACCGCCAGATGGAAATTGCGGCGGAGGCGGCTCGCGGGGCGTCGAAAATCGGCACCACTTCGCGCGGAATCGGTCCGACCTACGAAGACAAAATGTCGCGGCGCGGACTCCGCGTGTGCGACCTGATGAACACCGCCTGTTTCCGCGAAAAGCTCGGACGTCTGGCCGCCGAGAAAGACGCCATTTGCCGCGCCGCATTTGGAAAGCCGCTGGAGATATCTGGCATAGTAGAGCAGTACGAGAAGTATGGGGAACGGCTGCGGCCGTTCGTCGCGGATACTTCGGCGCTGCTGAATCGCATGATCGCGGAAGGGAAGCGCGTGCTATTGGAAGGCGCGCAGGGCACCATGCTGGACATCGACCACGGCACCTATCCGTTCGTGACCTCATCGAATTCAACCGCGGGGGGCGCCTGCACAGGCCTGGGATTGCCTCCGCACAGCATCACGGGAGTGGCCGGCATCACCAAAGCGTATACGACGCGCGTGGGCGGGGGACCTTTTCCTACGGAAATGCCCGATCTGGAGGCGCGCGATCTTCGCGAGCGCGGCAAGGAATTTGGAGCGGTGACCGGCCGCCCTCGCCGATGCGGCTGGCTCGACCTGGCGATGCTGCGCTACGCCGTCCAGATTAACGGCATCGATTCATTGGTGGTGACCAAGCTGGACGTATTCGACGCGCAGCGCGAAATTCAGGTGTGCACCGGCTACCGCTATAAGGGCACGCCGCTGACCGAGATGCCGCCGGACGTGGAAACCCTGGAAAACGTGACACCGGAATACCGCACCCTGCCCGGCTGGATGGCGCCGACCAGTGGCTTGAAGGATCCGGGCGCCCTGCCCGGGGCCGCCCGCGATTACCTGAAATTTATTTCCGACGCGCTCGGCGTCGAGATCGGCATGATTTCCACGGGCCCGGAGCGAGAAGCCACGTTCTTGTTGCCGGGCACCAAGCTCGCCTCCTGGCTCTGAGCCTTCGCCGTCCATGATTTCCTACATCGACGCCCGCCGGCTTGTATCAGAGGCAGCGACTGAGTGTGTGCACGCAAGGCCTCGCGAGCGGGAGAGGGTGGCGCTCGAGCTAGCCGCGGGCCGCGTGCTGGCGGAGCCGCTCGCGGCCGACCGCGACGCGCCCCCGTTCGACCGCTCCACACGGGATGGCTTCGCGGTACGGGCAGCCGACGTTGCGGCCGTTCCGACGACCCTGAAGCTCGTGGGCGAAATTCGTGCCGGTAGCGAATTCCGCGGAGAGGTGGCCTCGGGCCAATGTGTTCAGATCATGACCGGAGCCGCAGTTCCTTCTGGAGCGGATGCCGTCGTGATGATCGAGCACACCGAGCCGTCGGCCGGGGCGGTGGTGATCCGTCGGAGCGTGGTGAAAGGCTCAAACGTGGTGCCGCGAGGACGCGAAGCCAAGGCCGGCGCCCGAGTACTCGCAGCCGGGCAGCGAATGAACTGCGCGGACGTTTCCATCGCGGCACAGTTCGGACACCCAGCAGTGGCTGTGTTTGCGCGGCCACGCGTCGCGATTCTTTCCACTGGAGACGAAGTTGTGCCGGTCGCACAACTGCCAGGGCCATTCCAGATTCGCAATAGCAACAGCATCTCTCTCGCCGCGCAAGTTACTTTGGCCGGCGGGGCGCCCCTCCCGCTGGGCAACGCTCCCGACGATCGGACGGCGCTGCGCGAGAGAATCGAAGCCGGACTCGACGCCGATGCGCTGGTACTTTCCGGCGGCGTTTCGATGGGAAAGTACGACCTGGTGGAAGAAGTGCTCCGCGAGCTGGGTGCGAAGTTCAGATTTGATTCCGTAGCGATTCGTCCCGGAAAGCCAGCGGTGTTTGGCCTGTGCCGAGGGAAACCGGTTCTGGGCCTGCCGGGAAATCCGGTCTCGACGATGGTTACGTTCGAGTTGTTCGGAGTGCCGCTGGTGGATGTGCTTTCCGGAACCGAAGCACGTCCGCTGGCGCTGTTGAAGGCGCGCTCCCGGCACGCCGTCAGCCTGAAAGCGCCGCTCACGCACTTCTTGCCGGCGAAACTGAGTTGGGAAGCGGGCGACGCGCAGGTTGCAGAACTCTCCTGGCAGGGCAGCGGGGACGTGGCCGCGCTGGCCCATGCGGATTGTTTTCTCGTTGTGCCGGAAACGAAGCTAGAATTTCCGGCCGGCGAATGGGTGGACGTGCTGTTGTGGCGCGAGCGGGCGTGAAGAGAGCGCGCTACAGGCGAGGCGGCGTGAAGCGCAGAGGCAGCCAGTCGAAGACGGATCTTTCTCACTACCGACCGGCGGCGCGAGGCGGTGTGCAGATGGTGGATGTGTCGGCGAAGCCGGTGACGGCCCGGTCGGCGCGCGCACGCGGGTTTATCCGCATGGGCAGCGCGGCGCTTTCCGCCATCCGCCGGCGCGATGTTCCCAAAGGGGACCCACTCGAAATCGCGCGAATCGCGGGCATTGCCGCTGCCAAACGCACCAGCGAGCTGATCCCACTCTGCCATCCCCTGCCGCTTACACACGTTGACGTGACCACGCGCCTCCGCCACAATGGGGTCGAAATCGAAGCGCGGGCGACGACGAACGCACAGACCGGTGTGGAGATGGAAGCGCTTTCCGCCGTCACCGTGGCGGCACTAACCGTTTACGACATGGCCAAAGCTCTCGATAAGGGCATGGAGATTACGGGCATCTACCTAGTGGAAAAAACCGGAGGCCAACGCGGCGACTACCGCCGTGGCGGTGACGCCGCGCGGAGGCGCACGCGATGAAGGCTGTTCGTGTTCTGGTGGTTGACGACAATCCGCTGGTTCTCGACCTGATCGTGAAGGGCTTCGAGCCGCACGCCGAAGTCCTGGCGGCGGGCGACGGCGTGGACGCGCTGCTGAAGGTCGTCGAGCAATCGCCGGACCTGATTGTGTGCGACTACAAAATGCCCGGGGTGGACGGCCGGCAGTTCTACGAAAAAATCCGCATCCGCGAAGCGAGCAAAAATACGCCCTTTATCTTCCTGGCTGGGCGCGCGGATCTGGAAGAAAAGCTGCGGCCGCTAGTGGAAGGAGTGGAGGACTTCGTCCAGAAACCGTTCTACGTGAAAGAGCTGGTGCGCCGCGCGAAAAAGGTGATTGACCGACTGCAGCTCGAAAAATTGCAGCAGAAAGCGAAACGCCCCGGCGTGCTGGAAGGCCGGCTGGAGGAAATGAGCATCATCGACCTGCTCCAGTCGCTCGAGATGGGGCAGAAAAACTGCAAGCTGGTGGTGAGCCGCGGCGCCGAGCGCTGCGAGATGTGGTTCACAGGCGGCGCCTGCAAGCATGCCGTATTCGGGCCCATCGCGGGCGAGCAGGCCGTGTACGCCATCATGAGCTGGAACGAGGGCACGTTCGAAATTGATTTCAATGCCTCGAGCGAACAAGAGACCATCCAGCGATCGACGCAGGGCCTGCTGATGGAGGGCCTGCGCCTGCAGGACGAAGCCACCCGCGACGCCGAGCCGGCGTGACCCCGCTTCCCCTTCCCGTCATGCGCGTAGCCGTCATCACCGTCAGCGATAGCGTTTCCCGGAATGAGCGACAGGACTCCACCGGGCCCGCAGTCGCCGCGCTGTGCACCGAACTCGGATGGCACGTGCTTTCGCGGCACGTGGTCTCCGACGACGAAGAACCACTGAAGCTGTTGCTCGCGTCGCTGGCCGACCGCGATGAGCTGGACGTGATCTTCACGTCAGGCGGCACCGGACTGGGCCCGCGCGATTCAACGCCGGAAGCCACTGCCGCCATCTGCTCGAAGCTCGTCCCCGGCCTGGGAGAATTGATGCGGCGTGTGGGCGGCGAATCGAACGAGCGCGCCGCTCTTTCGCGCGCCATGGCAGGAGTGCGAGGGAGCACATTAATTGTCAACCTCCCCGGCAGCCCGCGCGGCGCCGTGGAATCACTCCAGGCCGTCGCGGCGGTGCTTCCCCACGCGGTGGAAGTGCTGCGCGGCGCACGCCACGACTGACATGTGGCCCGCGTCGGCAGCGGGCAAAGGAACTCCTATTTGAGGGCGAAGAATACTCCGCTGCGCTACTCGTGGCGCAGGGCGACCATCGGATCGAGCCGCGTCGCCCGGCACGCCGGCACGAAGCAAGCAGCCAGCGCGACCACGCTAAGCACCGCGGCCGCGGCCGCAAACGTCTTGGGATCCGTGGAGCGCACGCCGAACAGCAGCGCAGACATGAGCCGCGTCAAAGCGAATGACGCCGCCAGGCCTGCCGCGACGCCTGCCAGCACGAGCCTCAATCCCTGTCCTACGACCAACTGCATCACGTCGCTGGGATGTGCTCCCAGCGCGCGGCGAATGCCGATTTCCTGCGTTCTCTGAGTGACCACGTACGAAGTAACGCCATAGATCCCGATCGCCGCCAGCATGAGCGCAAGGAGCGCAAAGGCACTCAGCGCGAGCAGAGCGACGCGATGCGCAGAGGTTACCCCGGAAAGGATCTCGTCCATGGAGCGGACATTAAAAATTGGTTGGTTCGGATCCACGGCCCAGATCGCGTTCTTGATTGCGGGCAGAACTGACTCGGGCGGCAGCCCCGTGCGCACCACAAGGCTCATCGTCTGGTCCGGACTCTGCAGATAAGGGAAGTAGATAGTTGGCCGCGGCTCTTGCTGGATGGAAACATCGTGGACAGCGCCGGCGACGCCAACGATTTCGCGGTCCGGCCGCCCCGCTTCCGGAATTTGCAGATGCATCCCAATCGGATCTTGGTTCGGAAAGTATCTCTGGGCCAGTGCTTCGTCGATGATCACCACTCTCGGATTTTCCATCGAGTCGTGGTCGGTGAACGCACGGCCGCGGAGCAGCGGTATGCCCAGGGTGCGAAAGTATTGGGGCGTTACGTCGCGGTAATCCGCAGAAAAGTGCTCGCCTGGCGCGAGACGCGGCGCCTCTTTAATCACGAAATATCCCATGTCCATATCGTCCTGGCTGAGAGGAACGATTTCGGCAAAAGCAGCGGCCTCGATTCCCAGAACAGCTTCGACATGGCTCAAGAATGCCTGGAATGCGGCGGCTCTTTGCCGGGGCTCCTTATACGGAGAGTTCTTTGCGTCGTCGGGCAGCTTGATCCGCATGGTGAGCAACCGATCGGAATGGAATCCCGGATTCGCGCCCACAAGATTGGAAAAGCTTTGAATCATCAGTCCCGCGCCGATCACCAGAACGAAGGCCAAGGCACTCTCAACGATGACAAGCGCGGAGCGCACTCTGTTTCCGCGCGGTCCGGAGAGTGTCCCCCGGCCGCTCTCCTTGAGCGCGTCGTTGACGCGGCAGCGCAGGCTCACGAACGCGGGAACCGTGCCGAACATAATCGTCGCCAGCAGCGAAATGAGAACAGCGAACATGAGCGAAGCGGCATCGAGGCGTACTACGGGCAGAATCACTTGATCCGCAGCGTTCGGCACTGGAATTTGTGCAGGCACAAATCGGGCGAACAGATACGTGCACCACAGCGCCAGCACAATTCCCGTGGCGCCCCCCAGCAATCCCAGTAACACGCTCTCCGTAAGGTACTGACGCAACAGCCTCGTGCGTCCGGCTCCCAGCGCCGTCCGCACGGCAATTTCGCGCCGGCGCGCATCGGCGCGGGCCAGCATCAAATTGGCCACGTTGGCGCAGGCGATGAGCAGCACAAAGGCGACAGCGCCGAGCAGCAGCAGCAGCGCAGGCCGGATGAACTCGACACGGACGGTTTCCAGCGGAACCAGCACGGTCCCGAAGCCGCGACGCGACGGGCGTTCGCCGGCAATGCGCTTCGCGATCACATTCATTTCCGACGAAGCCTGATCCAGTTTGACGCCGCGCTTCAGCCTCCCAAATACGCCGAGGTCGGAATCGACCCGTTTGAGCCAGTCGTTGTCGAACGGGACCACTACGTCCACGGCCCACAGCGCATTCAACTCGGGCGGCAAGACTCCAATGATGGTGTACGCGTCGCCATTCAGGGTCAGCCCGCGGCCCACGACCGACGGGTCGGAGGCGAAACGGCGTTGCCAGTATCGGTATGCAAGGACCGCGTAATTGTGGCGGCCGTTTGCCTCGTCCAGCGTGAAGGTGCGGCCGAGCACCGGTGTGACGCCCAGAAAAGTGCCGAAGTTCGTGGTCACGCGCAGACCGGCAACCTGCTCCGGTTCGCCGTTTCCGGTCACCGTCCCGCTGCCGTGTTCGAACAGAAGCAGGTCTTCAAATGAGGTGCTCTGCTGTTTCCAGTCGAGGTAGTCCTGTCCCGCCGGCCCGATCCGGCTCCAGCCTTGCTCAAGGTTATTTACCCAAATGACCACGAGCCGATTGGAGGCGCGCACGGGCAGCGAGCGAAATAGCGTGGTGCGGACAAGGGTGAAGATTGCGGTGTTCGCGCCCACGCCCAGTCCTAATGTGAGCAGAGCGACCATTGTGAATCCCGGAGGTTTACGCAGCAGACGGAGCCCGAATCCTGCGTCCTGCAGGAGCGATTCAAGAAATCTCACGCCACGAGCGTCGCGGTACTGCTCGCGCACCTGTTCGAGGCCGCCGAGTTCGATGCGCGCGCGCCGAGCCGCCTCTTCGCGCGGCAGTCCTGCGGCGACGTACTTATCTGTTTGGCGCTCCAGGTGGAAGCGCAGCTCGTCGTCCATCTCAGCTTCCACCGCGCCGCGACGGAAGAGCGAACGGAGCCGGATCGCCAGATCGCGCATCATCAGCGGTTCCTAGGCCGTCTCCAGTATCTGCGCCACGGCCGCGGCCAGTTTTCTCCATGCGCTCTCTTCCGCCTCGAGTTGCTTGCGTCCTGCAGCCGTCAGCTCGTAATACTTTGCGCGCCGGTTGTTCTCCGACGTGCCCCACCGCGCCTTGACCCATCCGCGCCGCTCCAGGCGGTGGAGCGCGGGGTAGAGCGAGCCCTGCTGTAGCCGCAGCACATCGCTCGAAATCTGCTGCACGCGCTCGGAAATCGCCCAGCCGTGCTGGGGTTCCAGCGCCAGCGTCTTCAGGATGAGCAGGTCCAGCGTTCCCTGTGGCAGCTCGATACGCGGCGTCATCGCGCTTCCCCCTCTCACTTCTACAGGAGCTTACACCTGCTCCTGTAGAAGCGCAAGAGGAATCTGCAAGATCGCCCGCCGTGCCTGCGAGCGCACGCAAGAACGCACCGTGGCTCGGCGACCTGCCCCTACACCGCCTCGCCTCTCTGCGCTACCATAGATGCCGTCGCAGCCCATCGAATGCGTATATGCCCACGCGCCCGACTGTCGGCGATCGTTCTCCTGATTTCTCTTACTCCACCGCGGCTGGCGAGACTCATCGCCTGTCTGAACTCTGGGCCGAGGGGCCCGCACTTGTGCTCTGGCTCCGCCATTTCGGCTGACCGTTTTACTCGGAAACCCTCGCGCAGTTGCGCGAGACGCTCCCCGAGTTCACCAAGCGCGGCATCCGCGTGGGATGCGTTGTGCAGGGCACTGCCGCCGAGATGGCGCGCTTTTGCGGCCGCCATGGCGTCGAGACGGCTTGCATTCCGGATCCTGACCGCGAGAGCTACCGTGCTATGGGTTTGGAACGCACCAACTGGAGGAACATTGTGTTCGCATCGGCCGAAGGCCGCCGCCGCCGAGCCACGGCAAAGGCCTCGGGGTGTTCCATCAGCCTCGAAGGCACTTTTCAAAAGCACAGCGATGTCTTGCAACTGCCTGGAGCTGCGCTCATCGCCCGTGATGGAAAGATCCTCTGGCTTCATCGCGGCACAGCAACTTACGATCTTCCCTCGCCCGTGGAACTGCTATCCACGGCCGCAGCCCGCCTTCCAAGCATATGAATAGCAACGGCGGAGGCAGCTATAAGCCTGTGGTGGGGCGCCGCGAATCGACGGCCGGAAAATCTGGGCCCGGACCCTGGAGCATCGAGCAGCGCCACTGGCTGAAGTTCTTTATTTTCGGAATGTTCATGCTGGTCTACGGCATGCTCGAGTTCATGAGCGGCCGGCCGCAGATTTCCACCGTCTTCAACGATCCTGTTTACGCTTCCTACTGGGTGCTCTTTGGGATGGTCATCATTTTTGGTGGACTGCTTGTCCGGACTTGGGGCAGCCGCTAGGACTCTGCCGTAACTTACAGAACAGAAAAGGGTTAGCCGGCGGCCGAGCGGCACATTCATTTTCTTAATTTGCCCATTGACTTTCTGAATTTTCTGCACTATTCTCATCACGTTTGGTGATATTGTTATGGATATCTCTAAGGCTTTCTGTCCCGAGTGCCACCAGCCCCTAAAGGTCGGCCGAATGGCTTGCCCCTCGTGCCATCTGGCCGTCGAAGGCGAATTCGAGCTATCCGCCCTGGGCAAGCTCAGTCCGGAAGACCAGGTTTTCGTGATTGCCTTCGTGCGCCATCATGGCTCGCTCAAGAAAATGGAGAGCCTTTTCGGAATCAGCTATCCGACTGTCAAGAACCGGCTCAATGCCATTTCCGCAAAGCTGGACAAGAATTTCGAAGCGCCATCACCAAATCTTGAAGTGCTCGAGCAGTTATCGCGCGGCGAGTTGACTGTCGCCGAGGCGCTCGAGCGGATCACAGAACACAAGGAAGGAGAGAACTAGCCATGTCTGCAGAGACCAAGCAGGTTCTGGAGATGCTCAAGGAAGGCAAAATCACCACGGAGGACGCGGAAAAACTGCTGGAGAAGCTTTCCGGCGGCGCGGCGGCAGGGCAATCGCAGGCATCATCAAGCAGGGAAGGCGCCGGAGAACAGCCGGGAGCGAAAACCTCCGCCACACCCGGGAAGCTGCGCTTCTTGCGCATTCAGGTGCAACGGCCAGGACGCGAGAACGTGAATATGCGCGTGCCGCTCTCTCTGGCTAAGGCGGGAATCGGGTGGGTAGCCTTGATTCCCCCGCGTGTAAACGAACGCCTCGCGGAGCAAGGCATAGATCTCTCCGGACTGGCGGATTTGAAGGGCGAGGACATCCGGGAGGCCCTCGAAAACATGCACATTGACGTAGATCGCGAAGACGGGAGGAAGGTACGTATCTTTTGCGAATAAGGGAATCGAGCGCGATACTTCGTTGCTTCTGAAACCGTACAGTAACTTTGGAGGCTGGGCGGAGTTGTAATGTAGAATGGATAATTCCGACCCAAACCCCCATGTCTGCTGAGAAGCATCTGCTTGAAGAACTGCGCATCGAGCGCAAGGAATCGGCTCGCCGCTCGCCCTGGCGCATCGCCATTGCGCTGGTGATCCCGGCTGTGCTTCTGATCCTGACCGCAGGCTTTTTCTGGCTGAAGGCCGCGCGAGCGCCCGAGGTGACCGTTGCGGTGGTTCGCGAAGAGAGCGCGGGTGGCGCCGCGACCGTGCTGAACGCCTCGGGCTACGTCACTCCCCGGCTGCGCGCCACCGTTTCTTCGAAAATCACCGGCAAGGTCACGGAGGTATTGATCGAGGAAGGGAAGTCGGTGACGGAGGGTCAGGTAATCGGCCGCCTGGACGATTCCAACGCCAGGCGCGATTTAGACCTCGCCGAGGCCCAGCTGGTTTCCGCCCGCAAGTCTCTTGCGGAGACCGAAGCGCGACTGAAGCTGGCCAATATCACCCTCCAGCGCATGCGCACGCTGGTGAAAGAAGGAGTCGAGAGCCAATCCACGCTCGATTCCGCTCAGGCAGATGCCGACGCGCTTACCGCTCACCTTAACCAACAGCGCGAAGACGTCGCGGTGGCCGAGCAAACCGTCGCTGTGCGCAAGCAGAATGTGGAAGACACGATCATCCGCGCGCCCTTCTCCGGCGTGGTGACGACCAAAGACGCTCAGCCGGGCGAAATGATTTCACCCATTTCCGCCGGTGGCGGCTTCACACGCACGGGCATCTGCACCGTGGTGGACATGAAATCGCTTGAAATCCAGGTGGACGTTAACGAGAGCTACATTTCGCGCGTGTTTCCCGGCCAAGCCGTCGCGGCCACTCTCGACGCTTATCCGGATTGGCAGATTCCCGCGCACGTGATTCTTGCCGTGCCTACAGCAGACCGCCAGAAAGCCACCGTGCAGGTGCGCATCAAGTTCGACAAGCTCGATCCGAGAATTCTGCCAGACATGGGCGTGAAGGTGGCGTTCCTCGAAAAGGAGTCGCCGCGCGCATCCGATAGCAAGCCGAAGCTGCTCGTGCCCAAGGCGGCCGTCCGTCATGAAGGCGAGCTGGACGCCGTGTACGTAGTGCAGCAGGATCGCGTGGAACGGCGCGCGGTGAAGGTGATCGGCAGTTCCGGCGCCGAACTGGAGATTTCCGGAGTCACCCGCGGAGAGCGAGTGGTTCTCCAGGGCCCACCGGGGCTTGCCGACGGGAGCCGCGTGACGGTCAAGTAGTCGGGCAATCCGGGCCGCCGGCCCGGCCGGGTCAGGATTCGCCAGGATTGACTGGGGGGAGAGCGATGTCGCCAGCGACAATCGGCCAATCACAGGAGTCCGCAGCCGGGGCGGAAGTGGCGGGCGCGCTCGTGCGCGTCCGCGACGTCCACAAAGTCTACACGCGCGGCAGCGAGCGCATCGATGTGTTGCAAGGTGTCAATCTGGAAGTGCCGCGCGGCGATTTTGTCGCCTTGATGGGCCCCTCGGGTTCGGGCAAAACCACTCTCTTGAATCTGCTGGCAGGTCTCGACCGTCCCAGCGGTGGCTCGGTCCAAATCGGCGAGGACCACATCGACAAGATGGGCGAAGGCGAGCTGGCGCGATGGCGCTCGCATCATGTGGGGTTTGTCTTCCAGCTCTACAACCTGCTCCCCACGCTCACTGCGGAACGCAACGTGGAACTTCCCCTGCTGCTGACTTCCCTTTCCGCCAGCGACCGGAAGCGGCACGTAGCCGCCGCGCTTGCCGTTGTGGGACTGGCCGACCGGGGCAAGCACTACCCGCGACAGCTCTCCGGCGGGCAGGAACAGCGCGTGGCGATTGCGCGCGCCATCGTGGCGGACCCCACTCTGCTGCTGTGCGACGAGCCTACTGGCGACCTGGATCGCAAATCGGAGGAGGAGATTCTCGACCTGCTCCAAGCGCTGAACCGCGAGCACGGCAAGACCATTGTCATGGTGACGCATAACGCCCACGCAGCCTCGCGCGCCCGCCGCATCGTGTACCTGAACAAGGGCCAGTTGCAATCTGAGGCCATGCAGTGAAGTTTTTGCCCCTAATCTGGAGCAATCTGCGCCGCAAGCGCGTGCGCACCATCTTCACGCTGCTGTCTATCTTGGTGGCCTTTTTGCTGTTCGGCTACCTGGGTGCCGTGCGCAACGCGTTCGACATCGGTGTCCAGATCGCCGGTGTGGATCGCCTGGTGCTGACTCACAAAGTGTCCATC